>JAZQFG010000051.1:0-59739 GCA_045539375.1 Acutalibacteraceae bacterium | reverse complement strand
GACATCAAGGCTGTGTATCTGTGTGATCTGTCTGAGGATTCCGCCTCCTTCGCTGTGCGTGTGATCAACATCCCCGCCGATAAGCTGGATGTGCAGATCACTGCGATCCCCTACGTCGTCATCGAGATCGACGGCGTTGAGACCACCATCTACGGTGACGCTGTTGTCTCCTCCTACGCTGCGGTTCTGGGCTAATCCCCAACCGAGTATCACGCTATAACTCAATAGCAATGACCCCCACGGTGTAAGCCGTGGGGGTTTTCTTTTTGCTGCAAGATGTCACTTTCCCTTTAATTTATGGTGTTTATACTATATTTTACTGTTTCGCATTGACAAGAAGAGGGGTTTGACGGTATAATTACGTTTAGGTATATACACATTTCTAATCCATCAATTTTCAAGGAGGAAGCAAGCAATGAAAACCATGCGTAAAATCGTTGCTGTCCTGGCAGCTGTGCTGATGCTATGCTCGGTAATTCCGATGAGCATCCTTGCGGCTCCCGGTGACGTTGTTCTGGACAAGAACTTCGACAGCGACAACGGTGGCTTTGAAAGAGCGGTTGCCGAGAATGGCTACATCGTCTTTGATGCCACCACTGCTGACTGGCAGAACACCTATGCCTACGTGAACGGCATCAAGACCGGCACGAACTATAAGGTGACCTTCCAGGCCAAAGCTAACAAAGAATGCAAAATGAACTTTAAGGTCAATAACAACTGGACCGGCGATGTCTTTGCCGAGGCCGTTGACGTGACCACCGAGTGGCAGGATTATGAACTCAGCATGAGTAACCTGGCTCTGACCGGTTCTGCTATTGTGATGTTCACCTCCGGCTATGCCGCCGCCAACGCCCCCATTTATTACATTGATAACCTAAAGATCGTTGAGGTTGTGGACCCCGCCCTCATCGGCAAGGTTGTCAACGGCGACTTCGAAACCGGTGACAAGACCGGCTGGGAGATCCATCAATCCAGCGCGATCGATGCCGCTGCCGCTCATAACGGCTCCTACGGCGCCCACCTGAAAGGTAACGGCTCCTGGGGCGGCATGCTGAACCAGACCGTCTATGCCACCCCCGGTAAGACCTATGAAATTACACTCAGTTTCAAAGTCATTGCTAATGGCGTCAACATTCAGATTAAGGATGGCGACGGCAACGGTGCGATCCTGGGCGGCGACTGGTTCGACACTAACGCTGCCGGCGAATGGACCACAAAGACCTTCCTTGTCTCTCCCACCACTGAAAGCATCTTCATCAACTTCTGCGGCGGCGGCAACGGCGTTGCTGAGGAGATTTATGTGGATGACGTCTCTGCTCTGGAACTGAAAGATCCCTCCTTCGACGGCTATATCACCAACGGTGATTTTGAGACCGCTAAGACCGACTCCTGGGAGTCCGTTTGGGGCTCTGCCAAGATTGCCATCGTGGAGGGTCGCAACGGCGGCTCTGCTATGCAGGTTGATGCCGATATGTATCAGGTCGTCCGTCAGAAGGTCAACGTCCAGCCCAACACCAACTACGTGGTGCGTGCCTACGGCAAAAACGCCACCAATATGACCCTGTTGGTCAAGGACGGCAACGACGCCGGCAATATTGCTCAGACCGGCTTCGCCTCCGGCGAGGATTTCACGCTGACCTCTCTGAACTTCAATTCCGGCTCCTACAGCCAGGTGTATATCTGCATTATGGGTAACGTAGCCGGCTCCCACGTTGTGGTGGATGACTTCTTTATGTTTGAGAAGAAGGATCCCTCCAACGACGGCTATCTGATCAACGGTACCTTTGAGACCGGTGATCTCGCTCCCTGGAATAACCTGTGGGGTTCCTGCCCCAAGGCCGAGGTGGTTATCGGCGGCAAGGACGACAGCTTCGCTCTGGACATCGTTTCCGGTCAGTGGATGCATGTGCGTCAGCTGCCCATCGCTGTTGAGGCCAACACCGATTACCGCATCACCGTATGGGGTAAAAACGTGAAGGATATGAACCTCCTGGTCAAGGATAGCAACGATACCACCAACGTGGCCAACGTCGCCATCAACGGCGGCGAGGAATGGACCGAGAATGTTATTGAGTTCAACTCCGGTAGCTATACCGCCATTTTGGTCTCCTTTATGGGTGGCTCTGAGAATGCCTGCGGCACCTTCGATAACATCGTGATGGAGTGCCTGACCCCCGCCTGTGAGCACGAGTATGAGTACGACTGCTCCAAGGTTTGCACCCTGTGCGGCAAGGAATCCCGCCCCGAGGCTGAGCACGAGTATATCTATGCTTGCGATCCGTACTGCAACAGCTGCGGCGAGAAGACCAACCCCCGCGCTAAACACAACAAGATCCACGTTGAGGCCAAAGAGGCTACCTGCCAGGCCCCCGGTAACATCGAGTACTGGTACTGCGACTATTGCGGTGCCTGCTGGGATAATGCGGAGGGTACCGGTATCCCTCTGAACGCTATGACGGTCAAGATCGTTGTGGACCACGATCTGGGCGATATCCCCCTCTGTAAGGATGGCGTCTGCGCCACCTGCGGCGAGGTCATCCCCGGCTGGGAGTGCGAATACTATCCCATCTGCCAGGACGGCAACTGTCTGTACTGCGGCGAGCTGCTCGAAGCCCGCGTTGAGTGCGAGAGCGACGCCGAGATCCCCTGCGCCACCGGTAACTGTCTGTACTGTGGCGAGCCCGTGGCCGGTAGTGTGGACCACACCTTTGTGGACGGCGTCTGCGACGTCTGCGGCGAGGAGGAGTCCAACTACTGTTATCACGAGTATCTCTTCGCCTGCGATCAGTACTGTATGAACTGTGGCGAACTGACCAACCCCGATGCCACCCATACCCTGTCCTATACTGCCGCCACTGAGGCGGCCAGCTGTGTTGAGTACGGTAACGTTGAGTATTGGAGCTGTGACGACTGCGGCACCTGCTGGCTGGATGAGAACTGCACCCAGTGGGCCAACCAGATGATGATCCGTGTACCCGGCGCCTGCGTCAGCGATGCTGAGTCTGCCTGTCAGGCTGGCGTGTGCACCGTCTGCGGCCTGCCCGTTGAGGCTACCGAGGACCACCAGTATTTCTGTGCCTGTGACCAATATTGCATGAACTGCGGTGAGTTGACCAATGAGGCAGCCGCCCACAACATCCTTCACGTTGAGGCGAAGGATCCCGTCAGCTGCACCGAGCCCGGTAACATCGAGTACTGGTACTGTGAATATTGCGGCTCTCACTGGGATAACGCCAATGCTGTCGGTATCCCCCTGAATGCTATGATGGTGAAGGTGTGGATGGAGCACGAGTACTTCTATGCCTGCGATCAGCGCTGCATGATGTGCGGCGAACTGACCAATGAAGAGGCCGCTCACAACATCGTCCACGTCGAAGCCGTTGAGGCCGCCGACTGCCGGACTATGGGCAACATCGAATACTGGTATTGCGACCTCTGTGGCTCCGCTTGGGCGGATGAAGCACAGACTACCGTAACCAATATGATGAGCGTCCGCACCGGCTATGGCGATCACAGCTATGATGATGATTACGACATTGATTGCAACGTCTGCGGCGAGATCCGCGAAGTGACACTGCCTGTCGCCGTCATCACTGCGGATGGCACCAGTGTAGCGGAGGAAAACAACAGCCTGGCTTTCCGCTTCGTAGTAAAGGCAACCGACGTCGGTCTGGAGCAGATGAACAAGTACGTCGAAGGCTCGGCCAAAATCACCCCCTTCTCTGACGGTGTGGAATACACCCTGATCCGTATGGGTACTATCGTATCCAATCAGGATGGTGCTGTTCTGGATCTGGAGCATCTGGACGGCAGAAAAGTTATTAATTCCCCCGTTGTCCGCCTGTACTCTGTCGATGCAGAGAATGGCGAGCTGAGCTTTGCTACCCGCGTGATCAACATCCCCAACGTGGGTAAGGACACCCCCATCTCCACCCGTCCCTACTACGTCTACGAGCAGGATGGTGTAGAGATCGTGGTATACGGCGATACCGTAACCACATCCTACGACGCTGCGCAGCCCACTGAATAAGATTCCTGCCCCCGGCAATATTTTGCCGGGGGCTATTTTTATCATTACGGAAGAATCCGTAGAAAATGATAAAAAAGGCTTGACAGAAAACGGCAACTAATGTATAATACAATCTGTTATATGATAATTCATTACTGACAAGAGCGAAAGGAGTCCTTGCGATGAAAAAAGTATATGCTGCACCGCTGGTCGAGTACCTTGCGTTCTCCGTCGAGGAAGCGATTGCCGATGAAAATCCTAACAGCTTCCCCTATAATGATGGTGAGTTAGGCTGGACCTAATCGTTGTTTTCAGAAACAGTTCACACAGTTTGTGTGGGCTGTTTTTTTATGATCCGTCATACCTTTTGCCGTTTTGAAATGGTGCGGTCAAAAAGTAGAACTTTTTATTTAAAAAATACAAAAAAACTCCCATATTGAGGGGGATTCCTTGACATTCTCCTATTATTCATTGTAATATGATCTTATGATTGGGCATCGTTTCGGATGCACATCAGGAACAAGCGGAAAGGAGTTGTGGTTTTGAAGAAATTGTACTGCAAGCCATTACTCGAAGAACAAAAATTTTGCCCGGAAGAGGCAATCGCAGAGGATCCCAATAGTTTTCCCTACAATGATGGTGAGTTAGGCTGGACCTAATGCCATTCTATTTTGCATCCCCCTAATTTCTTTTAAGGAGGAAAAACCTATGCGAATCGACATCAAAAAGGCTCTCGCTACCCTGATGGCCATGGTAATGCTGTGCGGTCTGCTGCCTTTGGGCGCTCTGACCGCTTCTGCGGCCACCAACCTGGTCAGCAACGGTACCTTTGAGAGCAATACCAGCGGCTGGAGCACTTCTTCCGCCATTTCCCTCGACACCTCTGACCCCGGCTCCGGAAGCAAATCCTTGAAGCTAGACTGTACTACCGTGGATTATGCATGGACCTATGTAACAGTTAACGTATCTGCCAATACGGATTATGTTCTGTCTTTCAAAGGCAAGACGGCCAATGCGGGTCTGATGGTGAACTTCCAGAGTAACTGGACCGATATCAGCGCACAGATTCCGCGCTATACCGTCGGCTCTTCCTCTACTTGGACGGATTGCACCTATGAATTTAATACCGGTGACTACACCAGCCTGATGATCTACTTTCAGTCCACTTGGGCTATGGTTGCCAATAGCTACCTTTGGATCGACGACGTAACAATTACTTCGAAAGAAACCGAGCCCGAGGTTCCCACCACCGGAGAAAATCTGCTGGTCAACGGCAGTTTCGAGGACGGAAGCAACGGTTGGAGCCTCAACTCTAACGGTTCTGTCGTCAGCGGCGGTCAAGAAGGCAGCTATGCCCTGCAGATGAAAGATCCCTCCGGACAGTACAGCGGTATCGCCACCCAATATGTGGACGTGGAGCCCGGCAAGACCTACACCATCACCTGGTGGAGTAAGCGTGTGTCCGGCAGCGGCGTTTTTAACCTCTATCTGGATGGTGCCGAGACCAAAACCGGTCAATCCTGGATGAACGAGACCTCCGGCAACTGGGTGCAGAGCACGATGGAACTGACCATCGGTGCTACCACCACCCGCCTGTTGGTGAAATTCTCCAACGAAGCAGCAAACACCGTCGGCACTATTTTGATCGATAACGTGGTTCTGACCAAGAACCCCGAGGCATCTTTTGACGGCTATATCACCAACGGCGACTTTGAAATCGGCACCATGCAGGGCTGGAACTGTTCCCAGACCGCCACGGCCAAGGCGGAGGCCGCTCATACCGGTAACTATGGTGCCCACATCACCAACCCTGCCGGCAACTACGGTGGTATGATCTATCAAAACACCGTGAACGTAGTGGCCGGCAAGACCTACACCATTTCCTTCTGGATCAAGGTTACCGTGGGTTACGTTAACTTCCAGATCAAGGATGGCGGTACCTCCGGCACTAACCTGTCGACTAAGGGTTATAACAGCAACACCTGGACACAGGGAAGCTTTACCGTTACTCCCACCACTAACGTACTGTGCATCAACTTCTGCGGTGGCGGCACCGGCACCGTGGACGAGGCCTACGTAGATGATATGCTGGTTGTGGAGGAGAAGGATCCTTCCTTTGACGGCTATATCTACAATGGCGACTTCGAGACCGGTAAGAATTACCCCTGGACTGTATATTCCGGTACTGCCGTCAACACCGGCGCTAAGCACGAAGGTGTCTTCGGTATGAATCTGGTCGGTGACGGCGGTTGGGGCGGTCTGGCATATCAGAGTATCAACAACCTGAAAGTCGGCCAACAGTATACCATCACCATGTGGATGAAGGTGGTATCCGGCGGCGTCAACGTACAGATTAAAGCAAATACCTCCGTTCAGGAATCCTGGACCAGTGGCTATCGTGCCACCAACAACACCGGTGACTGGACTCAGATCACCTTTACCTTCACGGCTCCCGCTACCACCGGCGTCATCAACTTCTGCGGTGACGGCACCGGCACTTCCGCCAACATCTATGTAGATAGCATCGTTTGCGGTCGCGTGGGAGGCGAGGTGTATCCCGAGGCTCTGATCCACTACGGCGGCGCCAGCATCCGTGACGTAGCCGCCGGTACCGGCACGGATGAAACCGGCTACGGCCTGGCTTTTAAGTTTGACGTTGAGGCTATCAATGCTCAAAAGAGTTTTGAAAACGAATATGTGGAGAATAGCGGTAAGATCACTCTGGATGACACCCAGTACGACTTGGTGCGTATGGGCGCTGTGATGACCAATCAGGCTTCTGTGGGTCAGAGTGCTGCTAACTTCACTCTGGAAGCGGTCAACGGCGGTAAGATCATCGACATTCCTGCCGTGTATTTGGCAGGCTTGACCGCTGAAAGCGTCTCTTTCGCCGTGCGTATTCTGGACATCCCGGAGCGCCATACCGAAACCGCCATCTATGCCCGTCCCTATTACGTTTACATGGAGGGCGGTCAGGAGGTTACTGTTTACGGCGATATCAAGTCCAATAGCTACGAAAAGGTTTCCAATCCCAAGTCCTCCATCAAAATTTTGTCCATCGGTCACTCCTTCTCCAAGGACGTTATGGACACCTATCTGTGGAATATGTTCAAAGAGGGTGGCTACGATGAGGTTATCATCGGCTACCTCTACATGGCCGGTTGCTCCATGCCCAAGCACCTATATAACATCCAGAACAATCTGGCCCAGTACGAATATGGTAAGAATACCAACGGAACTTGGGTAAAGACCAATAACGTGGCTCCTTTGACCGCTTTGAAGGATGAGGAATGGGATTACGTAAACATCCAGTCCTCCCCCGATTATATCGGCGGGCAAGCTATCTCCGGCTTTAAGCTGGGCATCAACGGCGAGGGCGAGCAGATCACCCTCGATACACCTATGACTGAGTATGAATGCATCACCCCCATCACCGATTGGATCAAGGAGAACGCTCTGAACACCGCCGTTAAGACCGATTATCATATGATCTGGGCTTTCAGCGAGGGTTGTAATCTGTGGAGCTACACCTACCACAACTACAACCAGATGACCATGTACACCAACATCGTCAACATCACCCAGGAGAAGGTCGTTCCCCACGAGGCCATTAACGAGATCATCCCCTGTGCCACTTCCATCCAAAATGGCCGCACCTCTTTCATTGGCGACAGCTTTAACGAGCCCGACGCCACTCAGGGCGGCTCCGATGGTTATCACCTGAACAGCAAGTACGGTGATTACACCGGTGCGTTGACCTGGTATTGCCACTATTCCGGCGATGATGCCGGCGTGATGGCTGGCTACACCGGTGAACTGACTGCGGACGAGTTTGAGGCGATTGCCGAGGCAGTTAACAATGCCATTGAGACCCCCTACGAGGTTACCGCTTCCACGCACCCCTAAGTCAAGATGAAACTCCTATCCCCCGCCCGTGATACACGTCACGGGCGGGGTTTTATGTTGGGCTTTTTCAAAAGAAATTCCACTCTTATCACGCAGCCTTTCTTCCACCGCCGAGCGGCTATATATCCGATACAAAAATTCTCTACGAAAATATTAAAATCACACTTAATCCCTTGTGTCATATTGTCTTTTCTTATGGTTTCTGTTACAGTTAAGGGTGGTTAGTTATTGGTACAAACCAATCAAAATATAAGGAGGAAATCGTATGCAAATCAAACTGCGCAAAGTGTTAGCCATCATCGCTTGTATGGCTATGCTGTGCACCGTTCTGCCCATGAGTGCGCTGATGAGCGTGTCTGCCGCTGAGACTCCCGTTTTCAGCTGGGACTTTGAAGACGGCAGCACTCAGCTCAACGGCGGCAGCGTGGTGGCCGAGGGCCCCGATGGCAGCAACTGCCTGAAGTGGAGCGCCACCGGTGGATGGAGTTCCATCTACAAGGCCGTTTCCGGCGTAGAGCAAAACGGCGACTACATTATCAGCTTTAAAGCAAAGGCCAGCGTGGCCAGTACTATGGGTATCACCATCCAAAACGGCGGCTGGGGCTCGTACTACGCTGAGAAATTCCAGACCACTACGGAATGGAAAGAGTATTCCATCGAAACCAACGTGGGCACCCATCCCACCACTAGCGGCGGCATCCTGTTTAAATTCCAGGATCAGGGCACTGCTATGGATCTGTGGGTTGACGACCTGAAGATGGTCAAAAAGACTTCTGCCGAGCCCGATCAGCCTGAGGGCGGCGACACCGGCTCCTCTTCTATCGAAAACCTGGTTATCAACGGCGACTTTGAGGCCGGCCTGGCCAACTGGACCAGCAACAGCGGCTCCAAGGAGATCGTCACTGACGACGTCCACGGCGGCACCAACGCTCTGAAGCTGACCGCTCCGGGTCAGTATGGCTCGGCGGCCCTATCCAAGGCCATCACCGTGGTCCCCGGCGAAAGCTATGTCATCAAGTGGTGGAGTAAGCATCTGAGCGGCTCCGACGTGTTCAACCTGTACATTGTCGGTGAATACACCTCTGTCAGCGGCCGGAACTGGATGAGCGCCGCCACCGGCTGGGTTGAGCACACCTGGACCATTAAGCCCAACGGAGATGCGATCCAGCTAAAATTCTCCACCGAAGTAACCGGTAATGCCAGCTCCATCCTGATCGACGACGTGGTGTTCTATAAAAAGCCTCCCGTAGAGAACGGTGATTTTGAGACCGGTGACACCTCCGGCTGGACCGTCTACAACGGCACCACCGTCACCGCCGAGGCTGCCCACACCGGCAACTACGGTCTGCACGCCAAGGGCAACGGCTGGAACGGTATTGCCTATCAGGACATCCCCGTGACGAACGGCAAGACCTACGAGCTGTCCTTCTGGTACTACATCAACGTTGGCTTCAACTACACCATCAAAGGTCAGACCTCCGGCACCTCTTACGGCGGCACCTGGAAGAACAACGCCGGCGAGTGGACACAGGTCAAGCACGAGTTCCTGGCCACCGACGAGTCTCTGATCCGTCTGAATTTCTCCGGACTGACTGCTGACACCGTTCCCGATTTCTACATCGATGACGTACAGATCAAGGAGCTGAAGGATCCTTCCAACGACGGTTACATCATCAACGGTGATTTTGAGACCGGTAACACCACCGGCTGGAACACCCATCAGTCCACTGTCGTGGTTGATTCCTCTGCTAAGTATCAGGGCGACTACGGCCTGATCGCCAAGGGCAACGGAGGCTGGGGCGGTCTGCTGACCCATACCTTCAACCTGCAGCCCAACCGCGATTACATCATCCGCTATGCAGTCAAGGCTGTGTCCAACGGTCTGAACATTCAGATCAGCGACGACATTGCCACTGAGGCCAACAGCACCGCCAACGGCGGCGACGGTAAAGCCAAGAACCTGTACTACAAGTACTACGCCACCTCTGTCAGCACCGACTGGCAGCTGATCGAGGGCACCTTCAACTCCGGTGAAAACACCACTGCCACCTTCAAGCTGGTTGGTTCCGGTATCGGTACCCCCGACGAGCTGTGGCTGGACAACATCTCCATCGAGAAGGTGGGTGGCGAGGATCCCATCCCCAACAACATCATCACCGGCGGTCAGACCAGTGTGAAGGATGCCACCTCTTCCAGTAAGGGTCTGGCATTCCGCTTTGAGATTGCCGGCATGGGCGCTGAGATCGATGAGACCAATGCCTATATTAACGGCTCTGCCGAAGTGAAGCTGTACAAGGATCGCGACGATCTGTACACGCTGGTTAAGGCCGGTGCCGTTATGACCAACAACATGATGGTCGGCAAGGGCGATATGACCCTGGCCTCTGTGGATGGCAAGAAGACCATCGATATCCCTGCCAAATACCTCATTGAGGTTGAAGAGGATTCCTTCGCTTTTGCTGTACGTATTGTCAGCATTCCCGATACGAACCTGGATACCAACATCTTCGCCCGTCCCTACTTCGTCTATGAGGACGAGGACGGCAACGAAGTGGTTGTCTATGGCAACACCAAGTCCGAGAATTACAACCACGCTGCCAACCCCAAGGCTTCTGTGAAGGTTCTGGCCATCGGCAACAGCTTCTCCATGGACGCGATGAACAACCACCTGTATCAGGTGCTGGAGTCCGCCGGCTATGAGGAGATCGTGCTGGGTAACCTGTACATCGGCGGTTGCGATCTGGATACCCACTGGAGCAACATGCGCAACGACAACTCTGCCTACGACTTCTACAAGACCAGCACCGCCGCGAACGGCGTGTGGTCCACCAAGAACCTCTACAAGGTCTCTACCGCTATTGCGGAGGAGGAGTGGGATTACATCACCATCCAACAGGCTTCTCCCAAGTCCGGTCTGGCCAACTCCATGGGCAACCTGGAGAACTGCCTGAACTGGATCGACGACCACAAGACCAACCCCAACGCCAAGATTCTGTGGCACATGACCTGGGCTTACGACGAGGTCAACCAGAACAGCGGTTACGCCAACTATAACAACAGTCAGTTCACCATGTACCGCTCCATTCTGGATGCTGTGAACAGCAAGATTCTGTCCAACGGCCTGATCGACGGTGTGATCCCCGCCGGTACCTCCATCCAGAATATGCGTACCTCCTCTAAGGTGGCTCCCGCTGCTCTGTGCGAGGGCGACGGCTACCACCTGAGCGCCAACGTGGGTGACTATATCGCCGCGCTGACTTGGTATGCTTATATCTCCGGCGACGACGTCTCCACCCTGGCCTATCAGCCCGCCACCGTGGCTGCCTATCGTGATGACATCAACGCTGCCGTCAACGCTGCTGTTGCGAATCCCTATAAAGTGACCAAGTGCGCAAGCTACGACACCACTAAGTCCATCAAGGTTCTGTCCATCGGTCACTCCTTCTCCGTTGACGTTATGGGTACTTACCTGTACGATATGCTGGAGCAGGCCGGCTATGAGGATATCACCATCGGTTATCTGTACTATCCCGGCTGCTCTCTGAGCCGTCACTGGGAGTACATCTCCACCAACACCAACGGCCACGAGCGCTATGGCAAGAACAACAGCGGCTCTTGGGTGACCAAGTCCAGCCCCTATGCCATTGACGTGCTGCGTGACGAGGATTGGGACTACGTAACCCTGCAGGCCTCCCCCGACTACGTCGGCGGTCAGAACAGCGAATACTCCTATATCCCCGGTATCATCAACTGGATCCAGGAGAACGCTCTGAACTCCAACGTGGACATTAAGTGGCATGAGATCTGGGCCTACAGTGAGGGCTGTGACCTGTGGTCCTACACCTATCACAACTGGGATCAGATGACCATGTACAATAACATCATCGCTGCCACCAAGCAGTACATCGTACCCAACGATAATTTCTCCGGTATCATCCCCGTAGGCTCTGCTGTGCAGAACGCCCGTAAGCGTCTGGGCGATATCTTCAACGAGCTTGATGCCACTCAGGGCGGCTCCGACGGCTACCACCTGAACAAGAAGTACGGCGACTTCCTGGGCTCTCTGACCTGGGCCTGCTACTTCTCCGGCGTGGATGCCCACACCATCACCGAGCGCTCCGAGGGTATGACCGAGGCTGAGTTCTCTGCCATCGCTGATGCTGTCAACGCTGCTCTGGCTGACTGGACTGTGCTTGGCTAATTCACAATAACCGAATAGCAACATCAATCTCCCCGCCTACGGCAAATGCCGTGGGCGGGGTTTCTTTTTGCCCCAATGGTGTGAATCGAACCTTCTTTATAAACAGCCTTGTCTTCATCCGCTATAAGGGTACATCGAAAATCGTATTTAATATGTAAAAATCCTCCATTTTTATGTAAGAATTGTATCCATTACCATAGACTATATTGTGTTTCATCCCTATTTTTGCTACACTACAAGGTGGTTAGTTATTGGTATCATCAATCAAATATAAAGGAGGAAACATTATGCAAAGCAAACTGCGCAAAGTATTGGCTATTCTCGGCGTATTGGCCATGCTGTGCACCCTGCTGCCTCTGGGCGCCGTGTCCGTAGCGGCAGAAGATGAAACGATCTTGAGTTGGAACTTTGAAGATGACAACATCGGTTTCACTTCCGGTACCGGCCAAGAGATCGTCGCAGATCCCGATAACAGCGCGAATAAAGTGCTGTACTGGTCTTCCGGTTCTGCATACGCTTCGATCTACAAGGTGATTACCTTGGAGAAAAACACTGACTACGTCTTCAATTTCAAAATGAAGACCGATGTAGGCAAGTCCTGCTACATCACCGTACAGACCTCTTCCTGGGGCGCATACGACCAGGTGGATTTCAGCACCAAGACCACCTGGACCGAGCATTCCATCCCATTCAACACCGGCGACACCTATGACAGGGTAATGCTGAAGTTCCAGGACGGCGGCAGCGCCCAGAACTATTGGATCGACGACTTCACTGTGATCAAGAAGGAAGCCGTCGTCGAGCCCGACAACGGCGAAACCACCTACGAGTCCGTTCTGAATATGGACTGGACGGACGGAAACGCTGTCTTCAAGAGTGCTTCTGTGGTGGCTGAAGGCCCCAACGGCAGCAACTGCTTGAAGTGGTCCGCCACCGGCAGCTACAGCTCCTCCTATCGCATCGTTTCCGGTATGGAAAAGAACACCGAGTACGTCATCACCTTCAAAGCGAAGGCAAGCGTCTCTCATTCTATGTTCATCACCATTCAGGACGGTAGCTGGGGTAGCTTCTATTACAATGAAACCTTCAAACCCACCACCGAGTGGGCAGAATACTCCATCACCACCAACGTGAAAGATGCTCCCAACAGCAGCGGCGCGATCCTGTTTAAATTCCAGGATACCGGCTCCGCTATGGACCTGTGGATAGACGATCTATCCATCGCCAAGGTGATTGCCCCCGAAGAGGAAGAGAGCGATAATCTGGTCGTCAACGGTGACTTCGAGAAGGGCGATCTGTCCGGCTGGAACAAGCATCAGTCCACCGTGATCTCCTCTGTTGCCCACGGCGGCTCCTATGCAGCCAATTTGAAAGGCAGCGGCGGCTGGGGCGGTATGCTGGACCAGAACGTGTCCGTTGTGGCCGGCAAGACCTATGCCGTCATCCTGTGGATGAAGGCCAACGCAAACGGTGTCAACGTCCAGATTAAGGATGGCGGCACCAGCGGCACCAATCTGGCCAGCAAGTGGTTCACCGATACCGAGTGGAAGCAGCTGAGCTGGGAAGTGACCCCCACTACCGGTACCATCTGCTTCAACTTCTGCGGCGGCGGTAACGGCGTGGCAGAGGACGTCCTGGTGGACGACATCTCTCTGGTTGAGATCAAGCAAGCCTCCTTTGACGGCTACATCTACAACGGCGACTTTGAAACCGGTCTGGCCGAGCCCTGGCACGTGTATTCCGACACCGTCGCATCCAAAAATGCTGCGCAGAACGGCAAGTACGGTCTGGAGCTGATCGGTGACGGCGGATGGGGTGGCCTGGCCTATCAGGATTTCGCCACCGAGGTCGGCCACACCTATGCGGTCACCTTCTCCGTCAAGGCTGTTGCAAATGGTGTCAACATTCAAGTTCAGAATCCTGTGGGCACCAACGTGGCCAGCAAATGGTATGCCTCCACCTCCTGGAGCACCATCACGCTGGAGTTTGAGGCTACCGACACCACCACCCGCATGAATATCTGCGGCGGTGGTAACAACATTGCCACCACCGTCTATCTGGATGACGTCAAGGTGGTAGAGGTGAAGGATCCTTCCTTCGACGGCTACATCTGGAACGGCGATTTTGAGGCCGGCTCTCTGACCAAATGGGAATCCTACAAGCAGACCACGCTGTCCACCGACGCTGCCAAAAACGGTAAATACGGTGCGATCCTGACCGGTACTGCCAACTGGGGCGGCCTGCTGACTCAAAAGGATATCGCTGTTGAGGTTGGTAAGACCTACAAACTGTCCTTCTGGTACAAGACCCCTCAGAACGGTTTGAATATGACCCTGAAGGATCAGGATAACCAGAACACCAAGCTGGCCGGCAACTATCTCAGCGGTAAGCAGGATTGGACCCTGTATGAGACCACCTTTGAGTCCGGCTACGTGACCAAGCTGATTCTGAACTTCTCCGGCTCCGGCAAGGCGGAGAGCAACGCCAACGCCGTCGACGAATTGTGGATCGACGATATTAAGCTGGAGAATCTGTCCGGCGACGAGATGGATCGCTGCGATATTCTGAAAAACAGCGGCACCTCCATCCGTGATGTAGACGACAACAACCGTGGTCTGGCCTTCCGCTTCTTCACCAACGTGAACGGTGCTGAGGTGGTCAATGGCAATGAGTACGTGTCCGGCACCGGTACCATGAAGCTGTTCAACTATGACGAGGCCATCGGCACTCTGATCGAGACCGGCGCCATCGTCACCAATAACACAGCCATCGGCACCGGCGATATGACCATGGACGACGTGAACGGCGGCAACGTAATCAAAATTCCCGCCAAGTACCTGACCGATCTGGATGAGACCTCCATCGGCTTTGCTGTCCGTATCGTCAACATCCCCGATGCCAACGTGGGCACCGAGATCTATGCCCGCCCCTACTACACCTATGAGATTGACGGCGAGCAGGTCACCGTCTACGGCGACGTGACCAGCGACAACTATGAGCATGTGTCCAGCATCCGCCGTAGCATCAAGATTCTGGCCATCGGCAACAGCTTCTCTGTGGACGCGATGCGCAACCACCTGTACGATGTGCTCAAGAGCGCGGATTACGATCAGGTGATCCTTGGTAACCTGTATGTGGGCGGCTGCTCCCTGGATCAGCACTGGGGTTATATCAGCAATAAGCAGGGTGTCTATGAGTTCCACAAGAACGACAACAACGGCAAATGGGTCAAGACTGAGGGCTACGACGCTCTGACCGCCCTGCAGGAAGAGACCTGGGACGTCATCACGGTCCAGCAGGTATCCGGCAACTCCGGTATGCCCGGCACCTTCGGCAACCTGCAGAACATCGTCAACTGGGTTGAGCAGAACAAGACCAATCCTGATGCCAAGATCCTCTGGCATATGACCTGGGCCTATCAGCAGGATTCCACCCACGAGTCCTTCCCCAACTATAACCGCGACCAAATGACTATGTACAACGCCATCGTGGATGCCGTACAAAACACCGTATTGGCCACCGAGGGCATTGATGGTATCATCCCCTCCGGCACCGCCATTCAGAACCTGCGCGGCACCGCTTTGGGCGATACCCTGACCGCTGACGGCTATCACCTGAACGATACCTACGGCGATTACACCGCCTCTCTAACCTGGTATCGTGCCATCACCGGCGAGCCTCTGGATTGGGTAGACTATGTGCCCGGCTCTGTGGCGACCCACGTCTACAACGTCAAGCGCGCGGTTGGCCACGCGGTCATCAACCCCTATGAGGTCACCGACCTGTCTGAGACTGTCCTGCTCGCCGGCTCGGACTTCCAGGCCAGCACCTGGGATAAGAACAAGGCCAATATGGACGCTCTGCGTGAGGCCATCAAGAACAACGACGGCTATGAGATGTTCGACGGTATGCTGTTCGCCGGTGACTATACTCCCCAGCACGGTCACGACAACGCCACCGAGGGCATCGGCGTGCTGGATGATTACACCAACAGCTTTGTCATCGGTAACAAGTTCTATGCCGAGGGTAACCACGATGCTCCCACCGTGGAGATGCTGAGCCCCTATGGCAACAACGACCCGCTGAACGGTACCTACGGCGTCTTTGTCTTCCACGAGGAGGATTACGGCCAGTTTGGTGGCACCAGCACGAATAACGTTGCCGCCGACCTGAAGGCGTACTTCGACGAAAAGATTCAGAGCGGCTGGGATACCAAGAAGCCCATCTTCGTGATGACCCACGTACCGCTGCACTTCAACTGGCGTACCATCAGCGACTATGGCGCCGGTAAGAATGCACAAGGTATCGTGGAGGCTCTGAATTACGGCGGCGAAAATGGCTTCAACGTGATCTTCCTATACGGTCATAACCATTCCGGTGACTATGACTCTTACCTGGGCGGTGGTTCTATCTATCTGGCGAAGGGCGACACCATGCTAATTGCCAAGCCTGAGAACTACAAGGAGTATCAGGAGGTCGAACTGAAGTTCACCTATATGAACGCCGGCTACGTGGGCTACCACGTGGAGCAGGGTGCCGACTGGGCCCTGACCATGACCACCTTTAATATTCAGGCGGACGGTTCTGTGATCATCTCTCGTTATGATCAAAACGGCTACCACAACCTGAAATCGAAGGGTGTGGCGCACCAGGCCAACGAGCACATCTCCTACATCCCCGTCAACGAGGATGTATACGGTCCCCAGCGGATCGTGACGGCCACCTCTGACGAGGAATACACCGGCAAGTAAAGCCCCTAACGGGCAATGTATACCCTGCAAAAGAGCCTCCTGTGACGGAGTCCGTCACAGGAGGCTTTTCCCCTTACAAACTTATGTTATATTGATTATTATCAATCAATATAATGCCTTGTTTGCACAGGTTTATGCTGTTATAATGATATTAATCTTATTATTGCGAAAATAAAAGGAGGTATGATTATGCAACTCACTCTGCGTAAGGCATTAGCTTGGATTTCGGTCCTAGTGATGCTATGCACGCTGCTGCCCCTGGGTGCGATGCCCGTGACGGCGGCAGGAACCATCGCTAATGCGGACTTTGAAAATGGAACGGTTGGTACACTTCCCGACGACTGGAAGGCCTACGATTCCACAAAGCAGTCCTACGTATCCGATGCTGATGCCCATTCTGGCTCCCAGTCTGCTATTCTGGCATGGCGCAACCAGCGCTTTGTCCTCTATCAGGACATAGCGGTGGAGCAAAACTATACCTACACCGTCAAGTTCTGGTACCGTTCCACCAGAACAAGCAGCTCTATGGGCACCGTGGTCAACTACACCTTTGGTGCCTACGCCACCAGCAGCAAGGGCAACGTGGCGGGTAGCGGCGGCACCTATATTGACACCGCCGCCACCGAGATCACCACCGACTATCACACCGGCTCCTGGACCCAGATGACCTACACCTTTGACAGCGGTAGCAACACCTCCGTCCGTCTGGGCTTTGCCGGTGCCACCTCCAGCAGCACCTTCACCGCCGATCAAGGCCACATTCTGGTGGACGATCTGTCCATCAGCGGCACACCTAACGAAGGCGGTGACGCAGGTGAGAGTGAAGTGATTTACAGCTGCGACTATGAAAACGGTATTGGTAATTGGTCCGGCAGCGAAAGCTCCAACGGTAACGGCACCGTAGAGATCGTAAATGCGGCCGATCTGCCGGTCGCCAACGATGCCTGCGGTAACAAGGCAATGAAGTTTGTGTCCGTATACTATAATTTCTGCGTGGATAAGGCTCCCTTTACCTTAGAGCGGGATACGGACTATATCTTAACCTATGATATTCTATCCGGCTCCGCCGGTCGGCCTGTTAAGACCCTGATCGGTATCAACAGTTGGTTCAGCACCCAAGTGCTGAACTCGTCGGCCACCCCCTCCGCCACCCAGTGGCAGACCGTCAGCATTCCCTTTAATAGCGGTAGTAATACCAGCGTGTATCTGGGCTGGCAGGCCGGCTGGGATACCGGCACCTATTATGTCGACAATATTGCCATCCACAAGGCAGCAGAGTCCGAAGAGGACGAGAATCTGGTGCTCAACGGCAGCTTTGAGGAGGATGAGGCCAACTGGACCCTCAAAAATTGCACCCACTCTATCGTAAACGACGCCGTGGATGGCAGCAAGGCTCTGCAGCTCTCCAACATCACCGGTCAGTACGCCGAGGCTGCGCTGTCCAACGTCATCACCACCACCCCCGGCAACATCTACACCATTAAGTGGTTTAGCAAGCGTATCAGTAACGACACCAACGCTTTCAACCTGTACATTAACGGCAGCCACACCAAGGTCAGCGGCCAAAACTGGATGAACAAGGCCGCCTCCGCGGGCTGGGTGGAACACGAGTACGTGATCAAGGCAGGCGACGACTGCCGCTCCATTCAGCTGAAATTCTCCACCGAAGTGGCCGGCGGCAACAGCGGCACCATCCTCATCGATAACGTGCAGGTGTACGAGCAGAAGCAGCCCTCTTTTGACGGCTGGCTGTACAACGGCGACTTTGAGGTGGGCGAAGCCACCCACTGGGAGATTCATCAAAGCTCCGTCGTTTCCCGAGATGCCAAGAAAAATGGCAAGTACGGTCTGAACCTGAAGGGCGACGGCTCCTACGGCGGTATGGCCAACCAGACCTTTACCACCGAGGTGGGTAAGATCTATCTGCTGTCCCTGTGGATAAAAGCCAACACCAACGGTACCAACGCCACGGTCAAGGATGCTGACGGCAACAAACTGGCCTATGCCTGGTGCAACAAAATCGATTGGACCTACAAAGAGTTTGAGTTTACTGCCACCTCCACTGCCACCACCCTGAATTTCTCCGGCGGTGGCAACGGTATCGCCGAGGACGTCTACGTGGACGATATCCGTGTGGTGGAGCTGAAGGATCCCTCCTTCGACGGCTACGTCTATAACGGCGATTTTGAGGCCGGTAGTCTGGTAAAATGGAGCAGCTATCAACAGACGGCCCTCTCCCCCTCTGCCGCCTACAGCGGCAACTACGGTGCCCACATCTACGGTGACGCCAACTGGGGCGGTCTGCTGAACCAGACCATCGCCGTAGAAGCAGGCAAGACCTACAAGATCAGTTTCTGGTATCGTGGCTGGTCCAACGGCGTGAACTTTAACGTCAAGGACGGCGATACAAAGCTGGTTTCCGACTATTTCAGTTTTAAATATTCCACCGGATGGAAATTCTTTGAGGCAACCTTCGAGGCCGGTTACGCCACCAGCCTGCAGATCACCTTCAGCGGCTCCGGCCTGGCCACCACCACCGCCGGTGCCGGCACCCACGATGAATGCTACGTGGATGACATCAAGGTGGAGAACCTGTCCGGCGATGAGATCGACCGCAACGCCTTGCTAACCAACAACGGCACCAGTATTCGGGATACGGAAGATGATACCCGCGGGCTGGCCTTCCGCTTCTATCTGGATGCCAGCGATATTGCGATCGAGAACACCAACGAGTACGTGTCCGGCACCGGTACGCTGGATCTGTATAAGTATGACGACAGCATCGGCAATCTGATCCGCTTCGGTGCTGTGGTAACCAACGATGCCACTATCGGCACCGATGAGGATGCCCTGACGCTGGACAGCGTCAACGGCAAGAAGGTCATTAACGTGCCTGCTAAGTATCTGATGGAATTGGATAACACCACCACCAGCTATGCGGTGCGTATCATCAACATCCCCGACGCCGGCGCAGCCACCGAGATCTATGCCCGCCCCTACTACACCTATGAGCTGAACGGTGAGCAGGTGACCGTCTACGGTGACATCGAGCACGACAACTATGACCACGTGTCCAACATCCGTCGCTCGGTTAAGATTCTTGCCATCGGCAACAGCTTCTCTGTGGACGCGATGAAGAATCATATGTACGATCTGTTCAAGAGCGCGGATTACGATCAGGTGATCCTGGGTAATCTGTACATTGGTGGCTGCAGCCTGGACACCCATTGGAACAACATCAACGGTGGTCTGTCTGCCTATCAGTATCAGAAGAACGACGACAATGGCGAGTGGATCTATACCGAGAACGCCACCGCTCTATCCGCTCTGCAGGATGAAAACTGGGATATCATCACCATCCAGCAGGCCTCCCCCGACTCCGGTCGGGCGAGCACCTACGGCAACCTGCAGAGCATTGTGAACTGGGTGAACGCCAACAAGATTAACCCCGACGCTAAGGTGCTGTGGCATATGACCTGGGCCTATCAGCAGGATTCCTCCCACGAGGGCTTTGCCCACTATGGTAACGATCAGATGACCATGTACAATGCCATTGTGGACTGCGTACAGAATAACGTGCTGACCGTGAATGGCATTAGCGGCGTCATCCCCAGCGGTACCGCCATTCAAAACCTGCGCACCTCCGGTCTGGGCGATACCCTGACCGCAGACGGCTATCATCTGAAGGATACCTATGGCGATTATACCGCCGCCCTGACCTGGTTCCGTACTATCACCGGTGAGAGTCTGGATCTGGTGACCTATTGGCCCGATACAGTGCAAGATTACCAGGCGGACATTAAGCAGGCGGCCGCCCGTGCGGTGTATGCTCCCTATGAAGTATCGGATCTGTCCGAGACCATCATCCTGGGTCTGTCCGACTTCCAAGCCTCCAGCGATGAAAAAGGTGCTGCACAGGTGGAGGATATCCTGAACGGAAGTATTTCCCAGCACTACGGCCTGTTTGACGGACTGTTCGCCGTAGGCGACTATTCCGCCCAGATGGGCTATGACGTGGCGATTACCGGCATTGAGGCGCTGGATCAGACCATCGATCCCTACGTCAGCGGTAACAAGATCTATACCGAGGGCAACCACGACGATCCTGCTCTGCCCGGTCTGGCCCCCGATGGTAACAACGATCCTGCCGGCGGTAAGTACGGTGTGTTCGTCATCAACGAGGAAGAGTACGATCAGTTCGGTAATGGTGGTGAGGCTCAGGCCGCCGCTATGCAGGCCTACTTCAACGAGAAGCTGGCTGACGAAAGCTGGGGCAACAAGCCCATCTTCGTACTATGCCACGTACCGCTGCACTACAGCATGCGCACCGAGACCAGCAACAACGCCAAGACCGCCCGTCCCATGGTGGATGTACTGAATAATGCCGGCGCCGCCGGTCTGAACATCCTCTTCCTCTTCGGCCATAACCACTCCGGTGGTTACGATGACTTCTTGGGTGGCGGCTCTGTATACCTGAAGAAGGGCGACACCATGATGGTGCCCGAGTACGGCGACAACTTTAAGTACAACTGGGACACTGTGACCCTGAACTTCACCTACATGAACGTGGGTTACGTTGGCTACTGTGCCGACCACGGTGTCAGTGCCGACGTGACGCTGACCGTTACCACCTATTGTATTCAGTCCGATGGTTCGGTCATCATCACACGTTGGGATAAGGATGGCGTCCATAATCTGAAGAGCAAAGGTGTTAAAAACACCGTGATCCAGGATACCTTCGAGCCGGATGAGACTGTGTATGAGTCCTCCCGCATCGTCACCGCCGATGACGATCGGAAATACGAAGAGTAAAGGGATTCCCCTTGTCAGAACAATCTGCGTAATAAAAATCCCCTGCAACGCTTTCGTTGCAGGGGATTTTTTATTTTTTACGCATACAGCGCTGGTACTCACCCGGGGTCATACCGGTGTGTTTGTGAAACAATCGGCGGAAATAGGAGGGGTTGTCATACCCCACCGCCTCGGCAATCTGCGCAATGTTATAATCGGTATTCTCCATCAGATTCATCGCGTTTGTGATGCGTAGAGAAATGACGTACTGCATAGGCGAGGCGCCGGTAAACTGCTTGAATTTCTGCCGAAACCAGTAAGGGGTCATACGGTTGCGGGCGGCATAATCCTCCACGGATATGGGCTCCCGCCAATGGCGCTCAAACCAACCCAACGCCTGTATGATATCCCCATGAAAATCGGTGCTGTAATCGTGGACTCCCTCCAGATAACGGTTCATCAGTAACAGCAGGTGCCGCAGATTCATCTGCAAAAGCTCCTCAAAATGGGGCTCCTTCATCTGCAATTCCCGAATCATCTGGCAGTACATAACCCGGATATCCGAGGAAATGCCGCACCAAAACACACGGCGATCCTTGGGAATGCCGCACTCCTCCAGCAACTCCTCTACGGCGGAGCCGGTAAAATGCACCCAAAAGAACTCGCCGTTCTCCTTTGGATATACATAGTAAAACTGGGGATCGTGGGGCAGAAACAGCACCATATTCCCCTTTTCCACGATCTGCTCCTCACCATCAAAGAAAAAATGGACACAGCCGTTGGCAACATAGATCAACTGGTAATCGCTCTGCCCATTAGGGCGTTCGGTATAAAAGCGGCTGACGGTGCGAGGCCGGATATTTCCGGCAGAGGAAATCAACAAGGGACGACTAGTATCCACGGTTTCGTCTGCCCAGCGTCCCCAATCACCACGATGCACAAACAAGGCGCTCTCTCCCCTCGTTCTATTAGTAGTGTTCCTTCTCTTTCTATACTAAGGACAATATCACAAAATGTCAACAAAAAACTTGCGTTTTGTGCCTATTTTTATGTGTTTTGTTTCTTTTTGTTCTCTTTTGATTCGTGTACAATGAAAGTAATAAACAAAAGGAGAAAGCGTTCTTTCTCATAACCAAAGCTGAAGGAGGAAACATTATGAAGCAATTTCGCAAGATCCTTGCTGTGCTGCTCTCCATGCTGATGCTGTGCACGATGATGCCCGCATTCGCTATGGTCAGGGCGGCCACCAATCTGATCACCAACGGTGATTTTGAGAATGGTGCGACCAACTGGACTCTGCACAACGACACCGACACGGTGACCGAGGTGGTAGACGATCCCACCGGCTTCGGTCGGGGCAAGGTCATCCACGGCGTCTCCACCTACGACAACACCAACGGCCGCGATGATATGTTCTATCAGCAGGTATCTTTGGAGGCCAACACCGATTACGTGCTGACCCTGAAAGTCTACTGCTATTCTACCGCCAGCAATGCGGCCTTCATCGTCAACTTCTACGATAAAGACAACGGCGGTAAGGTGAGCTATAACACCGCCGACGTGACCGGTCTGGGCTGTCAGAATATCACCAGCAGTTCCGCCGTGCGTGTACGTCTGAATGTGACCAGCAACACCAACAAATGGGTAGACATTACCATCCCCTTCAACTCCGGTGATGCCATCAGCCCCCGCATCCTTATCTCCAACTACCGCGTCAAGCAGGGGTATTACTACTTTGACGATATCGTGCTGACCAAGGTGGGCGGCGACAGTGGCGAGGGCGAAGGGCCCGATACCCCCGTTGATCCCGACCCCAGCCTGGGCGAGACCGACGTGACCGGCAACCTGCTGGTAAACGGTAATTTCGGCACCGGTGACCTCACCGGCTGGACCAACCTGTATGGCAACTGCGCTACCTCCGTCGTGGAGGGCTATAACAGCACCTACGGCCTGCAGGTTACCGCTTCCGGTGCCTGGAATATGGTACGCCAAAAAGTCAACGTAGAGGAAAACACCGACTACGTGCTAACCATCTGGGCGAAAGCGGCCAGCAATATGACCCTATTGGTCAAGGATGGCGGCGATACCACCAATATTGCTCAGGCCGGTCTCACCGGAACTGACTGGACCAAATATACCATCAAGTTTAACTCCGGTGATTACAGCAGCATCTATGTCTGTGTTATGGCCGGCCAGGCCGATGCCACTGCCATTGTCGACAGTGCCTCACTGGTGAAGGGGTCCAACAACGTGCTGCAAAACGGCGATTTTGAAACCGGCGACACCACCGGCTGGACCAACCTTTACGGTGCCTGCACCATATCCATGACCGGCGGCCATACCGGCTCCTACGGCCTGGACTTCCAGGGCGGTCAGTGGAATCAGGTGCGTCAGAAAGTGTCCGTTCAGGCCAACACCAACTACGTGCTGTCCGGCTGGGCCAAGGATGCCACCTCCGTATCCTTCCTGGTGAAGGACGGCGGCGACACCACCAATATCGCCCAGATCTCCACTAACTCCGGCTCCGCGTGGAAGAAGTATCGTGTCACCTTCAACACGGGCGAGTACACCAGCATCTACGTGGGTATGATGGCCGGCGGCAACGGCGGCTCTGCTATCATTGACGACGTCTCCTTGGAGAAGGAAGAGGCGACCGTTGAAAATCTGTCCACCAACGGCGATTTTGAAACCGGTGACCTGACCGGCTGGACCAAGTATCAGTCCACCGCCGTCTCCGCCTCTGCCGCCCGTAACGGCAGCTACGGCGTCAGCATCAAGGGGCCCGGCGACTGGGGCGGCACCTTCGACCAGCAACTGACCGTCGTAGAGGGGCGTTCCTATCAGATCTCCTTCTGGTATAAGACCGTCTCTAACGGTATGAACTTCTGTTTGAGAAATTCCAGCAAGGTTAACCTGTTGTCTGCCTGGCTTAAGGAGACCATCTGGACCAAATACGAGGGTACCTTTGTGGCGGATGACGACACCGTCAACATCCACTTTAACGGGTCCGGCAAGGGAACCACCGACGAGATCTACGTGGATGACGTGGTCGTGATCGATCTGTCCAACAGCGGCAACCGCGCTGAGGTTCTGTCCAACGACGGTAGCAGCATCCGTGACACCGCCGATGACAACCGCGGCCTAGCCTTCCGTTTTTCTGTCAACGTGACCAATGCCCAAGTCACGGAGAGTAACCAGCTGGTGCCTAACATGGGCTCCATCAAGCTCTTTAAGCACAATGACATTCTCGGTACGCTGGTAGGCACCGGCGCCATCGTCACCAATCAGGTGACCGTCGGCACCGGCGATATGACCCACGAGAGCGTGGATGGCAAGAAAACCATTGACATCCCTGTCAAGTATCTGTTGGATCTGAGCGAGGATTCTCTGACGTATGCTGTGCGTATCGTCAATATCCCCGATCACGCCACCCAGGCGGAAATCTACGCTCGTCCCTATTACACCTACGACCTGAATGGCGAGCAGGTCACTGTCTACGGTGACATCGTCCACAACAACTATGCGGACGTGGACAGCAACCGCCGCGCTGTGCGTGTGCTGACCATCGGCGACGAGGCTCTGTATGATTCGATCGACACCTATCTGTACGACATGTTGTACAGCGCCGAATACGAAGAGATCATCCTGGGTCACCTGAATCCCGCAACCAACACCTATTATAAGAACGACAACAACGGTACATGGGTCACCACCGCCGGTATGGATGCCGATACGGCCATTACCGACGAGCGCTGGCAGTACGTGGTGGTCAACGATGGCACACTGGTTGACTGGGCCGAGACTAACAAGACCGAGTCCACCGCTCAGGTGCTTTGGCACATGGACTGGGAGGGCGACTTTACGGCCAATGCCGCTGCTGCCCAGGCTGCCGGTACCGATGGTGTGGTGGCCGTGGATACGGCTCTGGAAAATCTGAGCACCGTCAATGTGACCGATCTGTATGATGGTAACAAGCTGAACGACAACGGCGAGTACGTCGCCTGCCTGAACTGGTTCGTTACCCTAACTGAAGAAAGCCTGGATCTGGTGGATGACATCCCCGAGGGCATTGCCGGCTCCGACGATTACAATATGCGTCGTGCCGCCGTCCACGCCTATGCCGCTCCCGACAAGGTCACCGACCTTACTGAGGTGGTGCTGATATCCGGTTCTGACTATCAGTATTACGGAAGCACCGAGGATGGCCTGGCTGTGCTAAAAGGTCTGACCGATTCTGTGAAGAGCAACACCGGCTACGGTGTGTTCGACGGTCTGCTGTTCGGCGGTGACTATACCATCACCCTCGGCAGTGACTATGATGACAGTAATGCGGGTCTAAACCTGTTCGACAGCGTCATTACCGATACCGTCAACTTCGACAAATACTACACCCAGGGTAACCACGATGCCGCCGGCATCGACCTGTTGCCCTCCTATGGTAACAATGATAATCCCAACGCCCCCTATGGCGTGTTCATTATCCACGAGGATAACTACAACGCCTATGGTAGCGGCGGACAGCAGGTGGCCGCAGACCTGACCGCCTACTGCAATGAGAAACTGCAGAGCGGCTGGGGCAACAAGCCCATCTTCGTCACCAGCCACATTCCGCTGCATTTCAATGCCCGTACCATTAAAGATGGAATGGCATCCAGTGCCGTCCACGTGGTGAATGCCCTGAACGCCGCCAGTGAGGCCGGTCTGAACATCATTTTCCTCATCGGTCACAACCACGGCAGCGGCTATGACGATTATCTAGGCGGCGGCTCCGTCTATATTCCCAAAGGTGAGACCATTGTCATACCCGATCCCAGCAACCCCAAGGTCAACGCCCCCATCGAGACTGAACTGAAATTCACCTATATGAACTTCGGTTACGTCTCCTCTTACGGCACCAGCGGTACCGAGGTGGACACCGCCCTGACCATGTGCACCTTCCGTATCCAGGAGAATGGCGACGTGATCATCACCCGCTACGACAAGAACGGCGTGCATAACCTGAAGTCCGCCGGCAAGGTCAGTCCCTCTGACGAGAGCGGCTACACCTTTGATGATGAGCGCGTGTATGAGTCCTCCCGCATCGTCACCGCCGATGACGATCGGAAATACGAAGAGTAAAGGGATTCCCCTTGTCAGAACATTCTGCGTAAAAACCGCCCACGACGGACTTCCGTTGTGGGCGGTTTTCTGCAATTTTCAGGCCGTTTTTGGAAAATAATATAATTTTCATAAAAATTCTTGATTTTTATGAAAATATTGATATAATAGTGTTGTGTCCATCACCAATGCCTATAACAACGGAGGTTATTTATGAATACTCCTTCTACCTCTTCCCACTTTATTTCTGCTGACCAGAGCTATATGTACCGCCTGCAGAACCCTTTCTTTTTGGCGATAGACGAACGAATTGCCAAGCCCCATTGGCCCAGCCGCGAGCTGCACTGGCACGATTATTTTGAGATTGAGATCGTGCTCAGCGGTACCGGTATTCACAAGTACGATGGCACAGACTATCCTTTGGCCACCGGCTGTGCCTATCTGCTGACTCCAATGGATATCCACGCCCTGATTCCCGATCCGGATACCAATCTGCACATTGTCCATCTGCGCTTTGACGATCAGGCCATCTTCGGCGAGGTAAGAGATCTGCTGCTGCAGCACAACCAGATTCATTCCGTGCAGCTGAATGAAATGGACTTTAACCGATTGCTCTCCCTGCTGGATGAATTGCTGCACTGCTTTGAGATCAACTCTACACAAAGTCTGAGCATACAGCTGATCCTATCCTATCTGTGTCTGCATATCATCCGCAAGAGTCTGGAGGAAAACGAACAGCTATCCTCCTATAACACCTCCAATCCCGTGGTACACGAAACGCTACAGTATATCCTCTATAATTTCCGCAAAAAGATCACAATGCAGGAACTGGGCGCACGGGCACACGTATCCCCCAACCATCTGTCCCTGTTATTTAAAGAGGCCACAGGCACCACCTGTATGCAAATGATTGCGGATCTGCGGCTGCAATACGCGATGAAACTATTGGAGAATCCCAACCTGAATATTGAAACCATCTCCGCGCAATCCGGCTTCTCCGCCGCTTCCTATTTTATCTCTGTATTCCGTAAACGGTATGGTGTTACCCCGAAAGAGTACCAAAATCGGATCAAAAGCCAACGGGCGGAAAATGGCTCTGCCACCGAGATATCAGAGACCTACGATATGTCATAAGAAAAGCCACCGAATCGCTGATTCGGTGGCTTTTTACTGTGCTATAAAAGGAAAACCGGCAAGCAGACAACTGCTTGCCGGTTTTTTGTTTGTGATTCGGTAAATTGCTCGGGCTCAACCTCGGGCTGCGGTTCAGATTACTCTGCTACAGGCTGACCCTTTTTCTTGCGCTTATTGATCAACAGAATGATCGTAATCGCCGCACCGACCAGCGCCACGGCACTACCGACAATAATCCAAATCCATCCGTTGGAACGTACATCGTCAAAATTCGAATTAGGATTATCCGGCATAGCAATACCATCCTCGGTCTTGAAGAAATACATGTTATCAATCAAGGCTTCGCCGCCGTCATCCACAAAAGCAATACCAATCTTGTCGTATGCATCGGTATTGAAGGACGTCACCACAGTGCGCCAACCGGTATTCTCGTAATCATCATAGTCGTAAGAATCGAAGCTGACGGCATAGAACGCCACCTTATCTCGTTTCTTATTATCCAACAGAACGATCTTACCAAAACCGTCCTCGATGATCTTGAGATCCACCGCAAAGGTGTACTGAGTGTTAGGCTCCACATCAACCCACTTGATGATATGTGTGGCCGCCTTATCGCCGGTGGAGATGTACTTCATGGAGGTGCCATACTCATCCTCATTGTTCGCAAAAGTGACAAAGTTGTTTCTCCAACCGTAGCTGCCCTGCCAGAAATTGGTCTCCTGACTATTATTGAAACTGGAATCGGGAATCAGGTTATCCTCATCGGCACAGATGATATGTTCAAAGTTATAGTCGAGTTGAATATTACCAGCCATATTCTCGGACATATATTTAATGCCATTACCGACCTCAAACAAAGCCATATCGTCAATCCACAGCTTGGATCCCCAACCGGTCATCGCTATACCGATCTTGGTATGAGAGCCGGTATTGAATTCCACAGAGCGCAGATGCCACTGATTATCCCACGCGGTGGGAACCAACTGGCGTTTACCGTTCAGGAACACTTCCTCGCCCATAGTCAGATACTTACGATTCTCATCCACAACACCAATGGTGGCGCGACCGCGATTGTCGTCCGCCAGGAAAGCACCCTTCAGCCAGGTAGAGAATACATAAGAGGTGTCCTCCTCCACATCCATCCAGAAGACAGTGGTTACCGTATTCTTCTCAGCAATGGAGCTGGTGTCAAAGAACAAAGACTGATTGCCAAACTTAGTAGTGGAGTCTGCAACGACGGAAACATTCTTAGTATGGAAAGTCGCCACATCCCACTGACCGCCGGTAGACTCGAAACTACCGTTCTTCAGCATATTCTTGTCATCAGAAATGGGACGGTTGTTTAACACACCATAAGAGGTTAAAGACAAACCGGAAACAGGAACAACCGGCACCGCGGGCTCAGCAGGTTCGCTACCCTTAACATACATACCCACGTCATCCAGCAGGAATACGCCGGAATCCGCAGCCTCGGGACCAAACTTAACAAACACTTTGGTCATCTCGCCACTGTTAAACTCCAGACGGGTCTTGACCCAACCATCATCTACACCCTGCTGGAACCATCTCTGACCACTGGTAAACTCGACGTTATAGGGGCTGGCAGAATGGATGGTATCGCCATCCATCAAGAACAGGTCCCAAGCACCGTGGCCGGAGATACGCTTGGTGTAATAAATGATTACATAGTCCGTATTAGGCTTAATCGTAACCATCTGAGTCAGTGCCTCGCCATAGGCAGAGTCATGATCCAGACGGGCAGATGCCTTACCGGTGTACGCATTATCGGTATCCAACTTCGTCTTAGTGGCCCATTTCCAATCGTTGGTACCACTCTCAAAGTTACCATTCTTGATCAGGTTGCCGGTGGGATCCGCAGGTGCCTCGCCAGCCTTGGTTAAGGTGATGGCGTCGACCAGGAAAGAGCCGGCTCCTGCCGTCTCAGGACAGAATTTCAAGCGAATCTCGCTAAATTCACCAGTGTTGAAGACGTACTCGCTCTTAGTCCACTCCGAAGAGGTTTGGTTAAACCAGTTTTGACCCTCCACGGTGGTCACCTTCTGATCGAAGTTCGCCTCATTCATGATAGAGACCATATACGTGCCCTCACCGGATACACGCTTAGAGTACCAGGTCAGGGTGTAGTCGGTATTTTTCTCCAGAGCGATGACCTGATAGGCAGCCTCGCCCCAAGCACTACCATGGGACAGCAACAACGAACTGCTGCCACTGTAACCCTCGGTGAATAAGGCGGTGTTGCCGCCAATAGACCAGCCGTTGGTGCCATCCTCAAAGTCGCCGTTAACCAACTGAGTGGGAGTAGCGGACTTCTCAGACAAAGTAAAATCATCTACGTACAGATCCTCAGCGGTATTGTTACCGGCGCCACAGATGTTGATAAACGCAACATTGGTAGTGGCAGTAAATTCAAAGGTCTTCTGCACCCAATCGGAGGCAGCCGCCGTATCAAACCAGCCGGAGATCAGCACCTCGCCGCTATCATCGTCGGCCTTAACCATAAAATTGGCGCCATTGGCGTTTACCTTAATCCAGAAGGACAGGATGTAGCTCTGGCCGGCCTTGACACCAATGGTCTGGGTCAGCATACCACCCCAGCCACCGTTACCCTTCAGGTGGGCGCCGTAGCTGCCGCCGTGGGCGGCACCGCCGGTAATGGCAGTGGACTGATGGATGCTCCAGCCGGTATTGTCGCCGGTCTCGAAATCACCATTTTCCAGGCCGGTGGGAATATCCGGCTCTTCCACCTTCTCGGTCAGCACCACGTCGTCCACGTAGATGCTCTCAGCAACACCGGTGTTGCCACCGCAGAAGTTGATAAAGGTCTTGTCGCCGACAGCGGTAAATTCAAAGGTCATCTGCTTCCAGTCGGCAGCCTTTGCCGTGTCGATCCACTCCGCTGCCAACTTTTCACCGGCGTTATCTTCGTTCAAGATCTGCACGTTCACGCCGGAGGACAGCACCTTGATCCAGAAGGACAAAGTATACGTCTTGGCAAACTCGGTGGGAATGGTCTGATTCAGCATACCGCCCCAGCCGCCGATACCCTTTAGATGGGCGCCGTAACTGCCACCGTGGGCGGCATCACCGGTGATGGCGGTGGTCTGATGGATGTTCCAGCCGGTACTGTCACCGGTCTCGAAATCACCATTTTGCAGGCCGGTGGGAATATCCGGCTCCTCCACCTTCTCGGTCAGCACCACGTCGTCCACGTAGATGCTCTCAGCAACACCGGTGTTGCCACCGCAGAAGTTGATGAAAGTCTTGTCGCCGACAGCGGTAAATTCAAAGGTCATCTGCTTCCAGTCGGCAGCCTTTGCCGTGTCGATCCACTCAGCTGCCAACTTTTCACCGGCGTTATCTTCGTTCAAGATCTGCACGTTCACGCCGGAGGACAGCACCTTGATCCAGAAGGACAAAGTATACGTCTTGGCAAACTCGGTGGGAATGGTCTGATCCAGCATACCGCCCCAGCCGCCGATACCCTTCAAATGAGCGCCGTAGCTGCCTCCATGAGCAGCATCGCCCACAACAGCAGTGGTCTGATGGATGTTCCAGCCGTCAGCGTCGCCGGTTTCGAAATCACCATTCTGCAGACCCTCGGGTACCACCGGCTCTTCGCCCTTGACAGAAACGGACACGCTATCCACGTATACGCAATCGGCATTGCCCGTACCGCTGCCGCAGATATTGATGCGGCTATCAGTAGCAGTAGCGGTATACTCAAACACCTTTTCGGTCCAAGAGGTGCTGTTGAACCAGCCGCCCCCTACGTTGGCGCCGCCGTTCTGGATCTGGATGTTTACGCCGTTTTTCACGGCTTTGAGCATCATCTTGATCACATAGGTCTTGCCTACCTCAACAGTATAATCCTGATAGGCCAGACCGCCCCAGTCGCCGTTGCCCTCCATCTTCAGACCGAAGCCACTCTTATAAGCGGCATCGGCAGAAACAGCGGTGGAGCTGTACACGGTCCAAGGAGCGACATTACCGGTCTCGAAATCGCCGTTCTGAATAAAGCCGTCATCCGAGGCGGTAACCAACTCGATCACGCTCACGTCATCCACGTACACGTCCTCTGCAATGCCGTCACCGGCGCCACAGAAATTCAACTTAGCCGAGGTGGTCTCAGCGGTAAACTCAGCCGTTACCTGCGTCCATTCCGTAGCGTTTACCCAGCCGAAAGCGTAGTTGTTGGAGCCGTCTTTTTCCAGCTTCCAGTTAACTCCGTTGGCATTTGCCTTATACCAGAAGGACAGAACATAGTTCTTGCCCTCCTTCAGATTGACGGTCTGGTCCAGCATACCGCCCCAGCCACCATCGCCCTTCAGCTGGGCACCGTAAGCACCCTCGTGCTTAGCGTCGGCGGTGATTGCAGTAGCCTGCCACAGATTCCAGGCGGTGTTATCGCCGGTCTCAAAGTCGCCATTCTCCAGAATCGGGCGATCCTCCGGCTCCTCGCCGGCGGCCTTAACCGTCAAAGCGATATCATCCAAATAGATATCCTCTGCCTTGGCAGGGTCGGCGCTGGCACCGCCGTTGCCGGCGAAGTTCAGCACCGTCTTGCTGGAGGCGGCTACAAACTCGTAAGTAAACTCATTCCAGCCCTCCGCTTCTGCGGTAACCAAGGTCTGATACAGCCTGGTGCCGCCCACGGCGTCGTTCTGCAGCTGCAGAACAAAGGCGTTCTGATTATTTTGATAGCGGAAGGACAGCACATAGGTGGTGTCCGGCACGGTATCCACGATCTGATACATCAGGCCGCCCCAACTACCGTTACCCACCATGTGGACACCGTAGGAGCCACTGTATGCCGCATCCGCAGAAACCTTAGTAGACTGATAAACGGTCCAGTTTGCACTATCGCCGGTCTCGAAGTCACCGTTCTTAACAATGCTCTCATCACCAATTTCGGTGGACTGCTCTACCACAGAAATGTTATCCACATAACTGTTCTCTTCCTTCTCAGGGTTGGCACTCTCGCCGCCGTTGCCGGCGAAATTGATGACGCTCTTGTCGGCGGTGGCTACGAACTCATAGATGTATTCCTTCCACTCACCATCGGTACCGGCCATTAGCTGCTGATGCAGCCTGGTGCCACCCACTTCGCCGCTCTGAATCTGCAGCACAAAGGTATTCTTCACCGTCTTATACTGGAAGGATACCTTGTAGGTGTTGCCGGCTACTGTATCAAAGATCTGATACATCAAACCGCCCCAGCTGCCGTTACCCAGCAGGTTGACACCATAGGCGCCATCCTTAGCGGCATCGGCGGAAACAGCGGTATTCTGGTAATGCTCCCAACCGGACAGATCGCCGGTCTCAAAATCACCATTGACGATCAAGTTGACCGCATCCTCTGCACCGGCAGAGAACATGGCGCTTAACGGCAGCATGGTGCATAACATCAGCAGGGAGACGAAGAGGGCTAATGCCTTATTCATGTTCTTTTTCAACATAACCTCTCCCCCTCCTTACAGAACTTCGTACAGCTCAATGCTGTCAATGTAGTAGTGAACCGGTACGCCAGCCCACTGCACCGCACGCAGATCCAGACCCAGCTTGGAACTCTCATTGGTCTTGAAGGAGAGGGAATCCTCTCTCCACTCTTTCTTACTGCCGCGCAGCAGATACAGAGCGCCAACGGACTCATCGTACAGGTCGCCCAGACCAGTACCCTTACCATCCGCATCAAGACCGCGGAGGAACAGATAACCGGACATCTTGTCAACGTCGCCGGACTCATCAAATTCGAAGAGCGCATCGGGGGCGATCTTGTACTTCAACACGATCTTATACTGGGTGTTGGGCTTAACATCGATACCATCCAGATGGATACCGCTCCAATCGCCCGCCAGCACCAGCTTGCCACTGGCATCGTGGGTGTAGTTCATCTTGAACTCCAGCACCTTATCGCCATCGGGGGCATCGTCCACCTCGATGACCTTAGCCTCATAGTTGGCCTTGTCCTCATAGGTGCCGTTCTTACCAAACTCCTTCCAGCCCTCCAGACCGTTTTCGAAGCTGCAGTTCACATTCTCCAGAATGTTCACGGGAGGACCGGTGACGGTCGCCGCGTTGCTTATCTCTGAGGGTGCAACGTTACCGTCGTCATCATAGGCAACCATCTTGTATACCACGGAAGTGCCGTCGGGCCGCATGTTGGCAATCTCTTTATCAACATAGGTGCCCTTAAAGTTCTCTTCGTAATCCGCAGGAACTACACCATCCAGCAGCGTCTTCCAGGTCTTTCCGCCGTCGGTAGAACGGAGCAGATCCAAAGACGTTGCCTGACGGGAGGAGATCCACTCTACCGTACCGGAGCCCTTGTTACAGAACAGAACCGGTGCATCCAGAATGACCTCTTCGCCACGGTGGGCCTTGCGGTAGCCATCAATGTAATAGTGGATAGCATAGGCACCGGCGCGGAAATCAGTGGTAGATTTGCCACCCGCGGCCAGTAGGTCGTAAGCACCGCCGAAGCCGGTGTTGGACCAATCCCAATACATCCAACCGCGGAAGCCCTCATTGATGAAGTTATCGCGGAACTGGATCTGCTTAATGGTCCAGACCTCGTCCTCTACCGCAGCGCCGTCGCCCAGACCGAACTCGGTGACCAGCATAGGACCGGTGGGCTTCAAATCCTCAATGATGGGGGCACGACCGTTAATGTTGTAGTAGTTGCGACCCAGGAAATCAAAGTTGATTCCCTCATAGATGGTCTGGTCGGAGCCGTTACTGCAGTTGGTGATGGACACGTCCGGCAGTGTCTCGGACACGGCATCGGTAACCGCATCCATAAAGTACAGCATCGACTCCTGGGTGACGCCGTACAACACACGCATATCAAAGTGGTTGCCGATATCACTATCGTTCATCTCGTTCTCCAACTCAACGCCGGAGGCGATCATCACAACTGTCTCGGGATACTCGCCCAGCACCTTACACAGGGGCTTGACGAAGTTCTCGGCATACTGATCCGCAACATCGGGATTGGCATAGGCCTGAGAAATGATATCCCACGCATACTTACCATCCTCGTAATAATCGTTGATCGTGGTGCTGTGGAAGCAGACGCTCCACAGAACCGGCATTCCGATCTCCTTACAGATGTTCAGCAGGCGGCGCACATTTTTGATGTACTCCTCCTCAATGCCCAGCACCTCGCCATTGGGACCGTACTTAACGCCCTCGCCATAAGGAGAGCCCTCATAGCCGAGAATGTTAAAGCCCAACGCCTTCAGGTTGTATATCTCGCGATAAATATTGATCTCACCATACTGATCCAGACCAACCTTGAGCCAGTTATCGCTGCCCAAAACCTCAGCCGCCATCTTATTGGGAGCCAGGCAGTGGCCCAGGAAACTGTGCTGGAACCAAGGATACCAGATACCCTCGAGATAGCCGTCGCGCTCCAGAATCTTCTCGACCTCGTTGGGCTCATCACGCCAAGGCATGGTAACGCCGGAAACCAGAATCGATCCGACTGCGCTGAACAACAAGGCAATGGAGCACAGAATGGGAAGCAACACTTTCAGGTTTACTCTTCTCATCTCACTCATCCTTTCCTCACAAAATCCCAAAGACGGGACCTCGGTTTGGCCCGGGGTCCCGTCCGGGATCAGGTTACGTAATAATCGTGTGAAGCATCACACGGTCGATTGATGAGTAGAGATTAACCCAACTCGCTCTCAATCTTATTGATATTAGCATCCAACACGCTGTACCAAGTATCCAGGTTGGACTTCATCTTGGCCTTGGTGTCGGACTCATCCACCAGAGAGTACTGGATGGAGTAAGCGGTATACTCACCGCCGTAGGACAGGATACCCACGGAGTTGTAGGACAGAATGGTCTGATCCCACATCCAGTTCATAACCTCCCAGCACTCGGGCTTGTCGGAGGGATAGAAATCATCCAGCATATCGGGGTTGTTGGAATCATCCAAATAATAGCGCAGGAACCAGGCAGCAGACTGCAGCTTCTTGCCGGTGACGCCGCGGGGGAAGCCCCAAACGGTGCCGTCGCAAGCGGCGATGCTCATGCCCTTGGGAGACGGGAAGGGAACGACGCTCCAGTCGTCCTTCATCTGCTGAGGAACGTAATTGGTACGGCTGGCCTCGGCCTGCATCATATAAGAGCCGGCGCCCAGCATAGCAGCCTTACCCTGGAAGAAGGGAGTCTGGCCGGTGAAGGAGGTATCAACCACCTTATGGGTGTTGATCAGATCCCAGTTCCAGTTCCAAGCATTCAGAACCTCGGGGGATTTGATGTTGTTTTTCAGACCGGCCTTAGTGCTCTTAACAAAGTCCTGACCGGCAGACAGCATCCATGCGTACTGGCCGACGTTGGTAACACCGGAGAGACCGTCGTTGGGCTTAGTACACTTTTGAGCGATCTCCAGGAAGGTATCCCAGTTCCAGTTGCCGGCCTTCCACAGCTTATAGGGATCCTGCTTAACGCCGCACTTGGCCAGAATCTTCTTGTTGAAGAACATGACATGGAAGGTACAGTTGGTACCGCCCTTCAAAGCAATGCCGTAATGCTCGCCCTTATAGCCGAACTGATCCATCAGACTGGTGGCATAAATACTGGAATCCTTGAAATTCCAACCCTCAACGTTACTGATGGGCTGCATCAGGTTACGGGTGATGGGCTGAGGATACCACTCGTTAACGATGGCGGCGATCGCAGGAGGATCCTGGGACATCACCTTAGCGGACAGATAGGTCTGATACTTATCCATCGACTGGCTGTCGTAGGTAACCTCGACACCGCTCTCAGCCTTCATCTTGGCGGCCTTGGCCTTGTCATCGCCGGCCTCGGTCCACCAGATCAACATCTTGATCTTGGTGCCCTTCAAATCAGAGGGGACCGCCTTCAGAGACTCGCCACCAGCCGAATTACCACCGCTGGTAGACACATCACCGGGGGTGCTGGACTCGGGATTCTCGTTGCCGCCGCAACCGACTAAAGTCAGCACCATGACAGCCACCAGAACCAAGCACAGCACACGAAATACGCGGGACATTGCTGTTTTCATACATGTTCCTCCTAAGTATGTAAAAATTAGAATAGTTTTCAGTCGCCGTGGACGCGAAAGGTCCGGGTCTCTGAATGAAAGTGCCACTGTGGAAAACACCCCCTACACCAAGGTCGTCAAGCCTATTGACACTACCCTTCGGTGTGTCTAAAAAAAGGCTACGACAAGGCGCAGGACGCAGACACCCACATTGACGCTATTCTGCATCATTATAATAACATATTAGCATCATTTTGGCATTGCAATATCTCACCCATTTCTATCAATATTACACGGCATTTTCCATTATATTACCATATTATGGATATGAGGTCTCTCCTATCGATAATCAAACAAAAAAGCTGCGGCAAAAACCGCAGCTTTTTGAGGTATAATTTAACGGCGTCGGCCGCCCATTTCCGGTAGAGAGGACTCCGCCGCAGCTACGGCGACCGCCTTAGCTTTACGGATATTACAGTACAGAAGCACAGCGCCCACTGCCGCCATCAGAAGGGCATGAACGGAGAACTCCGGCAAGAAGCCGAAAAGGATATCCTCAGCGGGATGATACCGCAGAAACTCCGTGAAGAAACGGCCGCCGCCATACAGCAACAGCATAAGGGGAAGTGCCTGCCCATTGTCCGGAACGCGACCGCGGCGGAACATCCTCACCAGCAGAAAAATCAGGATGCCCAAAGAGAGCAAGCTCTCCGCCCAACAGACCGGGAAGGTGTTGCCATCGGCATAAATAGAATAAACGCCCCATGCGCAATCAATGCCGTGGCAACAACCACTGAACGTACAGCCGGAACGGCCCACGAAATGCCACCCTAAGGTGGTCACTGCCGCCAGTTCTCCCGACGTGCCTTTGGGAATATTAAACGTGATATCACACAGCCAGCAAAGAAACGGCAGTAGCGTAAAGGCATAGCCGATATTCGCCGTACCGAAATATGCCCCCCAGTCAAAGCAACGACGGTACCAAGTGACCAGATACTGAGCATAAATTAAGAAATAATAGACAATGGCCGTAATCGGGATCGCCTTAAGGGGATTCAACTTCTGACGCCAGATGTAAAACACCATAAATACCACCAGTAAAAGGATGCAAACGGTACCGGTAGCATTGTAAAGTTCAGTCCCCTTACCGCTGGCCTGAATGTCACGAAGCCAGTTGTTTAAAATGTCCATAGATCAATCCTCTTTTCATCCAATCGCACAAACATATGCATAGTCCGAAAAATCCCGGTCACGAGACCGTGACCGGGATTTTCATTACTTCATCGGATAGATGACGTTAGCCCGTAGGAATCAATCCCACTCTAACCAACCATCGTTGATATCGGTCAGGGATTTGTAAGAATCGAAGTAAATGTCGCCATATACGGTGACCTGGCGGCCATTATACTCAAAGACATAGTAGGGACGCGCATAGATCACCGTGGAAATATGGTTCTCAGGGATGTTGGTGATACGCACCGCATAAGTGATACCATCCTCCGGATCGCCAAAGTATTCCTTGTGATAGGTGTTGAACAAATACTTAGCGTTAACGTCGATTACGGTTGCACTGGGATTGACATTTTCGCGCTTAAATGCAGCCTCATCCTGACCCACGGTAGCATCGTTGGTGATTACTGCGCCGGCAGCAACCAGCTTATACTCAACGCCATCCTCAAAAGCCTGCACTTTACCGTTGGTGTAATCGCCGATATGCTGGTCGTTGACGGTGACACCGGTGCTGGCTAAGCTGAAACGGAAAGCCAGACCCAACTTGCCGGAAGCCATCTCCATACGGGACTTCTCGCCGCCGGTATGCTTCAAGGTGGGATAAATCTCCTCGTCCGGCTCGGTGGAAATGCCGTCGGAGGTCTTGAAGAAACGGAAATCGTCGAAGTACAGCTCAGCGGACGCATGGTCGCGGAACACGATACCGATACGGCTGTAATTACCGGTGTTGAAGGTAAAGGCATAGGTCTTCCAGCTGTTGCTGGCAGAGCCCAGAGAAGGTGTATGGAACACCTGGGGTGACTCGATGTTGTTATCAATAAACATCAGTTGGTTGCCGGCAGCAGCCACACGATAGTCAAAGGACACGGTGTAATCGGTGTTGGGCTCCACGTAAATAAACTTAATGTAATTATACAGCTTATTGGAGCCGGGGTTGGTGCCTTTGTAATGCAGGGTGGTGCCACGGCCGGAATCCTGAGCATCCTTATCAAAGGACAGGAAGCCGTTGTTCCAGCCGGAAGTCTTCATCCAAAAATCCTTGGAGGCGTCGCCGTTCATATTGCAGTCGGGAATCAGGTTCGTATCAGCCTCGCAATACTTATTGGTGACCGAGGTGCTGCTGACAGACAGAGACCCCTTTTGATTACCCTCGTACTTGACACCTCTGGACAACAGGTGGACGGAGATATCATCAACATACATGGTGGAAGCAAGACCATACATACCGATGTTGACATTGGAGTTGGCGGCGCCCACGTAGAAAGTGATGGAACGTAGATGCCAGTTGTCGTCGGTCGCGGTGGAACGAATCTGAATCTCGTCGGTGGAATAGTGGCCGTAGTACTCTGTGTCACCATAGGTCAAAAACTTACCGGTATCACGATCAATGACGCCGATGCTGGCCTTTCCTTCGTTAGTGGCAGACAAGTGGGGCGTACGCACCCAAGCGGAGAACACATACTCACCCGCGGTGGGACAAGTGATCTCAAACATAGGCCACGTGGTCATCGCCACGTTGCCACGGTAATACTTCAAATAAGCACTTCCGGAGTGAGCGCCGGCAGCGTCATTGGTTACGCGAGACACACCGTTTACCAGGAAACCGGAGGTGTTCCACTGAGCGCCGGAGGTAGACTCAAAACCGGGCTGCACAATGATATTGTCACTAGAGGAAGCAGGGCGGTTCTTGTCGGTGGCGAAGGCCACCAAAGAGGGTTTGGCATGGGTGCCGGTATCGCCGGCGTTGGTAGCAGTCAGCACAAAGCTATCCGCATGTGAAACGCCGTTGTCGTCGCCCTTAGCGATCAAACGGATGCGCAGATACTTGTTGGAACCGGTATTGACGGTGGCGGTCACCTTAGTCCAGCTGGTGCTGGAAACGGAGGGCTCTGCCTTATTCGCCACAGAGGTGCCGAAGCTACCGCTGGTGGTACCCAGATCCAGAGAATAGGTGAAAGCGGTGTTGTAAACCGTGTTACAATCCACCTTATAAGAACGGCCCTTCACGTAGAAGGTCAGGCTATACGTAGCATTGGTATTCACCGGAACAATCTGCTCTACTGCAGTGGCGTTAGCAACACTATTATGGCCGGTAATTTCAATACCATAGGAACCCGCCTGCCTTGTGGTTACCACGTTAGTAGCCCACTCGTTCTGGGTCCAGCCCACATTGATTTTGTTGTAAGTGCCACTGCCGGAGGAATGAGCCGTTGAGGTGTAACCGCTCTCAAAGCCACCGTTGACCAACTCGCCGGCGGTAGCCGCATCAATAGGCATATCAAAACTGACGACGGAAGGCAGTATAACCGCCACCATCAGGACAGCCAGGAGGACTGCACAAACTTTTCTGAAATGCTTCATCATTCAGTTCCTCCTTTCGATCAGTAAGTCCAAACGTTGGTGTAGGAAGTATAGCCGTTGGCAGAAACGCGATACTGCACCGAGCCGCTGGTCACAGGAGAGGGATCTGTGAGACAGGCACGATGGCTGCCGGCATTGGTGTCGTAGCTGGTGGTGCCGCTGACCGTCGTCCAGGTGGCACCGCCATCGGTAGAACGCTCTACCGTGACGGCGGCATTATTCTGAGGACGGATGTAATAAATCTTGCCGTTACCGGCATGAGTGCCGCTGGTCATACTGATGGTCTTTCCGCAATAGTACATTGCAGAGGGGGCATTAGCCGACTTGCCCTGCTGCTCCATCGACCAGTAATAGGCCTTGTAGCAGCCTGTACGCAGATCGTAGGGGCTGGTGCCACCCTGACGGATCATCTGGTTGCCGTTGGGGGCTGCGGCTCCGGCTGACTTAAAGACCGGCTCGTAGGCCCACTGGAAGAAGCCACTGTAGCCGGCGTTCAGATAAGCCTCGCGCTTGCCAATCATGGTGGTGGACCAGGTATCCTCGGTGTAGGCGCCGGCGCCGCCACTCATACCGTATTCACCGGCCAACAGGGGACCGGTGGCCCAAGCTGCGGTCACGTTGGCGCTGGCAGTCGTGCCGGAAGAATACTGGTTGCGGCCGGGCATATCCAGCATCGCATCGCCATACATCGCGTACTGATCGGCATTATCGGCACAGGTGGTGGGCATATCGGGCATTACCTGCTTAATCGTCTGGCCGATCTTGGAGTGGAAGTACATTGCGTCTTCCTGCGTAACACCGTATTGTTCACGGTCGCCCTCAGCAAACTTATCCCCCATTTCGGGGTCATTGATCTCATTAAAAGTCTCATCGGCGATGCCCACCATGGCCACTACGTCACGGTACTCAGCCAGCACCTGACAAACGGGCTTGATAAAATTCTCGGCATAAGCATCGGCGTATTCCTTGCACGCTTTGACCTGATCAATGCGATAATGCATATCCAGATTGACATAATTCGGCACGGCAGAGGAGTGGAAATGAACGTACCACACGATCGGCATACCCGCCCGACGGCAGATATCCAGGAATCTGCGGATATTGGTCAAATACTCCTCCTTAACGCCGGTGCACTCCCAGGTGTCCAGATCGTTCTGACGACCCTCACCCCAAGGAGAGCCGGCATAAGCCATCATATTGAAACCCAACGCTTTCAGGTTGAACACTTCCATCTCCAGCTGGGTATTATCATAGTTGTTGATGCCAACCTGATTCATCGGCTGCCAATAATCCTTGATAGTGCCATCGGAACCCAGATAACTATCGTAGTTCTCCAAATCGTTGGGAGCCAGACTGGAGCCCAGATAGGTATGGGTCAGCCAAGGAATCCAGACGCCCTCAATATATCCGTCAACCTCCAGAATATCCCAGGCGGTGACAACACCGTCACCGGCTATACCGGTCTGAATATTGCCGTTATAGGAGTCAACGTCATATCGACTCAGGATCGTTTTGGAAGAAGAGCCGTTTGCAGAGCCGGTGATGGGCAGCAGACCAATGATGCTGACGCACAGAGACACCACACATAGTAACGGCAACAGGACCTTATTCGCGATTTTACGCATGTGTTTCACGCTTCCTCTCAAAAATTGTTGTGTCGGCTGACAACCGACGCCTGCGGGAATTCTTGATTCAATCGCAGAAGTATTCGCTTGCTTTGGTGACAGGAGCAACGCAAAGGGTCACCATACCCTATCATACATACACTCTAATATCATAACAAAAAGATTTACAAAACGCATCATTTTTTATGAAAGATGTTCAAAAATTAGCATTTTTCCATAAGATTCTGACACCTTGCTTTTGACCTATTCTCCCCCACTCTCAAAATTTACGTATCAAAGGGCTTTTTTGATAAAAAGTGTTAAAAAAGGACACCCAACTAAAGTCAGGTGCCTTTATAGAACATTAAAAACGGCAACGGTCGTCGTGGTTGTAGCGCAACGGCAGGCCCTCACGATACAGATGAGAATCGTTGGACAGAGTCATCACGCGAGGCACCACCACGCCGTTTTTATCCGGATGGAAATCAATAGCGGTAAAAGCGCTGTGACACATATCAAAACGGGTAGAGAAAATCGGATACGGGATATCCAGCAGACAGCTGAGAAACACGGTAGAACAGCCCTGATGGGCAAACAGCGCCACCCGATCGTCATTATCCCGCACCGGCTGATACCTGCCGGTATAGCGGTCATGCTCGTAGCCCAGCTCCGCCAACAACCGGTCTACCCCCTCGTACATGGTCTGAATGCCATGCTCAAAGGTGTATTCCGCCAATTTGGGATGCTTATACCATTCGTGCCCCATAGCCACAATCTCAGGATCCAGAAACAACGGGCGCACGTCCTTATGCCGCCACGCCCAATCCTGATCCGGATGAGACCACTCGCCGATCATAAAATCCGTAGCAACGTTATTTTCATTACAAAAGTCCAGCAATTGCGGCTCTCGTCCTAAAATATCGCAGGTAGGCTTGCCGGTGAGGATCGCCCGATTGGAGGTGGAGGCATACACCTTTTTCACGCCGTGCATACACAGGCGCTTGGCCAGTGCCTCTGCCTGCCTCTCCCCCAACGGGGTCAGGCTATCGGGGTTATAAATGGGGTCACCGTGACGCACATAGAAAAAGATCATTTCATTTCCTCCTTTTTGGCACCGCGGGGCATACGCTTTACCTATAGTATACCGAACGCAAGGTGAAAAGGCAATAGAAAATCCATCACGAAAATAACAAAATAACACGAATTCCTAAAAATCGTAATATAAAGAGCCCCCGTCCTCGGACGGGGGCTCTCAGCAAATTACTGATGGTTATTCTTCAGGTAATCCAGCACCTCATCCACCGTGGTGAAGGCCAGAGCCACATAGGTATCCGCCGCGCCGTAATAGATGGCGATACGGCCGGTGTCGGCATCCGCCAGCGTAGCGCAGGGGAAGCAGACGTTGGGCACAAAGCCCACGGTCTCGTAGTCCTCCTCGGGGGTGATCAGGTATTCACGGCCACGATAAATGACCTTAGAGGGATCCTCCAGATCACACAGCATAGCACCAAAGGAGTACACAAAGCCGTTACAAGTGTTGACCACGCCGTGATAGAACACCAGCCAGCCCTCATCGGTCTCAATCGGCACGTTGCCCGCACCGATCTTGGTGGACTCCCACCAAATATCGTTGCCACGGGTCATCACCAACTTGTGATTGCCCCAGTAGATCAGGTCGGGGCTCTCGCTCAACCAAATATTGCCGAAGGGAGTATGACCATCGTCGGAGGGACGGTTAAACATCAGATACTTACCGTTCACCTTACGGGGGAAGGGAACGCCGTTACGGTTAAAAGGCAGGGTGATATTGGGCAGACGGGTAAAGGACTTAAAATCATTGGTCTTACCCAAACCCAGCACGGGGCCACCGTGCTCGGTGCACCATACAACGTAATAGGCATCCTCGATCCAAGTAACACGGGGATCGTAGTAATAGGTAGAGGTGAAGGGCTCACCGTTCTCATCCCGCCAGTCAATGGCCTCTGCCTCGATCTCCCAGTTAATGCCATCCTTAGAGTGGCCCACGTGCAGAGCGGGGGTCACCACGGTGCTATCGGCACGGAACACACCGATAAACTCATCACCCCACGGCACAACAGCGCTATTGAACACACGGGCGCAGCCCTTAGCGGGGTTGCGCTTAATGATGGGGTTGGCATCGTAACGCCAGACAACGTTGTCACAGCCGGCGGGACGATCCTGCCAGGGGATGTTCGGAAGGGAAGTACCGTTGATAATCTTTGCCATAATAATCTCTCCTCTTTTTTTTATAATCGGGGTGTGAGGTACGTTTTAACCAACGATACCTACGCGGTCAATACTCTGCACGAATTTACGCTGCAGAATCATATACATAATCAGCATGGGCAGGATGAACAGCAGGCAAGCCGCCATCTGCGACATCTGCGTGTCGCCGCCGTTGACACGGGCGGCATCCGGGAAGTTCTCCAGCATCACCGCCAGCGGTTTTTCATCAGTCATAAACATGCTGGACAGATAGCTCTCATTCCAATGCCAGATACTGGAGAAGATGGTCACCGTCAGGAACACCACACCGGAAGAAGGCAGGATCACCGACATAAAGGTGCGCAGGGGGCCGGCACCATCGATATAGGCGGCCTCCTCCAACTCACGGGGCAGGCCCTCAAAGAACTTACGGTAGATGAACACAAACAGACCGGAGCGCACACCAACGCCGAACAGCGAGGGCAGATAGAAGGTCCACGCCGTATTCAGCAGGTTGGGGCGGATATCCACACCGGTCAGCTGACGGATCAGCTCGCCGATACCCAAAATATCAAAGTGAGAATAGTTCAGGTACATAGGCACCACCAGCATCTGGTTGGGCACGATAATCGTCACCAGCAGCAGGAAGAAAACCAATCCCTTTTCCTTAAATTCAAAGCGGGCAAAGCCATAGGCGATGATCGCACAGACAAACACCTCGATCAAGGCGCTGACCTGACTGTACCACACCGACACCCACAAGGAATTAAAGAAATCCAGCGACTTAATGGCAATCTCGAAATTCTCCAGTGTGAACGCCGAAGGGATCCAAACCACGCTGGGGTTATACTGGTCCACTGCCGGACGGATGGAGTAACTGATCATATAGATCAACTGGAATAACACCACATAGCTCAGCGCTAACAGGAAGAAATAGCGCACGAAGGAGATGACGCCTCCGAGAACGCGCTTCTTTATAAGCAAAGAGGACTGGGCGCTATCCACTGTATTTTTGCTTTTCAACACTCTATATCACCTCACATACCGGGCATTATTCCGTCGCCCATCTGGAAAATACGAACTTCTGCAACAGCAGTACGGCCAGACCCAGGATTGCGCCCACAATGGCGAAGTAGACCCACAGCATCGCCGCGCTCCAGGAATACTCGGTCTGCTTCAGCAGGTCAAGGCCCTGCTTCATAACCAAGTTGCTGGAATCGGTAAAGATCTCGATGGCTGTAAAGACCATCACCAACAGCGTGGTGCCGGACAGCATCGGGAAGGTGACGTACCAAAACTCCTCCCACTTGTTGGCGCCCTCTACGCGGCACACCTCGTACAGCTGCTCGGGGATGGACTGCAAACCGGAAATGAACAACACGATCTGAATACCGCAATCCCAGAACAAGTCAAAGATCTGGTTGACAAAGCTGACTAAGAATTCCGTAATCTCCGGCGTAAGATGCATACCCTCCAGAATGGCGGTGACGTTAACACCGTTTCCGCCGCCACGCATGGATTCCACCGCCGCCGCGGTCTGCTCGGTCTCGCCCATTAACAGGGTCATTACCACACCGGTGGCAACAATCACCGGTAGGAAGAAGATCGAGCGGAACACGATACGGCCCTTGAAGTTCTGATTCAGGATAACACCCACGATCAGGCTCAGCGCCACAACCAGCGGAATGGAATAGATAAAGGAGGTTAATGCATCCACAAGGTTATCCACGTATTTGGCACTCTCGCCAAAAATATACTGAATATTGGCCAGGCCGGTCCATTTGGTCTCGAAGTTGAATTCACCCACCGTCACATCGCAGAACACGAAGGAAAGTGACTGAACCAACGGGATCAGGAAGAAAATGACAAAGCCGATCTCCCAAGGCAGGATGAACATACGGCCGTACATACGCTTCCGTTGACTGAAATCTTTTAGGGATTTTTTCATCGTCACATTCACCTACCTTCTCAACCAAACACAAAGCCCATTGCGGGAACCGTGCCCAAGGGGCAGGTCAGATCCGCATCGGTATAATTGACGTATACGGTCACACCGTTTTCGAACACCGTCTTGGACAGGCCGTTCGCCTGCTCGTAGGCGGTGATAGCCTTGCCGCTCACCTGCTCGTACAGGGCGGCACTCTCCTGCACCATAGCAGCGATATCGCTCTTCCAATCCGCATAGCGGCTGGAGATATAGGCGGTATCCTGCTCAAACTGCAGGGCATCGTGGTGGGTGTCACACAACGTGAAATGCAGGGTGGTACCGGTGGCCACCGCATCCAGATAGGCCGCCTTTACATTAATGGCGGTGTTGATCGAAGCGGAGGTCAGCGCCTTATAGCCCTGGAACACCAGCGCATAGAAGGGAATATCCTCGTTGTAAATGGTGAATTTAGAGGACTGCATAGGGGCCTCGATAATGTAATCGGACAGCAATGCTGCATAATCGTTGGCCTTAGTAGAAACCACCGCCAGCTTGTTCTCCGCACACTGTTTAAACAGAGCGGCCACATCCTGATCCATCAGAGATTTAGCGGTGTACTTACCGTCACGGTAATCGCTATAAGCCATGTGGCTCAGAGTGGAGAAGGAAACGGTGTCCAGCTGCAGCTTAGAAGCGGCCTTGATCGCCTTTTTCATCGCATCGCCCAGCTGACCACGGGACAGCAGATACCAGCTCAGGCCCTCCTCATCCTCAATGGCGGTGCTCCAATTGTAGGAAGCCAAATGAGCATCCAGCGCAGACAGGGTGGTGGATGCGGATTTGCCCACGGTAAAACCGTTGCCGCCCTTTTGGAAGGTGACTAGGTCATAATCCAGCGCCAAAACGGTATTATTCTCTTTCGCAAAGTTCAGTAGGCTGTTCCAAGCCTTCTTATTCCCCACCGTGTTCGACAGTTGAAAGCCACCGCCGATGGTGGTGCTGGCCAGACCGCCGCGGCCATAGCCGGACAGGGTGACCAACAGGCTGTCCTCGCCGATCAGCTCCTTGAGCTCAGCGGAAATAGTCTGTGCCTGCTTCAGCGTGGTGGTAGCCACGTCGGTCTGATAAGGAATGCCGAACAGGGACTCGGTAACCTGCGTGGAGCCCAGGAAGTTGACAGACAGGGCGGGCACATTGGTGGGACGGTTCTGCAGATAGCCCTTATCAATGAGATATTGACGATAGGTGTTGGCCATCCCCACGTAGGAGGTATCCCCCACCAAGGGCTGATACTGTACCGACAGATACTCATAGCCGGACACGGATTCGCTGTAAGAATAGGCCGCCTTGGTATGGCCGGTATCCGAGCTGTAAGCCACCTCTTCCTTGCCGCGGATACGGAAGGAAGCATAGGCGGTAGTGTAACCAACGTCAACATCTCCGGCACTGGCATTGATGTAGGCACAAGCGGCGCCCTGATCAATGATACCCAGCATACCGCTATCCCCATTACTAGCACCAAACACCGGCAGGTGGATCTGGTTGGCGTTCTGCTTCAGCATACTGACCGGCTCGGACAGGTCACTGCCGTATACCGGCTCAGACTTGATCTTTTCGCCGCCGCGCAGATCCTGCGCATAGATCAGCGCACCGCCGCCGGAGGGAATCATCACGTAGCCGTCCCCGCCGTGGGCCGCCGAAACCAGATAGGGCATCAGCGCTATCTCATAGACGAGATTCTCGTTCTCACGGATGCTCTCCATGGGCACACGAACCTCAAGACCCTTCTCGGTCAGCAGCAATTCCACTGCCACCGTGATCTTCACGTCCGGGAAGTTGTAGGTTAAACGGACGCCGCCGTCGATCAGCTCACTGCTGGCGCCGCCCCGCTCCACACTGCCCTCCAAGGAGGTCGTTTTCTCCTCGTTACTGACGTTGGTCTCTTTATTCGTGCTAATGTAGGTCAACTGAATGGGGTTATATACCTCATAGTTTACGTACATATTTTCGCGCTGCGCCTCGTCCATATAATAGTCATAAGGAGTAGAGCCGTACCACTTGTCATTGACCTTATCGTGCAGGAGGGCACATTGTCTGCTGTCATTCCACTCCAACTCGTATTTGTCGTTCTGCGCCACCACACCGTCGGAAATTCTGTCGGTGGCAAATTTTTTCTTAAAGGATTTTGTCGTTTTCTCCAAATTGTTGCCACAGCCGGTCAGCACCATCGGCAACAAGAGCAGCAACGCTAAACATAAACACAGGGTTCTACGTTTTATCATATCAAGCTCTCCTTTCTTGCCGATTTATCGCAACATAATTTCGTTGATGATATCAACGAAGAAGTTGATGAACTGCTGAGACAGCAGGACCACCGAGAAGATCACGAAGGCCGCCAACAGCATACACAAAATGACCAGCACCGTCATACCCATCGCCTTAAAGAAGGTATACTCGTGGACAACGGTCATACCCAACAACAGCAACAGCGCCGTGTAGATGAACATAATGGTGCTCAGCAGGGTGAATGCGCTATCTCCGGAGGAGGGAATCACATGGGAAACCACCGTGAAGATCACAGAATATACGATCATGGGCGTCATACTGTAGGCGGACATGGTAAAGACCTCTTTCAAAGAGCCCTTACCCTCGTTCAGAATACAGATGCCCCAGTTGACGATCACCCACAATAGAAGGACACCCACCGTACCAATCAAGGTAAACAGAGAGTTGTAGCTGGAGGTGTCGGTGATGACGTACATAAAGCCACCGTACAGATCCTCAGAGACGCTGGCCAGATAGAACAGCACCACAAACAGGATCGCCAGAGGCACCGAGCCGGCCTTTTGGAACTTAATGGCGTTGAAGGCCTGAATGGGATGGATCGGAACCGACAGAGCGGTCTTTACCTTAACGTTCTTGATCTCAAACACCTTACGCTTCTTGGACAGTACCAGCAGTGCGGCAATGCCGCCCACCGCCGCCAGACAAACCAGGAAGATCCACCAGAAGTTGGCGGTCAGCCAATCCTTCTGAATCACCTTGTAGGCCTCAGAGTAGGTCTGCTGATCATTACCCAGCTCGGCGTACTCCATCGTCTTTTCATACAGCGCCTTGGCCTCAGTCATCATGGTGTCCGCCTGCAGGGCATCCTCTGTGGCCTCCGCCTTGTTGGCCAGTGCATCCGCCTGCTGCAGCATCGCCTTACCGATGCCCTCGTAGGCGCGCTGGTTGTTGGCATCCAGCTTCAGCACCTGCTGCCACAGTGGCAGGGCATCGCCGTACTCGCCGGCGATGGTGAGGGTATTGGCCTGCTTAAACAGCTTGCCATACTCTGTCAGGTTGAAGATGGTAACTGCCTTTGTATTAAAGTCCAGTACGTACATCTTATCACTGCTGCAGGCAAAGGACTGAGCGGTGTAAGAGGTGCCGACCTGCTCGCCGGAATTGAAACCGCTGGAGAAAATGCAGATGGCACGGCACTCCTCGTCGTACATAAAGATACGACCGCGGTTACCGGCATCCAGCATATACACAAAGCCCTCGGGATCCACCGTCACAGCCTTTAGGCTGGTGACGTACGGCATATGCAGGTGAGTATAGGAAGCGGGATTTTCGCTGAAATTAATCAGGTCGCCGCTCTGGGAGTTAAAACCAAACTTGTGATTCAAGGTCTGGTTACCGTTCAGGCCCAAGCGTTTGATCTGACCGTAGCCGCCGCTGGACAGGGTGTACAGCATACCCTGTCCGTCAATGGCGATGTCCAGAATCTCGGCGGGCAGTTTCTTCTGAGAAACCTCAGCCTTTTTATTGGTCATAAACAGATCGGTGATCCAACCCTTGATGGTCTCCACCACCGTCTGCTCTACCTTGTAAGAGCCGTGGAAACCCAAGAAATTGTACTCGGTGTCGTACACCAGCATACCGTAGTAGCAGCCGGAGCACACCACGTACAGATAGCCCTTGCTGTCCATCACGATACGGGTGGGCGTGAACTCCAGATCCTCCGGCACGCCGACATCGGTGGGCTTTCCCAAAACTTTGATCAGCTGGCCGTTGGCATCAGCAATCAATACACGGGAATTGCTGTGATCGGCGATATACAGAGTGCCGTCTTCGGCCACAAACAGGCCGCCCTCCATACCGGAATAATCCAGCGCGCCCTCCGGCGACTGAATTTTGCCAATCTCCCGAATCAAGGCATTGGTGGCCGTATCAATCACCAAAATGCGGCTGTTGCCATCCAGAATATACAGCTCTTTATAGTCATGGGATAAAGTAATAAAACGGGCGTTGTACAAATTATCGGTGCCCAGCGTATCGCCGTTGATCTGCACGTCGGGCTCATACATCGCGCGCATGGGAACCGCCTCATAACGGCTGGGGCCTTCCCAATAACAATAGGAATAATACGGAACCTGCTCCAGATCGGCCGCCGAGACGGTGATGCCGCACAGCATCAGCAACGCCAGCACCAACGCCACAGCACGGCGCATCCACACAACGGAGCGGTTGTTCTTGCAACGTATCATCCGGTGATCCCCCTTTCTTTTCTTGCAATTATTCTACACCTATTAATCCTTCATACCGGCCGAGCTCATGGTCTCCATCACGTTGGACTGGGATACCAGATAGACGAGTATGGGCGGGATCATCAGCAACACGGTGGCCGCCATCACGCTACCGGAACGGGCAATGCCGCTGGCGGCGATCTGGTTCATAGCCACAGGCAGGGTCTTCAGCTCCTCACTGAAGATGGTGCCGCCGGGCTGAATCGCCCACGCATCACGGAAGGCGAACAGCGCCAGGGTCAGCCAAGAGGGCTTGACCAGAGGCATCACCAGGGTCCAGAAGATACGGTAGTAGCCGGCACCGTCCAGCAGAGCCGCCTCCATCAGCGCCTTAGGTACGCTGACGTCCATATACTGTTTCATCAAAAAGACACCGGTGGTGGACTGCAACGCCGGCAGCAAGTATACCCAATAGGTATCAATAATGCCTAATTTTGCAAAGATCAGGTACTGGGGGATACCCAGCGTATAGCCATTGAACAACAGAGCCACCTGAACACCCCAGAAAACAACGGAGATCAGCTTGCTCTTGCAAAAGGAGAGGGTGAACGCCGCCATACCGGCGATGATCACGTGTCCCACGGTGATGGCCACACTGATAAACACGGTATTGAATGCATAACGGGAGAAGGGCACCTGCAGATTATCCAGCAGGCTGGGCAACACCGCGTAGTTGTGAATGGTCGGACGGGTGACGAAGAACTTGGGCGGGAACGCCAGTAGCTCATCCAACGGCTTAAAGGAGGTGACCACCGAATAGATCAGCGGCAACACCATAAACAGGCCGGCCACCAGCAACATCGTGACGAAAAACACATTGGCCGCGGTAGAACGGGTGAAGCGCTTGTAGCTCTTTTTCTTGGCTACTCTTAACCGTAATTTTTTCACCTTACTCATAACGCTTCACCCCCTTAATCCTTGGAAATCAGCAATCGTCCCAGCACAAGACGGACGATCATCATCATTGCGAACAGGAACACCGACAACGCCGAGGCATAGCCCATATCAAAGCGGATAGTACCCACGTCTGTGATATGGGTCAGAATCGTCTCAGTGGAGTGGTTGACACTGGGGAAGCCGGTCAGAGTGGTAGCCACCGAGCTGATGGAGAAGGTGGCCTGCACCTGCATAACCGCAGAGAACAGCAGGATACTCTTCATCGACGGGATAGTGATGTACCACAGCTCTGCCCAACGGTTGCGAATACCGTCGATAGCACCGGCCTCGTACATGGATTCGTCCACGTTATTCAGACCGGCGATGTTGGCCAGGAAGGAAATACCCATACTCATCCACAGCTGAACAATGGCAACAATGGTAAAGGTATATGTAGGATCACGGAACCACTGAATGGGATCGGTGATCAGACCAAGGGACAGCAGCAAGCTGTTGATGTAACCGTAACTATCGCCGGAGAACATAATCTGCCAGATGAAATAGCCGTTACCCACCAGAGCCGGAGAGTAGAACAGGAAGGACAGCACGCTGCGTACCTTGGGGCCGAACTCATTGATCATCCACGCCAGCAGGAAGGCCAACGCAAAGCTGACAGGGCCGGTGATCAGGGCAAATTTCAGCGTATTTCCCACAGCGATGGGAAACTCGTAGTCGTTGATGAACATCTTCATATAGTTGTCCAGACCCGTAAACTTGGGAGTGTTCACAACGTCGTAATCAAAGAAGCTCATCACCACGGAATACCCGATGGGGATAATGGTAAACACCAAAAACAGAATCAGGAAAGGCAGCAGCAGCATAACGAAAGGCCCGTTCAATGCTTCCTGGGTGAAGCTGACTTTCTTTCTGCGCAGAGGGCTGTTTGCTTTTGCACTCATTCCTTATCCTCCTTTCGGTCATCCTTATACTGATTGATCTTGGACTCGATCTCCACGTCGGCGACCTCGCCCCACTTTTTCATCATATCCTTAGGGTTCTCGTTCATGGTCAGCACGTTCCAGAACGCCTGATCCACGGCACGGGAGACGTAATAGCCGCCGGGGATCTCCTCGATCTCCTGCACCTTATTCCACTGCTTCAGCAGAATGTCGCTGGCGGCCTTGCCCCAGTCCAGACCGGTGGTGGCCTCTACGTTGGCAGAGGAGTAACGGCCGGACACGCCCAGAATGGACTCGATATCCAGCGCATAGCGACGCTGGGTGTCGGCACGCATCCACCACTTCAGCAGCTTCCACGCCGCCTCGGGGTTATCGGACTGCTCCAGAATCATACAGGCACTACCGAAGCCCGCCTGACTATTGTTGATAGTGCCATCCTCCTGCAGAGTGCCGGGGATCTCCGCCATCTCCCAACGACCCTTGATCTCAGGAGCCGCAGCGCTCAGGGCGCTGTATTGACCGTAGGCCTGAATCGCCATAGGCACCAGACCGATACGGAAACGGTTGAAGAAGTTGTAGGTCTTAGGCAGGTTATACTTGGTGTAGTAATCGGTCCACTCCTGGAACACACGCATGGTGTCTACATCGGCAAAGGAGGTGCCGGTGCGATCCTCATTGTAGAGGGACAGACCCTGCTGCAGCAACAGCGAGGGGAAAATATTCAGAGAGGCGACACCGCCGTTGACCTGTCCGATATCGGACAGCTCGGTATACGGCAGACCGACCTCCATATTGTTCAGCATCAGGATGCTGGCGTACTCGACGAACTCATCCCACGTCTTGGGGGGCTTCGCCACGCCGTTTTCATCCACCAGACCGTACTGCTCGAAGATATCGGTACGGTAGAACATCATATAGAACTGCTGGGTAGAGGGCAGGCCGTACACACCGTCACGATACCGGTAGGGAGCGTCGGCCCCCTTGACAAACCACTTGGAAACCTCGTCGTAGTCCTCGAATTGAGACAGATCCACCAAAGCGCCACGCATCGCCAGATTGACGGGGGTGGTGCGGGAATCCGACAGACTGCAGTCCGGGGCATTATTGGACATAATGCCCTGCAGCAGAGAGGCGTTGGTCATACGGACCGTAACACTGATATCGGGATTCTCTGCCGAGAAGTAACCGTTGATCAGCGAGTTCAGAACCAACGTCTGATCGCGGGACCAGTTGACCCACAAGGTCAGGTTGGTGACATCCTCGCCACCCACACCGGCAGCGGTGTTGTAATCCAGCAGGAAGGAGGCGATAAAACGATCAATGCCAAACTGAAACTTCTCGCCAAACGAGGCGGTGGAGCGTACGTACTCCTTCTCCGGAGCGGCAAAGACCATACAATCCAGATCCAGCGCCATATTCTTCATATCCTGCAGCTGGGCACTCAAACTGGAATAGCAATCGTAGTAGTTGCTCTTGTAGTTTTGGGCCTGATACTGCTTTTTCAGCATCTTTTCCAGCACCACGTTCATCTTCTGCAACAACGCGGCGATATCGTCGATGTTGCCATCCTCATCGCGGCGCTCGTCGATCATGGCCTCCATATCGCTGTACAGCTGATTCATCCGCTCTTCCAGATCCGGCACACGCTTGAACAGGTCGTAGTCACGGCCCTGATCGGGAGTCTCACCAATGATGGCGATGATATCACGGTACATATTGCCCAAGCGGAGGGTAACGTCCTCCATCTTGGCACTGAAGGTATCCATCGCACCCAGAGTAACGGTCAAAGTGACGGTATTCTCGCCCTCGTCCAGATACACCAGCACGGTCTCATCATCGGCCAGCAGCTTATCGCTGAACTGCCAACTGTTCTTGTAATAGAACGCCAGCGCCGCCTGCTCGGCATACTGGAATTCACCGTTGACCTTCAGGCTGCGATAGCAGGTGGCATTGACCAGATAGTTTTGACGGAAATGGAAGCCGACCTTGTAGATACCGGCCTTAGGCGCATTCAGCTTCCACGTGATCGCCTCATCGGTCATAGACCAGTTGGCACCGCCGATGTAGTTCAGCTGACGAATGTAGGCGTTGGAGGGGATAACGCCGGGATTACTGTTATCCGACTGACCGATCACCGAGCGGTCGGTCTTGTTCAGGATATCCGCGATGGCGTCCTCTCCCTTGACATCAAGACCTTTTCCCTCGCCCTCTACTACGATCTCTTCACCCTCGTAGTAGGGTACGCCGGCATCCTTCCACGTCTTGAGCTGCTCCTCCAGAGTGGGGATGACAACAGGGACGTCCAGATGGATCTTATACAGCATCAGTGCCTCACCGAAGGAGTGCAGCGTCAGAGTGTGGCTACCGGCGGTGAGATACACACCCAGATCGTCACTGACAAAACCGTTGACGTCCCGCAGAGGCTTTTTCTGAATGGCGTAGTCTTCCTTCTGCTCGGGGGCAAACTGGTTGCCATTGGAATCCTGACGGGTATCACCATCATTGACCCATACACGGGGCAGCACAAAGCGCTCCGCCTCTGCATAAGGATAGTTGCCATCGATCTGCAGGCCCAGCTCCATATCCGAACTGCCGCCCTCTACACCGGAATAGGTAAAGGCAACCCCATACCAGCCGGCGGCGGGCACGGTCACGCTCCAGGTGGCCTTTCCGGTTTCGTGGCTGAAATACAGACCGTCATTCTTTATGGTGACCGTCGCGTCCTTTTGTGCAGCGGTGGTGGCGCCGATCTCAATCGCCGTGGCGGCCGCCCCTGACGGATTCTCCTGCACATACCGGTCATAGGTACCGGTATCAGACGTTGCGCCAACAGTAGGGATGCTGCCGGTGGTCGTGGTATCGGTGGCCGACTCAGCGGCGACCGGGAACACGAGCATCTGACACAGCAGCGCCACTGCGCACAAAGCCATTGCAAAACGTCTCATGGTCTACAACTCACTTTCCTAGATAATTTCTCAAACAATCATAGATAAACAGGACAGATGGGAAACGGATCCGTCAAATACGGATGGAGAAAGCAAACGTGATCTGCTTTTCGGTCAAGCGGAATTCCTGCGCCAGCTCCGGTCCGCAGGACTGGGAGCCCACACCCGTATCGCGATAATCGATCCGCAGGTGAGTGCCGGTGGAATCACCGATTTCATTGATGTGGGTCGCCCGATCCAACTGTAGGGTGGTATATTGGGACACGTTCGCCTCAAAGGAGCGCTCTGCCGCCTCGAAGGTCAAACCATCGATAGACAGAGAACGGACACCGGTGTGGTTACCGTGCTCCTGGGGAAGAATGTAGGGAACGTATTCCTCGGCGGCGGTACTCTCAAACCAATCCAGCCGCGCGTGGTGGCGCATATCGCAGTAGTTATCCCCCGGGCCCCGTCCAAAATAACGGAAGGGTAGGTTCTTCTGCGCCAGCGGGAACTCAAAGCCGAAGCGAGGAATCCAGGCCGCCCAATCGCGGACCTCGGCATCCACCGTCCAATCCATACCGCCATCCTCGTGGATAAAGATCTTCAGCGTGTAACGGACCATCGGCACACGGGAGACACCCGCCAAACTGCACTGTGCCACGATGCAGCCGTCGGAGACAGTGACGTCGTACACCTTAGTAAAGGCACGATCCATATTCTCTGCCTTGAACTGGTCGGTGTACTTCCAGTTCTGATAACAGAACATCTCGTTATCGATAATGGCACGATAGGTGGTCAGCGTCACAGGGCCAGCCAGCCGCTCACGGCCGTCCAGCACCAGGCTATCAAACATACCGTGTTGCTTGGAGAAGGCATAGGTGAAACGCTCGCCCTGCGCATATACGTGGAATGCATCCTCGGTCAAGGACGCCGGTGCCTTGGTCGTCTTCGGCAGTAGCACCGGAACGTCCAGTTCCTGCTGTAATTGAGCAAACACCGTGCCGTCCGGCTCGCACAGAGCCACCGTAACGGTGCATCCTAGCGTACAGGTGGTCGGGAAACACGCCTGCGGGGTGATGGTGGCGGTCCCGTACGGGGCGGCGGAGACGGTAACCTTCTTTTCCTCAATCACCTTGCCGTCCACGCTCAAGGTGTAGCGCACCAGTTTTTCGTCCAGATTGGTGAAGGCGTACCAGTTCTTGATGGTGATCACGCCGTCCTCATAAGTGAAACGGAAGGGCGCATAGGCCGCCGCAATCTCGTATGTACCGGACTTGAACGACCGATCGTGGAATGTCATACCGTCGCAACAGAAGTTGCCGGAGTGGGTCAGCTCACCGGGGAAATCGCCGCCATAGCAGGGAACCCCATCCACCAGCACGGTGTGATCGGTCCACTCCCATATACAACCACCCACCAGCGCCGGAGAGGCCAAAATGCGCTCCCAATACTGCCACACGTCGCCGGGGCCGTTGCCCATGGAGTGGGAGTATTCGCACAGGAAGATGGGCTCCCCCGCAGTGCCTTCCTGCACCTTTTTGTCCAGTTCTTCCAACGAGGGATACATACGGGAGTACACGTCCAGCTCGTAAATGTTGGCGGCGGAGGCGCCCTCGTAATGGGTCAGGCGATCGTCCTCTCGGCTATGGAGCCAGCGGAGCATCGCCCGATGATTGTCGCCAAAGTCGCTTTCGTTACCCAGCGACCAGAAAATGACGGAGGGGCTGTTTTTATCCCGCTCCACCGCACGGATCATTCGCTCAACAAAGGCACCCTCCCATTCCGGCAGGTTGGTCAGTGAGCCCTCTTGATGCTCGAAGAACGCCCCCTGCTGATAAGGGAAGCGATGAATGGAGCCGTGAGCCTCGATATCCGTCTCCAGCACCACGTACAGACCGATCTCGTCACACCAGTCCAAAAACTTCGGTGCAGGAGGATAATGGGAGGTGCGGACGGTGTTCATATTCAGGGATTTGATCAACTGCAGATCCCGCAGCAGCTCCTCATCCGTCATGGTCCAGCCGCCGGTGGGAGAAGTATCGTGGTGGTTGACACCGCGGAACTTCACCGGCTGGCCGTTGATCAGCACCTCGCGCTGATCCGACACGGCAATGCTGCGGATGCCCGCCCGACGGCGGATGATCTCACCGGCACAGCCGATTTCGATATCATAGAGGTGGGGCTTCTCCGCATTCCACAGAATGGGGTCCTCCACCGGAATGGTCAGGTCACTGCCCTCTCCCTCGCCAATAAGGCGATCACCGTCGGACACCCGCACGGTGCAGGGGCGGTCGGTGATGATACGGAACGCCTTGTTCTCCACCGAGGCGATGGACACGTCGTGGAGATGCCCCTCGGGACGAATCAGCAGGTATACGTCGCGGAAGATACCGTTGTGACGGAAGGCGTCCTGATCCTCAAGATAGCTACCGGAGCACCACTGCCATACCTGAATCAGCAGGGTGTTTTCCCCTGCCGTCACGTACGGCGTCAGGTCAAACTCCGCCTGGAGGCGGCTACCCTGTGTGAAGCCCACCTCAGCGTCATTGACATACACACGCGCGCAAGAGGAAACGCCCTCCAACACCAAGTAGTGCCGTTTTGCAGTGTCCTCTACCGCAAAGGTGCGGCGATACCAACCGCAGGGGTTGATATCCGGCACAAAGGGCGGGTCAAAGGGGAACGGATAGCACACGTTGGTGTAATTGGGGCTGCCATAGCCCTGCATCTGCCAGCAGGAAGGCACCGGAATGGTATCCCATCGGGTCGGCTCAGTGGCAGCATCCCCATTCTCAAAATACTTGAATTGCCACTCTCCGTTGAGCAGACGGTACTCCGCCGCACCCTCCGGAATATAATAACTGCGCGGCGGCATACGATTGGCAGACCGCACAGCCAGATCTTCATAAAAACGCATAGCATACACCCTCTTTTGACAGTAATTTCCCACATTACTTCATACTCGCTTATAATTTTAGTGTAAAATAGGTGTCTTGACAATAGCATATCCTCAGCATAAATATAAGAATTTAATGATATTCACAAATTTGTGTTCTTTTTTTGTGTAAAACGCAGGTTGTTTTGGTACAAATGTAGTTTTTTGTGCACTAATATTTGTCAAAAATGATCATGAAAAGGTGTTTCTAGCGTTCGATGATAAAAGAAACCTTTCAGCCGTTTGGGAAGACAGAGCACCCCCTCTCCCCCTGTAATTAACCCACCGGCCCTCCTGTCCGTATGAAGAGATTTTTCGCAAAAAGCATTGCTTTTTGCACCAATAACTGCTACCATATAGATAATACGGTCTACCTAACAACCGGGAATTCTGACCCAAAGGAGTGCACAATATGAAGCTGTATTTCATCCGCCATGGCGAGCCTATCTACGACCCTGACAGCCTGACCCCGCTGGGAGAGGCACAGGCCGAAGCGCTGTCCAAATGGTTTCTCCATCAGCGGCCGGATCGCATCTATGCCTCCTCCTCCAACCGTGCCGTACAGACCGCTATGCCCACCTGCCGTCTGCTGGGTAAGGAGCCCATCCTCTGCGACTGGGCCCACGAGGCGCTGGCCTTTGAAGACTTCCACGCCATCGACAGCGAAGGCAAAAAGCAGTGGATTCTGGAGGTGCCTACCACCATCCGCCAGTTTATCTCTCCCGAGGTGACGGCGCTGGGGGATCAGTGGTACACCCACCCCTATTTTACCGAAACCGGCTATGCCAAGGGAGTGCAGCGAGTCAACGCCGCTGTAGACGCCTTTATGGAGGAGCAGGGGTTGCACCACGATCGGGAAAATCACTGCTATCACATCGTTGGGGACACCCCCAATCGAGTGGCACTGTTCGCCCACTACGGTGCCGGTCTGGCCATCCTGAGCAGCATGATGGATATTCCCTATAACGTCTTCTGCCCCCGCTTTAATTTTGCCTTAACCGGCGTGACCGAAATTCATTTTCACCATCACGGCGACGGCATGGTGGTGCCCCAGATCACCAAACATTCCAGCACCGCTCACCTCTACCGTGAGGGACTGGAATAAACGAAAAAACAAAAAATCAACCTGCCCATCGGCCGGGGGGTTTTTGTATGGGTCAGGGCTTGTCGTTCCGGTGATGACTGGCGGCACGG
>JAZQFG010000050.1:0-165497 GCA_045539375.1 Acutalibacteraceae bacterium | reverse complement strand
CGTCCTCGTTGAACAGCAGCGCCTTATTCTGGGCGGATACCAGGAAGCCGGGGGCAATGGCGTTGCAGCGGATGCCGGTGCCGGCAAAGTGGGTGGCCAACCACTGGGTAAAATTGGAGATGCCGGCCTTAGCCGCCGAATAGGCGGGAATCTTGGTCAGGGGGGTGTAGGCATTCATCGAGGACACGTTCAGGATGTTGCCGCTCTTCTTCTCCACCATATCCTTCGCGAACACCTGGGTAGGAATCAGGGTGCCCTGGAAATTCAGCTTAAACACAAAGTCCACACCGGCGGTATCCAGATCAAAGAAGGATTTGCCGCCCTCCTTGGCCTCGTGGTGATACTCGTTATCGGTGGTGGCGCGGGGATTGTTGCCGCCGGCACCATTCACCAGAATGTCGCAGGGACCCAGATCACGGAGCACCGCCTGATGCACCTGCTCCAGCGCCTCGGTCTCCAGCACGTTAGCCTTGTAGCCCTCGCAGATGAAGCCCTCTGCCTTCAACTCGTCGGCCAATTTCTTGACCGCCTCTTCGTTCAGGTCCAGAGCCGCCACCTTAGCGCCGCACTGGGCAAAGGCGCGGGCCATAGCACCGCAGATCAGACCGCCGGCGCCGGTAACCACGACCACCTTGCCGCTGTAATCAATGTTTAAAGGGAGCTGTATCATAATCCGTTACCTCCTGTATGATTATTGATCGAATTTTTCCAAAGAATCCCATACGCCCAGCATATACATAATGCCCAGAGCCCGATCATACAGGCCGTAGCCGGGGCGGACGTTGCCGGGCTTTTCATCCCACAGATGGCGGCCGTGGTCAGGGCGGATATAGCCCTCATAGCCACAATCGTGGTACGCCTTGAGGATCTCCAGAATACCGGTATCGCCATCGCAATCCCGATGGGAGGCCTCTGAGAAATCGCCGTTATCGAAATGCTTGACGTTGCGGATGTGGGCAAAGGCAATGCGATCGCAATGCTTGCGCACGATGTCCGCCACGTTGTTATCGGGGTTGGCGTTCAGACTGCCGGAGCAAAGGGTCAGGCAGTTGTATTCATCGTCCACCATACTCAGGAAGCGGTCGATGCTGGGGCCGTCCACCAGCAAGCGGGGCAGACCGAAAATATCCCAAGGGGGATCGTCCATGTGAATGGCCATCTTGATATCGCACTCACGGCAGGTGGGCATAATGGCCTCTAAGAAATACTTCAGGTTGGCCCACAGCTTCTCGTGGTCCACGCCCTCATAGGCCTTGAACAATTCGTCCAGCTTAGCCATACGCTCCGGCTCCCAGCCGGGGAAGGACATATTGTATTTCTCGGTGAAGTCCAGAATGTACTGCGCCATGGCGTTGTAGTCATCCTGAATCATATTCTTCTGGTAGAACAGAGCGGTGGAGCCATCCCCCACCGGATGAAACAGATCACTGCGGGTCCAGTCAAAGATGGGCATAAAGTTATAGCAGATCACCTTGACCCCGAACTGCGCCAGATTGCGGATGCACTGTTTGTAGTTCTCGATGTACTGATCCCGGGTGGGCAGACCGATCTTAATGTCGTCGTGGACGTTCACCGATTCCACCACGTCCATATTAAAGCCGTACTCATCCAGTTGACGCTTGACCTCGGCAATCTCCTCAATCTCCCAGATCTCACCGGGCATCTTGTGGTGAAGAGCCCACACGATACCGTCTACACCGGGGATCTGCTTGATATCGGACAGCGAAATATTGTCGTTTCCTTCGCCATACCAGCGAAAGCCCATTTTCATCGGCATATCTGTTCCTCCTTATAATCCGAAATAACGTACTGCATTATCGTGGCAAATATCGCCCACCAGAGCGGCAAGGGTATCCATATCCGCCGGATATTCTCCATTCTCCACCCAGCCGCCGATGAGATCGCACAGGATGCGGCGGAAATACTCGTGGCGGGTATAGGACAGAAAACTACGGGAATCGGTGAGCATACCTACAAAATTACCAAGGATGCTTAGATTGGCAAGGCTGGTCAACTGCTCCTGCATCCCCACCTTATTATCGTTGAACCACCAGGCGGAGCCGTGCTGGATCTTGCCCGCCACCTCGGTGCCCTGAAAGGCGCCGATGAGGGTGTCAATGAAGGCATTATCCGCAGGATCCAAACTGTAAATGATGGTGCGGGGCAGGCTGTCGCTGCGGTACCAATCATCCAGCAGACCCGCCAGCTGACGGCAGGAGGGCGCCGGACCGATGCAATCAAAGCCGCTGTCGGGGCCTAAGGCAGCCAGCATACGGCTGTTGGGGTTGCGCAGGCAGTTGTAGTGCAGCTGCATCACCCAGCCGCGGCGGGCATACTCCCCGCCGCAGAACAGCAGCAGCTCGGTCTTAAACGCCTCGGCCTCGGCGGTGGATACCGCCTCCCCCGCCAGCGCCTTAGCCATCACCTGATCGGCGATGGGAGCGGGGTTGTACACCATATAGTCCAGACCGTGGTCGCTGGCCTTACACCCGCAGGCGGCGAAATGATCCATTCTGGCAGACAGCGCTTCCTTCAGCGCCGCCACGGTGGTGATGGCACCACCGGTCAGATCGGACAGGGCGGCAATATACTCCACCCAGCCGGGCTTGTCCACGTTCAGCGCCTTATCCGGACGGAAGGTGGGCGCCACCACCGTATCCATGGTGGGGTCGGCGGCGATCTTTTGGTGCCACTCCAAGGTATCCAGCGGATCGTCGGTGGTGCCCACAAAGGCGACGTTGCTTTTCTTAATGATGCCGCGGGCGCCCATATCGGGGCGTGCCAGCACGGCATTGGCCAGCTGCCATACCTCCTCGGCGGTATCGCCGTTGAGGATGCCCTCATAGCCGAAATACCGCTTCAGCTCCAGATGGCACCAATGGTACATGGGATTGCCGATGGCACGGGGCAGCGCCTCGGCAAATTTCTGGAATTTATCGCGGCGGGGGGCGTCTCCGGTGATGTACCGCTCCTCCACCCCGTTGGAGCGCATCAGGCGCCACTTATAGTGGTCTCCCGACAGCCAGATATCAAAGAGATCCTCAAAGTGCTTGTCCTCATAGATCTCTTGCGGGCTGACGTGGCAGTGGTAGTCGATGATAGGCTGTATGGCGGCGGTGCCGTGATACAGCTGCCGGGCGGTCTCGGTGCCCAGCAGGAAATCGTCATTCATAAACGGTTTCATCGGTGGTCCCCCTTTCATTGCATTCAGTATATCACATGTTATTTTCAATGTTTATTGCAGAAATTGTTTGACACATTGCAAAAATTGCTGTACTATCGGGGTGAGGTGAGATTATGGCTCGCAGAACACAGCATTTTGACCCCCGCCAGAATATGCAGGGGGAATCCTACGAGGTTTTTCACTATTTGGATATGGCCTCCCGCCATTTGGAGGCTCACTATCACGATTTTTACGAGATTTTTCTGTTTCAGAACGGCGAGGTGGATTATTGGATCGACGGCAGTCTGTATCACCTGCAACCGGGTGATCTGCTGCTCATCCGCCCTACCGAGCTGCACCGCCCCGTGCCCCGCACCGACTCGGACGTATACGAGCGGACAGTGCTGTGGCTGAACCGTGCCTATCTGTCCGCCATAGGGGGCGGACAGCTGGAGGCCTGCTTTGCCGATGGGCGGCATCTGCTGCGGCCGGACCCTGCACAGCAGGGGCACATCCGCGCCCTGGCCCAGCAACTGGTGGAGGAGGTCTATGGCGGGGACTACGGCGGTGATCTATGCGCCTACGGTCTGCTGCTGCAGCTACTGGCCGCCATCAACCGTGCCACCCGCGGCAGCACCGCCGTCGATGCCGACAGCACTCCCACCCTCATCACCTCGGTATTGGCCTATATCGGTGCTCATTTCCACGAGCCGCTGACGCTGGATGGGCTGGCCACCCACTTTTTCATCAGCAAGTACCACCTATCCCACGAATTTCGGCGGGCGGTGGGCACCGGCGTCCACCGCTACATCACAATGAAACGGCTCAACAGCGCCTATGAGCGGCTGACCGCCGGACAAGCGCCGGGGCAGGTGAGCATCCAATGCGGCTTTTCCGATTATACCGCCTTTTACAAAGCGTTCAAGGCGGAATTCGGGGTCAGCCCCACGGCGGTCACCCACCGCTGATCAGATATGCTGGTTACGATATTCCGTCGGTGTCATACCGACGGAATTTTTAAATACACGGCAGAAATAATGAAAGTCCAGAATGCCGCAATGCTGGGCGATGGTCTGCACCTGCAGGTTGGTGGTGCGCAGCAGATGCTTGGCCCGATGGATGCGGCGGCTGTTGACGTAGGCGGTGAAGGTCTGACCCGTCTCCTTTTTAAACAGGCCGGACAGATAGCCGGGGCTGACGTTGTTCATCCGTGCCACGGTGCTCAGACTCAAATCGCTGGTCAGATCGTTTTCAATATACACCATTGCCTTTTGCACCAGCGGAGATACGTTCTTCATGGAATGGCGCTTGACCAAACGGCAGTAAGAGCGCAGCATAGAGCTTAAAAACTCCGTGACCTCCTCCGGCGCGTGGATGGCCTCGATACGGCGGGCAAAATCCGAGGACACCTGATCCAGATGCACCGGATGGACACCGCCCTGCTGAGCCGCCTTTCGCATCAGGGTATTACTGATGATGCAATAATTCTTCGCATTCCGCAGGCGGTCCGGCACACGGTTCTCGAAGGACACGCTGGAGAAACCGGTGATCATCAGCTCCGCCTTGTGCACGTTGCCCTGAGCCACCGCATCCATCAGCTCGTTTTCATATTCGTACCGCCGCTCCATCAACTCAATATCCAGCGCATCCGTATCGGTATAAGCTTTGTTATCCGTCATCACGGACAAGAGGGGCGACACCTCAAAATTCAGATCCTCAATCTCGTAGTTATCCTCGCCGTTCCAAATAAACTCCGCAAAGCTGCTGACGGTGGCAAACAGAAAATTCTCATCCCGCACCACCGGCAGAGAACCGTAGAAAAACTCCACGTCCCGTGACTGACGGGCGCTGACCCCCATCTTCTCGCTCTGCTCCAGCGCCTGCTGGTGGGAAATGCTGCTGTTCAGATAGGGGCCGATAAACAGGACCGTAGGAGAATCGCAGAAGGGCAACTCAAAAAACATATACCGGCAGAGGAACAGATTGGTCAGACGATATACCGTCGCCCCCTTAATCGTGGGGAACAGATCGTACAAGGTCCGAGAACGGTCCGGAATACCGAACAGCTTCTTCACGCTCGGGTCCATCCACTCGGTGACCGGAGCGGTAGGATCGATCTGCACAACGGGAATATGACATTTCGTTAATGTCTTTTGCAGAATACGCAGTTCGTTTTCGTAAAACATAGCGATTTTCTTCCTTTTCTTGGAATAATAACCTACATTTTTCCATTTTACCAAATAGATTATAGCACATTTGTCTGTATTTTCAACTACCTTTTCATGGGCATCCTATGTTTTGTGCAAAAATATAGTCGTTTTATGCTAACGAAAAAAGACGTTTTTTTCTATAATGTATGTGTACCGTTATGGGTAACTATATGGGTCGCCCCGCGACCCGAGAGAGGATTGTTATTATGGAGAAAATAACTCGCCCCTTTGGCATGCGCGATAAACTCGCCTATGCCGCCGGTGACCTCGGCTGTAACATGAGTTTTTCGCTGAAGAACACCGTGCAGACCTTCTGGCTGGTCTTTATGGCCATGGAAACCGGTCTGCTGTCCCTGCTGCTGCTGATTGTGCAGATCTGGGACGCCGTCAACGACCCCATGATCGGCGCTATGATCGACGCCGACCGCAAGCAGTACAAGCTCGGTAAGTTCAAGACCTACATCCTGGTGGGTGCTCTGGGCCTGCTGGTAGGCGGCGCTGCCGTATTCCTGCCCTTCCCCAACGCCCCGGTGGTTGTCAAGGCCATCCTGTTCATCCTGGGCTACATCATTTGGGATGCGTTCTACACCATCGCCAACGTGCCCTATGGCTCTATGCTGTCCCTGGTCACCGAGAACCCCGGTGAGCGTGCTCAGCTGTCCACCTGGCGTTCCATCGGCTCGATGGTCGGCAATATTCTGCCCAACATCATCCTGCCCATGCTGATCTGGAAGAAAGAGTTCAACGCTGACGGCTCCCCCGTTATCAACCCCGAGACCGGCGTTCAGGCGCAGACCCTGCTGGGTGACCGCGTGTTTATCGCCGCTCTGATCATGGGTGTTCTGGGCCTGCTGTGCTTCCTGTTCATGATCAAAACCATCACCATCCGTGTGGATGAAAACTCCGTGAAGACCAACGAGGGCGGCGAGAAATTCAACGTCATCAAGGCCTTCGGCAACTTTATGAAGAACCGTCCCGCCGTGGGCGCCACCCTGGCTGCCATGGGTATGTTCCTGGGCATGAACGCCGCCGGTACCGCCGTGACCATCATGTTCGCCGCCTACTTCGGTATGGCGCAGCTGTCCGGTCTGGTTCAGATGATCGGCTTCATTCCCATGTTCTTCTTCATGCCCTTCATCAAGAAGATCGTCAACAAGTTCGGCACCAAAGAGGCCTCTGTGGCCGGCACCATCGTTTCTCTGGTGGGTGGCCTGGTCATGCTGATCTTCCCCATGATCCCCAACAAGGGCATCTCTCTGGTCATCTATCTGATCGGTTTGTGCATCTTCGGTCTGGGCATGGGCGTTTACACCTGCGTGTCTTGGGCGATGATGGCGGATGCCATCGATTACAGCGAGTGGAAGTTCGGCAAGCGCGAGGAGGGCACCGTCTACTCCCTGCACTCCTTCTTCCGTAAGCTCGCTCAGGGCGTTGGCCCCTCTGCCGTTCTGGCTATCATGGGCGTGCTGGGCTACGTGTCCGATCTGGGCACCGGCGGACAGTCTGCCTCCACCGTGTACAATATGTGCTGGCTGGCAGCGGGTCTGTATATGTTCTCCGCCATCCTGCAGTTCGTGGGTCTGGGTGTGATCTACAACCTGGATAAGAAGACCATGGCGCAGATGAACGCCGAACTGGCTGAGCGCCGTGCCGCTAACGTGGCTGTTGAGGCTCCCGCCGCTGAGTAAACGTTCCCCCTATCCCATAACATAAAACGTGCCGTATCACCCTGTCGGTTTTCCGGCAGGGTGATTACTTTTTTGAAAATTTACACGATTTTTACACTTTTCTCCGCTATTTATGTTATAATGATTTCATCAATGAATATGGAGGTATATGCTTATGAGAACTGTATTGAGCCTAAACCGTAAATGGGCCTTCTCCAAGATGGCGGACGCCATCCCCACCGCCATCGATAACAAGTGGGATTTCGTCAACATCCCCCACTGTTGGAACGCCATCGACGGTCAGGACGGTGACAACGATTATTATCGCGGCACCGCCTATTATGCCAAGAACCTGAACAAAGCCGACCTGCCCACCGCAGATCGCTATTATCTGGAGCTGCGTGGTACCAACTCCTCTGCCGACGTCTACCTGAACGGCAAGCATCTGGCCCACCACGACGGCGGCTATTCCACCTGGCGCGTCAATCTGACCGACGCCCTGGAGGCCACCAACCTGCTGGTGGTGGCGGTGGACAACAGCGCCAACGAGACCGTCTATCCCCAGACCGCCGACTTCACCTTCTACGGCGGTATGTACCGTGACGTCAACCTGATCTGCGTGGCGGAGAGCCATTTCGATCTGGATTTCTACGGTGCCCCCGGCATCGCCGTGACCCCCACCATCCACGGGGCGGATGCCACTGTTAAGGTGGACACCTACGTCACCGACAGTAAGATGGGACAGACCATCCGCTACACCATCTACGATGCCCAGGAGAACGTGGTTGCCACCGTGGAGTCCGCCGACACCTCTGTGGAGCTGACCATCCCCAACGTGCATCTGTGGCACGGCCGCAAGGATCCCTATCTGTACTGCTGCGAGGCAGAGCTGATGGAGAACGGCGAGGTCATCGATAACGTATGCACCCGCTTCGGCTGCCGCACCTTTAAGATCGATCCCAATAACGGCTTTATCCTTAACGGTGAGGAGTATCCCCTGCGCGGCGTATCCCGCCACCAGGACCGCTGGGGTCTGGGTAACGCCCTGCTGCCCGAGCATCACAAAGAGGATATCGAGTTCATCTATGAGATGGGCGCCACCACCATCCGTCTGGCTCACTATCAGCACGATCAGTACTTCTACGATCTGTGCGATGAGTACGGTCTGGTGATCTGGGCGGAGATCCCCTATATCTCCCGCCATATGCCCGGCGGCCGTGAGAACACCATCAGCCAGATGAAAGAGCTGATCAGCCAGAACTACAACCACCCCTCCATCGTGGTATGGGGTCTGTCCAACGAGATCAGCATCGGCGGCGCCAGCGACGATCTGCTGGAGAACCACCACATCCTGAACGATCTGTGCCACGAGATGGACAAGACCCGTCTGACCACCATCGCGGCGGTGTCCATGTGCAAGATCGACGATCCCTATCTGCAGATCCCCGACGTGGTGTCCTACAACCACTATTTCGGCTGGTACGGCGGCGACACCTCTATGAACGGCCCCTGGTTTGACAAGTTCCACGCCACCCATCCCACCATCCCCATCGGCTGCTCCGAGTACGGCTGTGAAGCGCTGAACTGGCACACCTCCGATCCCCGTCAGGGCGACTATACCGAGGAATATCAGGCCTATTACCACGAGGAGCTGATCAAGCAGCTCTTCTCCCGCAAGTATATGTGGGCCACCCACGTGTGGAATATGTTCGACTTCGGCGCCGATGCCCGTAACGAGGGCGGCGAGAACGGTCAGAACCACAAGGGTCTGATGACCTTTGACCGCAAGTACAAGAAGGATTCCTTCTATGCCTACAAGGCGTGGCTGTCCGACGAGCCCTTTGTCCATCTGTGCGGCAAGCGGTACGTGGACCGTGTGGAGGAGGTCACCCGTGTGACCGTGTACTCTAACCTGCCCGCCGTCGAGCTGTTCGCCAACGGCGTATCCCTGGGCACCGTAGAGGCTCCCGATCACTTCTTCTACTTCGACGTGCCCAACGCCGGCACCACCGTGCTGAAGGCGGTGGCCGGTGACTGCACCGATGAGAGCATCATCTGCAAGGTAGAAGAGCCCAACCCCGCCTATCGTCTGGTAGAAGAGGGCGCTATCCTCAACTGGTTTGATATCGACGCCCCCGAAGGCTATCTGTCCCTAAATGACAAGATGAGCGATATCATCAGCACCCTGCAGGGCAAGATGCTGTTTATGTCCATGGCCGGCAAGCTGCTGGGCGGTGGCAAGGACGGCAAGAAGATGGAAGCCATGGGCTTTGAAATCAATGCCGAGATGATGAGCATGATGGGTGGCTTTACCGCCCTGCGTCTGTTCACCCTGATGGGTGGTATGATGGACGTGAAGTTTACCAAGGAACAGCTGCTGGATCTGAACAAGAAGCTGAACAAGATCAAGGCCCCCAAGAAGAAATAAAACCGATAAGAAAGAGCCTGCGGCACAGCCGCAGGCTCTTTTTGTGATTCGCACACTCTCGGCAAGCAATTACGGGGCGATAAGATGCACGGCGTGGCAAATAGCGGGGATGCTCTCCCCCTGCTGGGAGGAGGTGGGGCTCATCAGCGCCCCTGTGGGGCAGAACAACAGGCTGTGGAGCTCCCCCCGCTCCAGCATCGGCAGCAGGTGAGCGCACAGCACCGAGGCGGAGCAACCGCAGCCGGAGCCGCCGGCGTGGACATCCTGCCGCTGACGGTCAAAAAGAAGCAGACCGCAATCGGTGTAATTGCCGCCCAGCGTATAGCCTTTTTCTGCCATCAGGCGGCGGCACAGATCACTGCCCACCTGCCCCAGATCGCCGGTGACGATAAGATCGTAATCCCCCGGCGTCGTGCCGGTATCCTCCAGAAAGCGGTAAATCGTGTCCGCCGCCGCCGGCGCCATCGCCGCCCCCATATTATTCATATCCGTCACGCCCAGATCCTGCACCCGGCCGATACATACCGCCTGCACCACGGCGCCGCGGCTGCCCCGCCCCACCACCACCGCGCCGGAGGCGGTGGCGGTCCACTGGCTGGTGGGGGTGCGCTGGCCACCGTATTCCAGCGGAAAACGGAACTGCCGCTCGGCGGTACAGAAATGGCTGGAGGTCACCGCCCCGCATAGGTCGGCGGCGCCGCTATCCACAAAGATGGCGGCCATCGCCAGCGTCTGCCCCATGGTGGAGCAAGCACCAAACTGCCCCAAAAGCGGCACCGCCATCTCCCGCAGACCGAAGGTGGAGGCAATATTCTGATTCAGCAGATCCCCCGCAAACAGCACCTGCAATTGGTTGGTGGATAGCCCCGTCTTATCTACCGCACGGGTCATTGCCTCCCGTTGTAGGGCGCTCTCCGCCTGCTCCCACGTATCCTGCCCCAGACGGGCATCCTCAAAGATGGCGTCGAAATATTTTCCCAAGGGGCCCTCCCCCTCCTTCTTGCCCCCTACGGCGGCATAGCCCAGTATGGTGGGTCTATTGGACAGGGTGATGGTGTGTTGTCCGCATCGCTCCGGCATAATCCACGTCTCCTTTTCATAACATTCCTTGATACGATAACCCAATTTCCGCTCCATATACCTATTAAATAAAACATTGACGAACAGAACGCAGAAGTTGTATAATATCGGGTAGAGTGATGTTTTTGATGGGAAGCGTTCCCATCTTTTTGCGGCAGAAAGGGAAGCGGCCGTGGGATCAAACGGCCGCGAGGACACCGGAATGAAGAAACAAAACCAAACGTGGATCAAAAAGCGGCATCGGGTGGTGCGCAACCTCGTCTATGCGGCGCTGTATCCGTATTCCCGTCTGCGCTACGGCATCCGGGTGGAAAAATTCAAGGAGCAGGGCGACCGCCCCTATCTGATCCTACTCAACCACCAGACCCCCTTTGATCAATTCTTCGTAGGGATGGCCTTCCGCGGGCCGGTCTATTATATGGCCACCGAGGACATCTTCTCCATGGGGTGGATCTCCTCCCTGATCCGCTGGCTGGTAGCCCCCATCCCCATCAAAAAGCAGACCACCGACCTGACGGCTGTGAAAAACTGCCTGCGGGTAGCCCGTGAGGGCGGCACCATCGCCATCGCCCCCGAGGGCAACCGCACCTACAGCGGACGCACCGAATATATGAGCCCCGCCATCGCCTCTCTGGCACGGAAACTGGGGATGCCCATCGCCCTCTACCGCATTGAGGGCGGCTATGGTGTCCAGCCCCGCTGGAGCGACGTCATCCGCCGCGGTCATATGCGCTCCTACGTAGCCGAAGTGATCGAGCCGGAAGCATACGCCACCATGACCAACGAAGAATTGATGGCCCGCATCGAAAGCGGTCTGTACGTCAATGAGGCGGTGGTGAGCGGCACCTTCCACCACAAAAAACGGGCGGAATACTTAGAGCGCGCCATCTACGTGTGCCCCTTCTGCGGCCCTGCGGCACAGACAAGTGCCGGTGCCACCGTCACCTGCACCGCCTGCGGACGGCAGGTGGTCTACGAACCCACTAAGGAGCTGACCGGCGTGGGATTTGCGTTCCCCTTCCGCTTCGTGGCGGACTGGTATGACTATCAAAAAGAGCTGGTCAACACCTTAAATCCCGCCGATTACGTGGAAACGCCCTTGTTCCGGGATGCCGTCAGTTTATGGGACGTGCAGACCAACAAGCGCAAGACCTGCCTGCGCCAGCTGGATAGCGCCGCCCTATACGGCGATCGCATCGTAGTGGGCGAGGGCGGGGACGATACCCTGACCCTCCCCTTTACCGAGATCACCGCCTGTGCGGTGCTGGGACGCAACAAGCTGAACGTGTACCACGGAGGCAACGTCTATCAATTCCGCGGGGATAAGCATTTCAACGCCCTGAAATACGTGAATATCTATTATCGACACAAAAACGTCAGTAAAGGAGAAGCACATGTTAAATTTTTGGGATTATAAAGTATGGGGAGCGATTCTCCTGTTCTCTGTTCTGTTAGGCAGCCTCTTGGTAGGCAAATTCCTGCGTAAGGCCATCCCCGGTCTGCAGGACTCCCTCATCCCCACCTCGGTGCTGGGGGGCGGCGTGCTGATCATTATCGCCGCTATCTACAAAGCAATCACCGGCAACGTGATGTTTGATGAGCCCCTGTTTGGGGAGAGCGGCACCGCTATGCTGGAAACCATCACCTACCACACGCTGGCACTGGGCTTTATTGCCTCGACCCTCAAATCCTCGGACGCCACGCTGTCCAAGCAGCGCACCGTGGAGATCTTCAACACCGGTGTGACCACCGTATCCACCTATCTGCTGCAGGGCATCTTCGGTCTGGGGATCACCCTGCTGGCGGCGCTGGTGCTGACCGATTTCTTCCCGGCGGCAGGCGTGCTGCTGCCCTTCGGCTACGGTCAGGGCACCGGCCAGGCTATGAACTATGGTAACATCTACGAGGTGGACTACGGCTTTGTGGGGGGTAAGAGCTTCGGCCTTACCATCGCCGCACTGGGCTTCCTCAGCGCCAGCATCGGCGGTGTGATCCACCTGAACGTGATCAAAAAGCGTGGAAAACTGCCCCAAAAAGCGCAAACGGACGGACTGAACAACGAGCCCATCGAAGCGGAGAACGAGATTCCTATGCAGGAAAGCATAGACAAGCTGACCGTCCAGCTGGCGCTGATCTTTGTGGCCTATATCGTGGCCTACGGGCTGATGGCACTACTGAGCGTCCTGCTACCGGGGATGAAGGCCACCATCTACGGCTTTAACTTCATTCTGGGTGTGCTGTCCGCCACCTTGGTCAAGGCAGTGCTGAAATCGCTGAACAAGACCAAGCTGGTCCGTCGGAATCATACCAACAATTTCCTGCTGACCCGCGTCAGCAACTTCTTCTTTGACGTGATGGTGGTGGCGGGTATCGCCGCCATCCGTCTGGACGTGCTGGAGAACTACTGGGGCTTGATGCTCATTCTGGGCGTGGCGGGCCTGGTGATCACCTATATCTACAACCGTCTGGTAGCCAAGACTCTGTTCAAGGACTACGTAGAAGAGCAATTTATGGCGATGTACGGTATGCTCACCGGCACCGCCAGCACCGGCATCATCCTGCTGCGGGAGATCGACGGCGATTTCAAGACCCCCGCCGCCGATAATCTGGTGTATCAGAATTTCCCCGCCATCGTCTTTGGCTTTCCTATGATGCTGCTGGCCTCGCTGGCGCCGAAAAAGCCGGTGCTGACCCTGATCATTTTTGTGGCCTTCTTTGCGGTGATGAACCTCATCCTGTTCCGCAAGCAGATTTTTCGCCGCAAGAAAAAATAAGCAACATAAAAGGCTCTGTGAGTAACCACTCACAGAGCCTTTTTCTTATCTATCGTACAGCTTGGTCACGGCGGCGATCTTGTCCGCCAGCGACGGGGTCAGCGCATCGGGCGCCATCCGCCACTGCCAGTTGCCCTCGGTGCTGCCGGGGGTGTTCATACGGGCGGCATTATCCAATTCCAGATAATCCTGCATCTGGGTGATGAACAGATTCGCCACACTGGCCATACCGCCACGGATCAAGCCCCAAACGTAGCCCTCCTGCTCGTTCAGCCCCAGATATTCCACCGCCTTATTTAGGTCGGCGGGATCCACCTCCTTGACCCAACCGGCCAGCGTCTCGTTATCGTGGGTGCCGCCATAGCACACACAGTTGGGGACGTAGGCGTGGGGCAGATAAGCACTGGACTCTTTGGAATCAAAGGCGAACTCCAGCACCTTCATCCCGGGGAAGCCGGAATCCGCCAACAGCTGCACCACGTCGGGGGAGGGAGCCCCCAGATCCTCTGCAATAAAGCGGATGTTGCAGAACCAATTCTTCAGCACACCCACCAGGGACATACCCGGTCCCTTGACCCAGTGGCCGTTCTTTGCCGTGGTCTCGCCATAGGGCACCGCCCAATAGCTTTCAAACCCACGGAAGTGATCGATACGAAGGATATCATACAGCTTAGAGGCGCCGTCCACACGACGGATCCACCAAGCATAGCCGTTCTTCTGCATCGCCTCGTAATCGTACAGGGGGTTGCCCCACAGCTGACCGTCCTCGGAGAAATAGTCCGGCGGCACGCCCGCCACCTCGGTGGGAAAGCCCTTTTCATCCAATTGGAAGCTCTCGGGGGACGCCCATACGTCCACCGAATCCAGCGCCACGTAAATGGGCAGGTCACCGATGATGCCCACACCCTGTTCGTGGGCGTACTCCCGCAGGGCGCGCCATTGCTTAAAGAACAAATACTGGATATAGGTGAACAGCTGTACGTCCGCCGCCAGCAGGGTGCGATATTTCTCCAATGCGGCGGGCCGATGCAGGCGGATGGACTCATCCGGCCATTCCAGCCAACAGCGCATATCAAAATGCCGTTTCAGCGCCATAAACAGAGCGTAGTCCGGCAGCCAGCTCTCGTTTTCTTTAACAAAGGCGGCAACCGCCTCCCGATCCCGCTCCCAGCCGCGATCGGTGGCCTTTTGCAGCAGGACATAGCGATTCTGATACAACAGACCGTAATCCACACGCCCTGCATCGTCGCCCCACGAGAGAGCATCGATCTCGCTTTGGGTCAGCAGGCCGTCCTCCACCAGCAGATCCGGATCGATCAAATAGGGGTTACCGGCATAGGTGGAGGGACTCTGATAGGGGGAATCGCCATAGCTGGTGGGGCCCACCGGCAGCATCTGCCACCAAGACTGCCCCGCCGCCGCTAGAAAATCCACAAAATCCCGCGCCGCCGCGCCCAGCGTACCGATGCCGTAGGGGGACGGCAACGAAAACACCGGCATCAAAATGCCGCTGCTTCTTTTGATGTTTCCTTCTCTCGACTCCATCGGGGTCACTCCCTCTAATTCACAAACTCAACGTATAGTATATCACATTTTCGCAAAAACGCAACACCGCACCCGTTTACTTTTCGATAAAAGCGTGTTATAATATCTTACAGTACAAATGGAGGTGCTGCCTATGTATACAAAGCATCAATGGAAATCCCAGCAATGGCACAACTTTAACTACGTTGTCAACCTGCCCAAGGACTATGACGAGAGCCGCTCCTATCCCCTGGTCTTTTTCCTCCACGGTGCCGGCGAGCGCGGCGACGATCTGGAGGTGGCCTCCACCCACGGCTATATGCGGTACGTGCGGGAGCAAGGCAAGGAGTATCCCTTCCTTTTTGTTGCCCCCCAATGCCCGCAGGATCAATACTGGGGCTGCTATAACGAGAGTCTGCTCCACTTCATCGACTATATCTGCGACACCTATCCCGTGGATCGGGATCGGGTGATCCTCACCGGTCTGAGCATGGGCGGCACCGGTACCTGGATGCTGGCCATGGCGGACCCCCATCGCTTTTCCTGCATTGTGCCCGTGTGCGGCACCGGCATCGTATGGAATGCCAAGCGGCTGGCCAACCTGCCCATCCGCATCTACCACGGCGACGACGATCCCATCGTCCCCTTTGAGGAGAGCGTGAGCATGCTCCGCGAGCTGACCCGCGCCGGCGCCGACGTCAAGCTGACCATCTGCTACGGTGCCGGACACGGCGCCTGGGAGACCGCCTATCAGGACGATGCGCTCATCGACTGGATGCTGGCACAAAAAAGAAAGTAAGAGGGTGCACCCATGAAATTAGCGGCGATTTTTACCGACCATATGGTGTTGCAACGGAGCAAGCCCATTGCGGTGTTCGGCGACGGTGCCGGTCACGGACGGATTGCTTTTTGCGGCGCCACGGTGGAGTTTGAGGCCGAGGACGGCTTTTTGATCCACCTGCCCCCTATGGAGGCGGGCGGCCCCTATGAGATGACCGTCACCCTGAACGGTGAGACCACCGTGCTCACCGACATTCTGGTGGGTGACGTGTATCTGGCGGGCGGACAGTCCAATATGCAATTCCGTGTGGAGGAATCCACCGACATTCCCCGCCTTGCCAATCCCCGTGTGCGGCATTTTCAGGAGGGGCACTGCATCACCGATCAGGGGGAGGAATGGACTGAATTCACCCCTTGGCAGGTGGCCACCGCCGAGAATCTGGGAACATTCTCCGCCATCGGCTATGACGTGGGGCGGATGCTATGTGAGGAGCTGGACGTGCCCGTGGGCATCCTCTCCTGCAACTTAGGTGCCTCCCGCGTGGACGCCTGGACTGCACCGGAGATCGTGGAAAACCCCGATTATCAGCGGATGATAGAGGTCAAGCACTGGGACTGGCACTGTTACAAGTTCAACCACGACTCTTGGTGCTACCTTAATAAACTGCTCCCTGTCGTCCCCTATGGCATCGCCGGTGTGCTGTGGTATCAGGGGGAGAGCAACCGCCACCCCGCCGAGGCGGTGCACTACAGCGCTCTGTTGCAACAAATGATTGCCAACTGGCGGGATCTGTGGGGGGAGAATCTGCCCTTCTACATCGTGCAGATTGCCCCCTTTGCCGACAGCCCGGAAAACGACTGGGCCCATATCCGTCAGTGTCAGGACTTTGTGACACACGTTGTGCCCCACACCTACCTATGCACCTTGGCTCACACCGGTGAGGCAGATAATATCCACCCCACCAAAAAGCACCAAATTGCCACCGAGGTGGCTAATGCCGTGCTCACCGCCGCCTTTGGCTATGAGCGGGAGTACTGCGGTCCCGTGGTTGAAAAGGCGGAAAAGACCACCGACGGTGCGGTCGTCACCTTCTCCCACGCCGAGGGAATGCATTTTGACGGGGAGCCCGCCGACCTGCAGGTGTACGACCGCGAGGGGAATCCCCTGCCCTACACCGTCGCCGTGGAGGGGAACACGCTGGTGCTCACCGCCCCTGCCGCCGCACGGGTGGAGATGGGCTTTCAAAATGCCCCCACCCACAACCTGTACAATGCGGCGGGGTATCTGGCCTCACCCTTCTCTGTTATAGTATAAACTTAAAAGCGGACACCTTGAGGTGTCCGCTTTTGTATATGTATCACTTAAAAATCATATTTATCATAGAAGAAAAACCAATTGGGTTCGATGCGCTCCAGATAATACGTGTCTATGACGCCATTCTGATATACATACACGTTTTCATTTTCCTTATCCTGCACGTAAGACTCACCTGGCTCATTGACGGGGCAATACCAGATCCCTGTCCGGGTATTAGTGCCGGTAAAGCCGGTTTGCTCCAATATAAATTCATAGGTACCCTCCGACCCCCGACTGTATCTTTCACACCAATCGGCTTCTCCGCCGGCCGATTCCGTGGCAATAACGGCCTCCATTTCGCTCTTATGCTCTGTAAAGCAGGACAGCGCGATTCCACGCATCTCCTCCATGGGAGTGGGCGTATCCATAGGCATAAACGTACAGGAAGATAAAACGATCATACACATCGCGATTGCGCAGAATAGCGAAATGAACTTTTTCATAGCGTTCCCTCCTCTATACAATTCTACCACATACGCCTGCATTTCACAATACCTTTTACCAGGTGGACACAAACTGCCATCCACCTTGTCATATTACTCATTCCTCCTTTCTAATCTCTCATTTTCTTGTCTATTTTTCCAAGTTGACTTTTTGGCGCGTATCCCCTATAATAGACCCATAGGCTCCCACATGACTGACGGATAGCGCAGGGATACTGCGGTGGAGTGTGGAAGCGTCAATGCCGACCGTCTGGGCAAAATCAGTGTATGGCTGATTTTGCCCATTTTTTATTGCTCAAAAAAGGAGTGTTCCCCTATGAATCATCCCCAATGGAACGGCTTTCACCCCGGTGTATGGCAGGTGGAAATCAACGTGCGGGATTTTATCCAGCGCAACTATACCCCCTATACCGGGGACGACACCTTTTTAGCAGAGGCTACCCCCCGCACCCGTGCCCTAATGGACAAGCTGCAGGCGCTGTTCGCTGAGGAGCGCAAAAGGGGCGGCGTGCTGGATGTGGATACCGAGACGGTGTCCTCTCTGGTAAACTATGCCCCCGGTTATTTGGACAAGGATCAGGAGCTCATTGTGGGACTGCAGACCGACAGCCCCCTCAAGCGGGGGGTCAACCCCTTCGGCGGCATCCGTATGGCCCGTCAGGCCTGCGCCGCCTACGGCTATCGTTTGAGCGATAAGGTGGAGGATGAATTCAAATTCCGCACCACCCACAACGACGGCGTGTACCGCGCCTATACCGACGAGATGCGGGCCGCCCGCAAGTGCCACGTCATCACCGGTCTGCCGGACGCCTACGGGCGGGGACGCATCATCGGCGACTATCGCCGTGTGGCGCTGTACGGCGTGGACCGTCTGATTGAGGAAAAGAAAAAGGATAAGGCCGCCGTGGCTGAGGGTGGCTTTCACACCGAGAGCGTGCGGCTGACCGAAGAGCTGTTCCAGCAGATCACCTTCCTCGGCTATATGAAGGAGATGGCGGCACTGTACGGCTACGACATCAGTGTCCCCGCGCACAACGCCCGTGAGGCCATCCAGTGGACCTATTTCGCCTATTTGGCCGCCATTAAAGAGCAGAACGGCGCCGCCATGTCCCTGGGGCGTGTAGCCACTTTTTTTGACATTTACATCCAGCGGGATCTGGCCAACGGCACCCTCACCGAGGAGGGGGCGCAGGAGCTGATGGACGATTTTGTGATGAAGCTCCGTATGGCTCGCCATCTGCGCACCCCCGAATACAACGAGCTGTTCGGCGGCGATCCCATGTGGATCACCGAGGCGGTGGGCGGTATGGGCGAGGACGGACGCACCTTAGTGACCAAAAACAGCTTCCGCATTCTCCACACCCTGTATACGCTGGACACCTCCTCCGAGCCCAATCTGACGGTGCTGTGGAGCCGTGACCTGCCGGAAAATTTTAAGCGGTACTGCGCCAAGGTGTCCGCCGACACCGACTCCATCCAGTACGAAAACGACGATCTGATGCGCCCCCTCCACGGGGACGATTACGCCATTGCCTGCTGTGTATCCGCCATGACGGTGGGCAAGCAGATGCAGTTCTTCGGTGCCCGCTGTAACTTAGCCAAGCTGTTGCTCATCGCCATCAACGGTGGTTTTGACACCGTCAGCGGGATGCACATCGGCCCCCAGATGCCGGTCATGGAGGAAGAGACCCTCACCTTTGACGGGGTGATGGAGCGGTATTCCGTCTACATTGCCTGGCTGATGAAGCTGTACGTCAACACCATGAACGCCATCCATTATATGCACGACAAATACGCCTATGAAAAGACCCAGATGGCGCTCCATGATACCGACGTGGAGCGGCTGATGGCCTTTGGTGTGGCCGGCTTTTCGGTGGTGGCGGACTCTCTCTCCGCCATCAAGCACGCCACCGTGCGTCCCGTAAAGGACGAGCTGGGCTATATCACCGATTTTGTCACCGAGGGGGATTTCCCCACCTATGGCAACGACGACGATCGGGTGGATCACATTGCCCGTGATCTGGCCCATCAGGTGATTACCGAGCTGCGGCGTACCCCCACCTATCGGGGCGCCACCCACACCCTGTCCATCCTGACCATCACCTCCAACGTGATGTACGGCAAACATACCGGCGCCACCCCCGACGGGCGAGCCGCCGGCACCCCCTTTGCCCCCGGCGCCAATCCCATGCACAATCGGGAGCAGAACGGCGCTCTGGCCAGCCTCAACTCGGTGGCCAAGATCCGCTACGAGGACTGCCGCGACGGTATCTCCAATACCTTTTCCATCGCCCCCGAGGCGCTGGGACACACCCCCGAACAGCGGGTGGAGAATCTGGTGTCCATTCTGGACGGCTATTTCGGCAAGGGGGCCCATCATCTGAACGTCAACGTGATGAATCGGGATACCCTCATTAAAGCCTACGAGAATCCCGAGGCCTATCCCAACCTGACCATCCGTGTATCCGGCTACGCTGTGAACTTCTGTAAGCTGTCCCGTGAACAGCAGCGGGAGGTCATCAGCCGTACCTTCCACCAAAGCGTATGAGCGGCGAAATCATCGGACGCATCCATTCCATCCAGACGCTGGGCACCGTAGACGGGCCGGGGGTGCGGTTTGTGGCTTTTCTGCAGGGATGCCCCCTGCGGTGCGGCTGCTGCCACAACCCCGACACCTGGAATCCGGAGGATGGAAGCGCTTACAATCCCCAGGAGTTGGTAGAGAAAGCCCTCCGCTATCGCTCCTATTGGGGCACCGAGGGCGGCATCACCCTCTCCGGCGGCGAGCCGCTGCTGCAGGCTAACTTTGTGCGGGAGGTGTTTACCCTCTGCCATCGCCACGGCATCCACACCTGCTTAGACACCTCCGGTTGTATGCTCACCGATGCCGTGCAGGAGGTGTTGGCGGTCACCGATCGGGTGCTGCTGGACTATAAATTCACCACCGATGAGGCGTACCGCACCTACGTGGGGTGTTCCCTCGCCCCGGTGCGGGATTTTCTGTCCTATCTGGATCGTCGGCATATCCCCACCACCCTGCGGCAGGTGATCATCCCCACCCTCAACGATACCGCCGAAAGTGTCGCAGCCCTGCGGGAGGTGGCCGCCGCCCACCGCTGTGTGGACGGGGTGGAGCTGCTCCCCTTCCGCAAGATCTGTCAGGCGAAGTACGACCGGTTGGGCATCCCCTTTTCCTTTGCATCACTGCCGGAGCCGACAGGAGAGCAGATGGCGGAACTGAATCGCCTTTTGCAGCCGATACCGTAAGGGTATCGGTTGCTTTTTTCTTCCATCTATGCTACAATACCCCCATAACGAAAGGAGGGGTGACAATGGACAGCAAGGCAAAACGCATTCTTACGCTGTTTCTCACCTTTTTTAAGATCGGCGCCTTCACCTTTGGCGGCGGCTATGCCATGATCCCCCTGATCCAGCGGGAGATCGTGGAAAAGCACGGCTGGATGACCGACGAGGATATTCTGGATATTTTCGCCATTGCGGAATCCACCCCCGGTCCCATCGCCATCAATTCCGCCACCTTTGTGGGCTACCGTGTCGCCGGCTTTTTCGGCTCGATGCTGGCCACCGCCGGTGTGGTGCTGCCCTCCTTTATGATCATCCTGCTCATTTCCTTTCTGCTCACCGGCTTTGCGGATATTCCGGCAGTGCAGTATGCCTTCTTCGGCATCCGTGCCGGCGTGATGGCCCTGCTGATCAAGGCACTGTGGACCATGTATCAAAAGAATCCCAAAAGCCCCGTCGGCTACGGCATCATGGCGGCGGCCTTTATCATCACCGCCTTTTTTGACGTGCCGGTGCTGGCGGTGCTGGTGGGCTGTGCCGCAGTCGGGCTGGTCTACTCCCTCATCGCATGGCGAAAGGAGGGGAAGAAATGATCTTCCTCACCCTTTTCCTCACCTTTTTTAAGATCGGTGCCTTCACCTTTGGCGGTGGCTATGCCATGCTCCCCCTGATTCAGGAGGAGGTGCTCCGCCACGGCTGGGTGGCCGAGGCAGACCTGATCAACTTTATCGCGGTCAGCGAGTCCACCCCCGGCCCCTTTGCCATCAATATGGCCACCTACATCGGCTCCCAAGTAGGGGGCGATCACGGGGTATGGGGTAGCATTTTCGGCGCCGCCTGCGCCACCCTTGGCGTGGTACTGCCCTCCTTTATCGTCATTCTGATCGTGGCGAAATTCTATGAAAAATACAAGCAAAGCCGCATCGTCAAGGGCTGTATGAACGGCCTTAAGCCCGCTGTGGTGGGACTCATCGGTGCCGCCGTATTATCAGTGGTGGGCGAGGTGCTGTTCCCCGTCGGACTGACCCTATCCGTGTTCACCACCCCTGCCTTCTACGTCTCTCTGGGCATCTTTGCTCTGACCTGCACCCTGGCCTTTTGGAAAAAGGTGCACCCCATCTGGCTGATTCTAATATCCGCCGCCTTAGGCATTGCGTGGGGCTATCTATCCCCCCTGCTGGGTGTATAAACCATCAAAAAAGCCTCCCCGTATCGGGGAGGCTTTTTTTATTTAGGATGGGATACTGCCTGATTGAACCAATCGGTATAGTCCAAAACATCGTAGTGGCGGATACCCTTCCACCCTACGTAGCGGTGCAGTTCACCGACGTAGCCTTGCTCCTCAAAGCCCGGCACATACACAGCGGACGGTAGATCTGCGTACGGACGATGGGTGAACACCACCTTATGCCGGAAGGGAAGCGCTTCAAAGGCTTCTAAATGCGCGCGGGTACACCCGTCACGATCGGTGAACAAAACATACATGTTGTTCGGATCCATCCGCACCTTACGGGCATTCCACTTATCCCGCACCTCCTGCGCATCGGTGTAGTGTACACAATGCAGGCGGACATCCCCCAGCATCGCCACGGGATAGCCGCAATCCTCCTCCACAAAGGTGAGCTCCTGCTCCATATAATAAGCAAAATTCTGCAGCAAGCGGATATAGTCATCCGCGCAGATAAACAGATTGACAAAGGGGCTGTTGAAGCGCAAACCCAGATCGTGGAGCATCCAACCACCATTGCAGTTGGAAGAAATAACGGTCACATCCCGATTGTTCAGGCGTTTTCTGTTTCTGCGATTGATCCGTGTGCGACAGAGGCGGTTGCTCAACATCCTCACTTTTTGCCACACGCTTTGAATCCGATGTTTCATATCTTCTCCTTAGGACGGCGTGTTCTGTTGCTTCTCTAAGAAAATATCACGGATGCTTTGAATCTGGGCAGGGCTGACACCGATGGAAAGCAGATATCCTTCTACCTTTTCCCCCAGGGTGTTACCGGCAAACTGATCTACCCGCGCCATAAAGGCATCCATATCCCGCGAGGCAACGTAGCCATGGTGCAGTGCCGACAATTCATATTCTTTTATTAAATCCTTTTTATCCACCCCCAATAGACCGCCCAGCAAATAGCAAACCGTGCCGGTGCGATCCTGCCCATAGGTACAGTGAAGGTAAATCGGATAATGACGCGCATCCGCCAGATCGGCAAACACTTTGCGCATTACCTCTGCATTCTGCGCATTGTTAAAAATCGCCGCATACATAGGGGCTGAATAATAAACGTGCTTCACCCCATCGCCTAAGGCACTATCCTTGCTCCAACTCTCCTCCGGTGTGCGCAGGTCCATATCGGTGCGGATACGCAGCTGCTCCAGCATCACACGCCGTCCCGCATCGGTAAGGGTGTATTTGGATTCCACAGCACCGTCTATCTCGCATCCACGGTACAATAAGCCCTGCCGAAGGGTGTAACCGTCTGCTGTGCTCCAGCCACCGAAATCCCGCATATTATAGCCGCCCTCTACGGTCAGCATACGGGGGCCATGCTCCGTGTTAAAGGCGCCGGATACAGCCGTTTTTACCCCATTGGTAAAGGTTACGTCCAGCGTGTACGCATAGGCCGTTGCGGATTTGAGATTATAGCAATTCACGGAAGTCTTCCCTTTTTCCGGGACGTAGCGAAGCACATCGGTCGGCGACGCCTGCTCTGTCACCGAAAATACGGCATTCTCCACCGTATAGCCTGCGGGCACGCCCAGCAGTTCGTAGGAAAGGGTAACCGGAAGCCCTTGATCCAAGCGAAATTCCTTGCCTTGATACGTCTTGAAAACATCGTGCACGTCTGCCTCTACCGATGCGGCCAGATGAGCTTTTACCGCCGTATTGACGAGCGGAACCGGATGATCAAAGACGGTGACACTGATCTGCAACTGATCCACCGTTTCCTTTACACCGCCATCGGTAGGCGTTTCTGCCCGCTGCCGAAGCAGGTAATCCGCATAGGCGCCGGCGACCACCGCAATCAAACAGAACAGCACGGCTGCCACCGATATCAGCAGCGGTTTTTTGTTTTTCTTGAAAAAACGCCGCATCCGCTGCTGCCGCTGCGTATTTTTCTGTGAGCGGTGCCGACGATGACGCCGATGATGGCGATGACCGTGGCTGTGATGGTGGCTATGATGATGGCTATGATGGTGGCTGCTATCGGAAGAATGATGAGATTGGATTAAATCGTCCGCCGATTCATCGGGGATGATCTTGATCTCGTTTATGATATCCTCCGCACTAAGGCGGTTGTTTTTATCCTGTTCCGTCATAGGTAATCCTCCTTGGTGATCAACGTCCGAGCGTTATGCGATAGGGCGCTTAAGCAGGAACTGCACGGCACTTTTTAAACGATCCGGATACAGAATCGCACCCAGAATGACACTGACCACGCCGGCAGCCAAGGCACAAACCACACCGCACAGTGCCCATACGCCATAGCTATACACGGCGATGCTCCACACCGCCATCATGCCAAGCAATGATATGGCCACCAGGACGGCCGTGGTAATACCCAACTCACCCAACATACGGGATACTTTCATTTTCAAGATATGCTTTCCGGAGAAAGCGATGTAATATACACACTTGAACAGGGTAGCGGCCAACGTGCCAAGGGCAACGCCGACCAAAGGATTCCAAAACACCAGTGCTATGGAAACCGCCAGGTTGATCCCTGCCTCAACATAAGCGCCGATCTGGCTCTCCTTTAATTTATTGGCCGCTATGCTGAGATTAAAGCAAGGCAAAACCAAACAATTCAGCGCCTCAGCCATGACTAAGATCAGTGCAAACACCGGCTGCTGATAGTCAGCATCCTCTACCCCTGCCGTATACAAGCCGACAAAGGGGACGATCAGCATCGCCGTGACGCCAAACAGCACCACGGTAAGCACGGTCAGGATCAGCTTGTACGTGCGATAGGCGTTGCGCAGAGCGTCCTCTTCGCCCTTGGCAAACATATTGCCAAGCAAGGCCTCCATACCGCCGGTAAACGACGTAACCACGTTACGCATACTAAAGGTAACCAAATGATATACCGTATACACTGCGACCATTTTAAGATCCGAGAACACCGTCAGTATCAACACGTCGGTATTGTTCTGCACCACGTAGGCCGTATGCTGAGCAATGCCTACCAGCCGATTCGGTAGTTTAAAACGCTGCTCGGTTTTGCGAATGGTATAGTGCTTCTTACGATAATAGGTATAGATCAGCGGACGCAATACAAACACCAGACTGCTGATCAGCTTGACCCAGATCAGATCGGCGCCCAGCTTAGCTAACACCAAAACCAGCGCCACGTTCAGCACGTTGGTAACAATATACACCGTATTGACCACATACTGGCGTTGGTCGGCGTTGAATAATGTCACGTTGGAAATGCCACCCATATACTCGGCAAATTTACCGATGGCGATACACAGCACCAGCATAAAGGTGTAGTCCCACGTAAAGATAGACACGTCGGCAATGGTATGATAACCCGCCGCCAGCAACACTGTATAGCCGGCAAAAACCATACCTAATATGCAGAAGAATCGCTTGACCGCCAGATAAACGCGGCTGATACCATCGACATCCTGCTGTGCCAAAGGCTGGTACAAAGCCCCCCGGGCCACACGTCCGATGCCTCCCTCCAGCAGAGAGATGTAAGCCAAAAACTGAGCGATAGAGGTGGTAGCACCATAGGCGTCGGAGCCAAAGGTATCAATCATGATCCACGGAATCGCCAGACCGCACAGGGTGGCGACCAGCTGATTCGCCATCGTGCTGATGACGTTCATGCGCGCTTTTTTGACACGTCCGTCCATGGGGTTTCCTCCTTTCTATACTCCTTTTTTAACTCAATGTTCTCGCAGCGCTTCTTCCAGATATTGACGGGACACTGCTACCAGCGCTTGCAACGCCGGCTGTGCCGCCGCATGGGGTGCCGCCTCCTCAGGCAGAGGCTGACCCTCCTGTATGACCCGATGCTCCATATCCAACATACGGAGCACCTGCGCCAGGCGGCAGTTGGTGCGGGCCGGATACTCGATATAAAAATCCTTTTGATAGATCACGGAAAAGGCCGTGCCGTGGAAGGAATTGGTAAACACGTATCGCGCGTGGTGCATTAAATACAGCCACTGCTCCGGCCCCACATCCACCGCATATTCCACCAACGGATCCTTCTTTCGGATATTGGTGAGGAAATTACCGCCGATGGCCACCACTTTCATTCCGTGTTGACGAGCCCACGCGCAACAACGGTCAAACAGCGTTTGGGAATGCTTGACCGTAAAATACAAAACGTACTCCTCCGCCGCAGCGGGATGGGGCTGTTCCAACGCCATCCAATCGGCGGCATCGATCAAAAAAGTCGGATCGCAGACCACGGTCGCATCCCGTTCGGTCAGATCAGCCACCAAACGCCGCCCCTCCTCCTCCCGAATCGACAGGGAGGAAAACCGCTCCAGTTCGGGACGGATCGCCGCACTATACGGCTCGTCCAATTGCTCCAATCCAAAACTGGGGGCATAAGAAACACGACGTGTGTTCTCGCCGCAGAAATCCAAAAAATAACTGAGATCGCCACCGGTGATCAAAGGATTCCACACCTGATCACTGCCGCACACAACGGTATCGTACCGATTTCCGATCTTCTTCAGCTGTTCCTTATTCGAAAAAGGCCGACGGGGATACAGGCAATTCTGCTCCCGCTCAAAACGGCGAAATGCCGCATACAGTCGGTGGTGCATCAGCCGCCGCAAACGGCGCTGGGCGGCCGCCCTGACGGCGGAATGCGCACCGCGGCGGCGCACGTGCTTCTCGGCCCGCATATAGGCACTGTGATAATTGATCACCTCAGCGTCGTGCCCCATCTGCTGTATCGCCCGATTGAGCGCGTGCATTTGCAGACTGGCGCCGTAACTGACCGAGTTAGGAAACGTCAATATGCCTACCTTCATCTCTGCCTCCTGTGATGGTTTTTAAAAACAACAAGAGAAAACAGACGAGCCGATGCCGTCTGCTTTCTTTTACTGTTTTTTACACGGCAACAGCCGGATGCTCAATCATACTCATTGAGCATCCGGCTTATTTTTACTTTACTGAGCAGAGGCCTTGTTCAACGCTTCGTTGAAACTGCTCTCCTGCAATTCGCCGTAGCGCAGGATCTCGTTACCCTCCGCATCCTGATAGATGTAGTAGGGACGGATCATCACGCCGAGATCCCTGGCGGCTCCAGCGGGAATGTTAAGAACACGGATGCCGAACGTAATCTCATCAAACATCTTAACAACCGGGATGTTCAGAATACGGCTACCCTGCTCATTCGATGCATTCTCATAAGTGGGCTCCACGCCGTTATTGGATACAACGGCACCCATACGTAGCAGTTTATACGCATTGCCGGTGGAGTTGGGACGTACCTCTGCGGCATCCAGATTGCAAATATACCGATCTACCGTGATGCCCTCAGCCTCCACGGTAAAGCGGAACGCCAGACCGTTGACATCCTCAGAGATGGAGGTGCCGGCATTGGTAAACAGCTGGTACTCCACCACGCGGATAGCGTCGCAGACGTTGCAGTCCACGTCCAGATCGTTATCGTAGGTGTGGCCGCAGCATTCACAGGGGTCACTGTACCACCGATCGTGGTCATTGCAATACCGATATTCCGTGCCCGCCTCGGCACCGGTGGTATCTAGCATCGTTCCGTCACCGTTACGCAGCTGCACGGAGGCCAGCGGGATGTAGTAGTAAACGCCATCGCCGGCCTTGCCGCCCTTGTCCACGGCTTCGGCGCAATCCTGATCGTACATAACACCAAAGACGTCGCCGCCGGCACCGCCCACCATCTGCAGGACGCCGGTGCCCTCAGAGGAGCAGATGTTGGCGCCACCGCCGGTGATGGTGTAATCCTCGTTCAGGATATCCGCGTAGTCAACGGTGCTGTAAATAAAGCCGTTGGCAATGATGGTACCGTTGATGTCCAGTTTAGCGTCCGTCAGGTCCGCTTCGGTGCGGGTCTTGCGGGTAGTACAGGTATAGGGCACCGCCTGGAAACGACGCTTGCCGGTGCTACCGTAGTGGTTGTAGTAGCGATTCGCCACCACATCAAAGGTATCCATATCGATACCGTAGATGTAGTTGTTGTAATCAAACATCTGCAGAATGTAGCCGCCGGCGGTCACCACATCGGTGGTGGCGTCGGTCTGGGCAATATTCAACGTAGCACCCTGATCCACCGTGAGGGAGGAGCCGGGCAGCATCATCACGTTCTGCTGCAGGGTAGCGGTGCCAGTCCGGATGCGAATCTGCATATTGTTGGTGATGGGCAACACGAACTGGGCCGCATCCACGTCCACGCCGGCAATCTTCATCGCCAGCTCGGACAGAGCACAATCACCGTAAGAGTCCAGATACAGGTTGTCGGTGGCGGGATCGTAATCCTTCACCACCCAAGAACCGGGCTCGGGACGGAACATGGCGTTGGCACCGATGAACTCAACAGTAGCGCCGTGCTCCATACGGGACATATACACAGAGGTGTGCACAAACTCTTTGGCGCCGTACTCATAGGTGGTGGCAACCTCGATGTTCTGTACGTAATACTGTGCGGTGGGGAACACCAGGAAGCCCTGAGCCAGCTCGGTGCTCTTGTCACCGCCGCGGAAATCCTGAATCTGAAAGTTCTCATAGATGGCGGCGCCGTTTTTGGCGGTAATGGTGCCGTCGCCATAGATATATCCCCAGCAGTACAGATAGGCACCGCTGTTCAGGTCGATGTGGGAGCCGGCCAGCATGTTGATGTAGCCCAGCTTATCGGTGGGGCTACCGGCAAATTTACCGGTACCGCCGCTACCGGAGGCATGGCGGCCGCCCACCTCAATGACACCGTTAACCGTAATATGTGCATCCGCCGCCATCGTCAGAGTGCGATAGGCGGTGGGCTGTACCCATGCAATGTTACCCTTACCGCCCAGCAGATCGTCATAGCTGGTGCAGCTGGGGTTTTTGCCGTGGGCAGAGGCCTCGGCGTTATAGGGTACCAACAAGGTGATGCCGGAGGGAATGGTATGGGTGCCGTACACAGCGCCATCCTTCAGTACCACAATTTTCTTATCCGAGCCGGCCTGAGCAGCGGCAACCGCATCGCTCAAGTCATAGAACCGTTGACCACCCACGCCGAAATGGGCAGGAGTACCGGATACAAACACCGGCTTGATAGTGGCATCATTGCCCACCGACAGCGAAGTGTTGGCATCATAGGACATATAGGATGCCGTGGTCTCATTGTACCAGCCGTAGAAGGAATAGCCGCTATTAGGGGTAGCCTTCACGGTGTAGCTGCTCGCGTCAGGTGCTTTGGTATAACTCATCTCGGTCGTGATAGCGGTGCCATCCACCGTATAGCTGCCGTTTTCGGGTGCTTGGAAGGTAGCGGTCACGTTGCTGTTACCGATCAGTTTGATATTGGTAATGGTCAGCGTGTTGGTGCTGGTGCCGCTGGGAGAGGTCAACGTGATGACCAGAGTGCCACCGGCGGCCAACTCGCTGCTGTATGCATTACCGGAAACACCGGACACCGAACCGCCGCCGGACAGCGTATAACTGAAGGACAGGGTGCGGGCATCCGCATAGTTGTTTTTAATGGTCAATTTTGTGGTGATCGTGCGACTAATAATACCCAGCGTCTTGTAACCGGTAGCCGTACCGGTAATGGTGGTGCCGCTGGCAGTCCAGGTGGCTTTACCGCTGGAATTGCTGGCATCGGTCCAGGATAGACCAATGTTGGCGTCGGACACGCTCAAAGTACCTGCCGCCGCGGCAGGCACAGAAAAGATCGGGAGCATCGCCGCGATCATAGCCATCACAAGCAAGAGCGAGCCGATACGTCGCTGCAACTGTTTCATTGTGATGCTCCTTTCATTTGAATTCTAAGGATGGTGCGCTCGCAGACCCGACAATGCGGGTCTGCGAATGCACACATCTGTATGAGATCAGTTTGCGGGATAATACTTACCGTCGGTGCCCCAGTCGTAGGCGCCGCGGGACAGCAGATCGTTACGGACGGTGGGCCAGTAAATGCCGGTAGCCAACTGACCGTTGGAACGCACGTAAATGTAATAGGTAGCGCCGGTCTCGTCAACCAGCTCAACCACGCCAACGCCAATCTGCTTGACATCGTCAACGTAGTAGTAATAGGCGCCGTTCTCCTCGTAGATACCGTTCTTCAGCACCGGAATCTCGGTGGAGGGATAGTACTTGCCGTCGGTGCCCCAATCATAGGAGCCACGCTCCAGCAGACCGTTGCGGACGGTGGGCCAATACTGACCGGTGGCCAACTGACCGTTGGAACGCACGTAAATGTAGTAGGTGGCGCCGGTCTCGTCAACCAGCTCAACCACGCCGGCACCAATCTGCTTGATGCCATCGATGTAGTAGTAATAGGCGCCGTTTTCTTCTACAATGCCGGTGTTCAGCTGCAGCTTACCATCTTCATTAAAGGTATAGTGGCCAGCCGCAATGTCATATCCATTGCTGTTCGCAATCCAATACTTGCCGTCAACGACCAGTTTGCCGTTTGCACGTACGTAGTAGTAATCGCCATCCACGTAGATCAGACCCGCATTCTTGGCCAGACGATAATTCTCATAGTAGTACAGCTCACCGTCGATCTCAGTAATGCCATCGTACCGGCAGAGCTTGCCGTCTGCGGCAAAGGTGTAATAGCCGTTGATCAAAGGCAGATCGGTCGTGTTACGGGAGATATACAACGTGGCATCGGAAACCATTACGTTACCGCCGCCGTTGACATCACCCTTGAAATAGTAATACTCACCGTTGATCTCCACCAGACCCACGTGCCAAGCGATCATACCATTGACCGCATAGCTGTCGCCGATCTGACCGGTGATGGCGTTGAACTTACCATCCTCACCGAACACAAAGACAGCGGTCTCGAGGTCGGTATACTGAGAGGTGGCTTGATGCGCCTCCCAATAAGCCAGATCCTCAGCGTTAGGAGCATAGGTGATGCCGTTCATTGCCTCAGAGGGATACGGTACGCGGACACAGCCGGAAACAGCGTATCCGGTCTCGGCATCCAAGTAATACCAATCGCCGTTATTGTTAAACCAACCGGTATTCAGCGCCACATCATAGTAATCATTGCCACAGGCAGAGCAGGTGTAGCGATAATAACCGGCAGAAGTGGTGGTGGGCAGCACCAGCTGAACATCATCGTGGCTATGCTCAGCCATGGGCAGCTTAACAGCCATCATGTTAGTGTTCAGAGTGCAAGCCTCATCCAACCAAGCCTGACCGCAGGCCTCACAGTACCAGTACTCAATGTTACCGTTCTCGTAGCAGGTGGCGTCCTTAGCCGCCACGTGAGTGATGGTGCCGTGACCCATGGGCAGGATCACTGCCAGCAGGTTAGTATTCAGAGTGCAGGCCTCGTCCAGCCAAGCCTGACCGCAAGCCTCGCAGTACCAGTACTCAATGTTACCGTTCTCGTAGCAGGTGGCGTCCTTAGCGGCCACGTGAGTGATGGTGCCGTGACCCATAGGCAGGACAACGGCCAGCAGGTTAGTATTTAGAGTGCAAGCCTCATCCAGCCAAGCCTGACCGCAAGCCTCGCAGTACCAGTACTCGATGTTACCGTTCTCGTAGCAGGTGGCGTCCTTAGCGGCCACGTGAGTGATGGTGCCGTGACCCATGGGCAGGATTACTGCCAGCAGGTTGGTATTCAGGGTGCAAGCCTCATCCAGCCAAGCCTGACCGCAAGCCTCGCAGTACCAGTACTCGATGTTACCATTCTCGTAGCAGGTGGCGTCCTTAGCGGCCACGTGAGTGATGGTGCCGTGACCCATGGGCAGGATTACTGCCAGCAGGTTAGTATTCAGAGTGCAAGCCTCATCCAGCCATGCCTGACCGCAAGCCTCGCAGTACCAGTACTCGATGTTACCATTCTCGTAGCAGGTAGCGTCCTTAGCGGCAACGTGAGTGATGGTGCCGTGACCCATGGGCAGGATTACTGCCAGCAGGTTGGTATTCAGAGTGCAAGCCTCATCCAGCCAAGCCTGACCGCAGGCCTCACAGTACCAGTACTCGATGTTACCGTTCTCGTAGCAGGTGGGAGCCTTGGCCTCAACGTGAGTAGCCTCAGCGTGAGCCATGGGCAGGACAACAGCCATCAGGTTGGTGTTCAGAGTGCAAGCCTCATCCAGCCAAGCCTGACCGCAAGCCTCGCAGTACCAGTACTCAACGTTACCGTTCTCGTAGCAAGTAGCAGCCTTAGCCTCAACGTGCTTTACGCTGTGGGCGGCATCGGGGTTGGTGACCTCGCCGCAGTTCATGCAGACGGGATCGCAGGGGTAGAAGTACTCATGGTCAACCATGGGCAGCTTAACAGCCATCAGATTGGTGTTCAGAGTGCAGGCCTCGTCCAGCCAAGCTTGACCGCAGGCCTCGCAGTACCAGTACTCGATGTTACCCTGTTCACTGCAGGTAGCGTCCTTAGCGGCAACGTGAACGATGTTGCCATGAGCAACGTCGCCCTCGGTCTCGCCACAGACGGAGCAATACTTGGGATTGTCGCAGGAGGCATCAACCCAAGCGTGTGCCTTGAGGGTGCCATAGCTCTCGCCGCACTCGGTACAGACAGCCAGCTTATCGCAGGTGGCGGTACCGCCCACGTGCTCGGACTTGGCATCGCCGCAGCCCAGATCGCACAGGTGATCGCCATCGTTATCGGCATCGGAGCAAGAGGCAACCTTGCCACATACGCAGGAATGCTTGCCCTCAACAGCAGCCGTACCGTAGGTGTGCGCCACAGAGGTGAACACCGCATAGTACGTAGCGGCATTCTCAGCGGCAGGCAGATCGATCACAGCACCGCCCTCGGTGGCAGACCAACCGGCAAAGACATAGTGATAGTTGTTATCCAACGCCTTAACGGGAGTTTCGGGGTACGTGGGAACAGTGCCGTAGGCCACGTCAGCCGTCTCGGACGCACCGTTCACAACCCAAGTGATCTCTACGTTAACAGGCAGAGCGCACTCCTCACCGGCAATCCAGTGATCGTGGTTATCACAATAGGTATAGATAGCGCCGGGCTCAGCACCGGTGGTATCCAGCAGAGAGCCGTCGCCGTTCTGCAACTGGATGGCAGCCAGGGGGATCATGTAATACAGAGTACCGCCATTCTCGGCATCGTAATCGGGAGAAGATTTATACGCGGTATCCTTGATCTGGTCGTACTGATAGGTCAGCAGATCCGCGCCGGCACCACTATTCAGGCACACAACACCGGTGCCCTCAGAGGAGATGACGGAAGCGCCGCCACTGACAATGGAGAAGTCCTCGTTCAGAGCATCCGCCCAAGTAACGGTGCTGTACAGATAGCCGTCGGCGACAACGAGACCGTTGATATCAAAAACCACGTCTTTGATATCGGCATCGGTGCGCACCTTATGTTCACTGGGAGAATACTTAACGGGAACCAACAGGTTGCTGGGATGGACAAAGGTCAGATCCTCTTCGTTCTCGAAAGTGAAGTAGTTTAGACCGCTGGTCCAGTTTTCGCTGTCGTACACAATGAGGTTGTAACCGGCAGTCATAGCAGCGGTGGGGGTTTCGGCAGTGCCGATCTCCAGTACAGCCTCAGAGCCAACCGTCAGGGTGGAGCCGGGCAGCATCGCGATATCCTGCTTCAAGGTAGCGGTGCCTTCATGAATGTAAATGTTGATATTGTTGGTGATGGGCAGGACAAAATTGGTAGTATCCACCGTGTTACCGGCCAAGGAAACGGTCATCGTGGACAGAGCACAATCACCGTAGGCATCCAGATTCAGGGTGTCGGTCACAGGGTCATACTCCTTAATAATATAGCTTCCCTCGCCGGGCTGGAACATAGCGCCCGCACCGATGAACTTGATGGGGGGAGCGGTGACACACTGAGAAGACACGAACATAGTGGTGGTCACATAGGCAGTGGCGCCGTAGTGATAGGTAGTAGCAACCTCCACGTTCTGCACGTAATACTGGGTCATGGGGAATACCAGATAATCGCCGGCCAGAGCCAAGGTGGCGTTACCGCCACGGAAGTCGGTAACCTGGAACACCTCATAAATACCGGCGCCCTCATTGGCAGTGACAGTACCCTCGCCGTAGACGTAACCCCAAGCGTACAGGTCGCCGTTGACCTCGATGTGAGAGCCGGCAGTCATATAGATGTAACCCAGAGCATCGGTGGGGGCAGCATACATACCGGCAGAACCACCGGCGGCAGCATGACGGCCGCCCACCTCCAGAGCGCCGTTGACAGTGATGGTCGCATCGGCGGCCAGAGTCAGTGTACGGTAAGCATAGGGGGTTACCCACTTAACAGAGTTGCCGTCGGAGCTGGTGCAAGCGGGCACGTTGCCGTGGGCCGTATTGGCATCGTCATAGGGGATCAGCAGGGTGACACCGGCAGGGATCACATGGTCGCCGGTGATGGTGCCGTCGTTGAGCAGGATCACCGTCTTATGGGTGGTGCTCTTATCTGCGGCGTTGGCGGCATCGGTCAGGTTGTCGTACTTAGCCGTACCGACACCGAACAGAGCCACGCTGTCAGATACGAATACGGCGGTCACGTTGGCATCCGCAGAAGCCACCAGCTTAAACGTGGTGTCCTGAGACAGATACTTCTGGCTAATGGAATCGTACCAGCCGTAGAAGATATACCCCTCCTCGGCAGTGGCAGACAGCATCAGCTCGGTACGGATAGCAACCTCCTTCGTCACGTCAGCGGTGACAGCGGCACCGTCCAGGGTGTAGGAACCACCCTCGATAGCGGGCTTGAAGGTCAGGATGGGGTCAGCCTGATTCAGGCCGACCAGAGCCAGATCCGTGATGACGAAGGTTCCCTTGTAAGCAGCACCACGAGGGGATTTCAGCTGAATGATGATGCTCTCGCCGTCGGCTAAAGTCTGGGAGAACTCACCGGAGGCGCTGGCCTTGTTGCTGACAGCGATGGCGCCGGTCAGCGACGCGCGGTTGGCGGCGGTGGTGCCGCCGGTGGTCAGAGACCAATTAAAACTCAGCACAGCCTCTGCACCGGAATTGTTGGTCAGGGTCAGGTCGGAGATATTGGTCTTGGCAGCCGTACCTTTGGTCTCAGCAGAGATGGAGGTGCCGCCGGAGGTCCAGGTGGCGGAGCCGCCGCCCTGGTTGGAGTACTCCCAGGACGCGGTCAGACCGGTCACGGAAGTCGTCAAAACATTCGCCGCAGAAACGGCGGGAAGCATCGTTGCGAACATAGCGATCGTGAGCAGGATCGCACCGATGCGGCGCATTACATTCTTCATTGCAATGTTCCTTTCATTGTGTGTTAATATCGATCCATGCGGGGGTGTCCGTCCGCTTTGGGACGGACACCCTCACCTTAACAAAAGGGAATTAAACGGCAGGGTAATATCTACCGTCGGTGCCCCAATCATAGGGGCCGCGGGGAAGCAGATCGTTACGGACAGTGGGCCAGTAAATACCGGTAGCCAACTGGCCGTTGGTACGAACATAGATGTAGAAGGTTGCGCCGGTCTCATCGGTCAGTTTCACAACGCCGATACCTTTCTGCTTGACGCCATTGACGTAATAATAATTGTCTCCGTTCTCCTCGTAGATGCCGTTCTTAATCTCCGGCTCAACGGGAGTATCCGGCTCGTCAGGAATCTCCGGCTCATCAGGATCGGGGGTAACGGTGGGGGGATAATACTTACCGTCAGCACCCCAATCATAACCGCCACGAGGCAGGAGATCGTTACGGACTGTGGGCCAGTATACGCCGGTGGCCAGCTGGCCGTTGGAGCGCACGTAGATGTAATAGGTCAGACCGTTTTCATCCACCAATTTGAGAACGCCCAGATTGATCTGACGCACACCGTTGATATAGTACCGTACAATACCATCCTCATCGGTGATAACACCATTTTTGACAGCGGGGACATCAGGATCCGGCTGTTCCGCGGGCACGTAATACTTACCATTGGCATCAAAGGTGTATTTACCCTTGGTCAGCAGACCGTTGGTGACGGTGATCCAATAGGTGCCTACCGCCAACTGACCGTTGGAGCGCACGTAAATGTAGAACTCCTCGCCGTTGTCATCCGTCAGTTTTACAACGCCGTTACCTCTCTGGCACACGCCGTCGACGTAATAATACAGTATGCCGTCCTGCTCGATAATACCGTTGAGGGTAGGATCTACCGGCTCATCCGGTACGTCGGGAACATCCGGAACGTCGGGAATATCGGGCACGTCCGGAACATCCGGCACATCGGGCTCCGTTACGGGAGGATCCACCATCCGACCATTCTCATCAAAGGTGTATCGGCCGGCAGGCACCAAACCGTTGGTGCGGTTGATCCACGCGGTGCGATTCTTATACGCCTTGGCATCCGCGGGATTGATAAAGTAATAATACCCATCCTCATAAACCAGACCGGCCGTGCTGTCGCGCAGACCGTTTTTCACGTAATAGGTATCCCCGTTATAGAGGTAAATGCCGGTATAATCCTCTTGGAAAACACCCTTATCATCAAACAGGTGCCACTTCCAATCGGGAACGTCCTTGGCAGGTACGTTGACAAAACCGGTAACCACATAATAAATGTACTTCTTGGTGGCGTACCAATTACCATCCACCTGGAACCACTGACCATGGAGCCAGCGACCGGCCCATCTGTAGCGGGTACCGTTAGCATCGGTTACCAGATCGCCGCGGGTCAGGATATGATCGGTAAAGGTATAGGTATAGCCGGCAATCTTCTGCACGCCGTCTACCGCCTTACCGGTAGCAGGATCAAAGTAATAATCGACCGAGTTGCCCTCGGCATCATAACCGGAGATCCAGCCGGTGGTCTTTTCGCCGTTAACAGCGTAATACAGACCGCCATTGTAGTTGACGGTGCCGGACAGCTTTCCGCGGCACACGCCGTTTTCATCAAATTCGTAGAACAGAGAGACGGCTGCGTCCTCACGGGAGGGGACGTACTGCACACCGGTCACCGGCTTGTGATCAACGTAATACAGGTACTCACCGTTCTCCTTAAACCAGCCCTGACGCACCTCGTTATTGATGATAAAGCCATCCTCAAAATCGGCGTACACGCTGGAATAGTGGGCACCGGTCTCGGTGCCGCCCTCCCAGCCGGTCTCGCTGGAAACATAGGGCTGCAGGCCGTATTTCTGCTGGTTCTCCGGCTTCTGTGCGAAGGAATACAGAGAGGAGGCACGCAGATACACGTCGTAGCTGACGTTACCGGAGTTGGCCACGATCAGCTCGTTGCCGTTCCAGACACCGTCCTTAGGAGTCGCTTTGATACCGGCCAGAATGCACAGCGGGTTGGCCGTGGTCTGGTCAATCGCCTCGGTGCGGTCGATCCAGTTGCATACCATAGTCAACTGGTTATTCTCATCCACCGTGGCGGATTTCAGCTCAAAGTAGTCATTAAATACCTGCAGTTCGGACACGTCCACGTCCAGATCCTTATCAAACTGGGCAGTGATACGCACCTCGGTCAGGATACTGACACGCTCCGCCAAAGCCAACATATAGCCAAAAGCGGAATCGCCCTGATTGTCCGAGTTGGGCAGCATAAACACGATGTCTGCCAAATGGGCGGGGATCTCAATGGTGGTCATATCCAACGCAAAGGTGTATCCCAGGGTTACGCCCTTAGTAGGATCGGTCACCGTATAATTCATTTTATCCGTGGTGGTGGCGTTGAGCACCTCACGGTTCCAGGCCAAAGTGCGGTTACCTGCAGTGGCCTGATCGAAATCAAAGGTAGCCTCATCCGCGCGGAACATAGAGGCCCGAATCTCGCAATAGGCATCCTCGTTCTCCAGCACGATAGCGAACACGGTCATCGCGCGGGCGCCGGCCTCTTGCAGCGCGGTGACGTTGAAGCCGTCAAAAACGGCCCACTCTTCGCTCTCCAAACAGCCGGTGAAAATATCATTGGCGTTCATCGCCACGGGATTGCCGTTGTAATAGGCCGCCAGCGGCAGTTCGGAGGTCACGTCATAGATCAGAGTCAGCGTCTTTTCCGTGAACTCCAGGGTGTCGGGAACAACCACGTGCAGCGTCTTAGATCCTACCACCTGGTCGCCTACCATCAGGCGGACCTCCACCTGCGCATCCTCCGGCAGAGGATTCACGCACACGTCACAGGTGCCGGCCCACTCGCAGGTGCAACCCACGGCGGTGAACACACCATCCTCGGAAATAGAGCCCAACGACTCATCCGAGACCTGCCAATACGCGCCCTCGGGAATCACGGCGGAGGAGCCGATATTATTGACGCCGACGGCAGTCATTTTCAACTGCGTGCCCTTGGTCAGATAGTCGTAATCCGACTGGATGATGGCACGGTCAAATTCCTTGGAAGACTTAGCGGTGGAAACCGCCACCAGAGTAGCGGCCACACTACGGGCATAACCGTCGGAGGGACGGTTAACCACCTGAATGGTATCGCTGCCCTCGGGCTTGGACATATAGGTGGTGGAGCCGCCGCCGTCCAGGTTAACAGCCGTCACACAGCCGGCCTCCAGCATCACCTGAGCGATCTCGGCCAGGCTACCGCCGCAGGAGAAGGGCTCCTGACGGCCATCCATAACCATCATAACCACCGAGCCATCCGCCTTGATACCGATTGCGGTGCGACTGGCGCGGTTGCCATCGGTAGCGCCGGAAGCCAGCGCGCCGTTCTGCACCAACAGCTTACCGGAGCCAAAGGCGCCGATACCTTCCTGCAGTTGATCCTTGTTCGCCTCATAATCCGCCTTGGTGCCGATGATGGCGGTGCCGTCCTTCAGAATACCGAAGAAGCCGTCACCATCCACAGGATGCCATTCCACACCCTGCATCAGCAGCAGACCGCCGGGCTGGCCGGTCGTGGTATTAAAGCCGTCACCATTGGTGGCAACAACAGGAGTGAAATTCTCCAAGTGGGCGTTGTTCTTTACCAATGCGGCCACCTGATCCTCCACGCGCTGCATACCCCAGCCCTTAGAGGGATCATTATCCTTATAGTTCGCCATAATGGTCACGTCATCACGGGTCACATCCACCGTGGCCACGTAATAGACCATCTGCTTACCGTCAGCAGAACGGGCATAATGAATGTCCTGCGTAATGCCGGGGGCCAAAACGGAGGAGGTGGTGGAGAATACGGAATAATAGCCGTTATCCGGCTGATCTTCTTCCTCATCGCCCTCGTTGCCGCCAGCCTCCAGCTGACCCTCGGCGTGCTCAAACAGATAATCTGCCAGAGCATAACAGCTGGCCTGACGCAGGGTGTCATAATCGCTGATGGCGCGGTCCGCCTCCAGGATCTGAATGCCCACGTTAGTGCGATAGGCATTGTACAGCGCCGTGCGCACAGCCTCACGGGTCACCTGACCGGAGAAGCGGTTATTCAGAAAATACACCGCGCGGTCCGTATCGCTCAGGTCGGCGGTGAAATAGGCCTCCATCAGCTCGCTGTAGCTGCCGTTGCCTGCCTCGTACTCGCTAATGAGGTAATAGGCATCCATATCGCCGTAGAAATCATCCCAGCCAAATGCGTCATCCGCATCCACGCCGAAGCAATGCTCCAGGATATAGGCGGCCATCTCGTCCACCGTGCCCTCCGGCACGTTGGCGCGCTCTGCGGAAAAATACAACAGATCGCACAGATCGCCCGCCCAACCGGCCAGGTCATCCGACTGTACCGCCGACGCCACGTAGGAAATGTTCATCGTGCCGAACATATGGCCAAAGTCAGAGGGGTTCCCGTTCGGAAGCTTAAAGTCCTTAATCACGATATCACGCAGATCCATCGCGGTGGTGCCGTTGGCGGCATCCTGCGCCTCTACGTATTCCGTGAAAACGGTGATCTCCTGACCCGCCAGTGCGGCCCAGTTACCATCCTGGTAACGCTCCACACCGGTACGGATGAAGTTCAGCACCAACTCACCGGCATCGCGGCTGGACTGTGCGGCGAATTCGTCCGCATAGATCTCCAGCTGCTTCAGATTCGCCAAAAAGTCGGCATAGTTTGTCACGTTGCCGGCAGCCAATGCAGTGATCGGCATCATTCCGACCAGCATCAGCAGTGCCAAGACAAAAGACAATATTTTTGCACTCATCTTATTCAGCATTGTCTTCTCTCCTTCGTATCAAAATAGATGAACTGAAATTTATATATACGGGCATTGTCCCCATTTATATACATAATTTATGGTGCTATCATTCACCGGTCACAGCAACAGCAAATTGCGCCAGTGCCATACGGTTATCCGGCTGCTCCTGCGCCAATCGGGCTTTCACCTCTGCAAGGCCGTCGCGATCCGCGGCGACACGGCACACCATATCGGTCAGTGCCTCCTGATCGTTGGCACAGACCCACCCGGCCTGCGCCTGTATCACCATCTCTTGGGTCGAGATGATCTCGGTGCTCAGGATCGGCACCCCCAAACAACGAGCCTCGTCGATCACCATCGGTGCCGCCTCGTGATAGGAGGGCAGCAACAGGAAATCCGCCTGTTTTATGTAGGGATAGGGATTCTCCTGCTGACCGTGGAACAGCACCGCTTCCGACACCCCCAGTTCTTGGGCGAGCGTCTGCAAGCTATTCCACATCGGTCCTTCACCGACAATATGCAGCGTCAACGGTATCCCCCGGGAACGGGCCGCAGCCACCGCCCGAATACCCCGATCCAAACCCTTGCGTGGGGTCATACGGGATACTGTGACTCCATGGATCTCATCCTTTTTGTACTCAACCAAATCGCGATCCGCCAATTCACGGATCTCATCATAGCGGTGGCAATTGGGTACCGCCACACAGCGATCCGCCAAATGGGGCAGCGCCGACACAAAACAACGACGACACCCCTCGGAACAGGCCGCGATCACGTCAAAGCGTTCCATCATCCGATTGTTGGCGGGCTGATTGGCACCGCTCTTTTGATAATCGCTGTGGAGGAACACCACCTTGCGTGCCGCCTCTACACAATACAGCACGTAATCCTGCGCGCCACCGTAAAAGACCTCTGTCGGTCCGTTATTCAAAAACGATATAGCGCAATCATACCGCTCGGTCAGCCGAGGTTGGCAACGCCGCATCAGCCACACGGCGGCATCCCGCCCCAAGAAACGGCTGACAACGGCCAAAAAACCTCGCTTAAGGGCATCCAAACCCGTATATTCGTCCTGACTCTTTCCGAAAAGACGAAACGGGCCGGTGACCTCTGTCACACGGACGGTATCCGGTAGGTTATCCAGATAAGCACCGTCCTTGGAAAACAGCAGCAGCGTTACCCGATATTCCGCCGGATCCAAAGACCACAGCAGATTGTACAGGCTCTTCTGCACGCCGCCCACTTTCATATTGTTGTTAACAATCAATAGTTCTTTCATAGCGTCTCCGCATACGGGATCATTCGTTTTCCCCCGCGCACCCCTGCATACACCAATTGCAGTCGTTTCAGCAAGCCAACCGTCGTTTCTCGCTTAAATCGAGCGCCGAAATACAGTGCCATCAGATACGCACTGCGGGGAAACAGCTGCCGTACCAGCACTCCCTTATCGTAAAAATATTTCTCGTTATAGCCTGTGAACCAAGTGGAGGTATCCTTACTGCAGGTGCCCAATGTATACGGATAGGTGTACACCTGCAGACCGCAATCAAAACACGCCTTTAAGAACAAGCTGTCCTCTCCTGCACTAAAGGGGCAACCGCCACCAAAGTTCTCATTAAAAGTAATATGGTGCTCCAGCAACGCCTGACGACGGATCGCCACACGGCAGGTGCCGTAACGCATCGCATTCCATATCCGCAACCGTCGTCGGGGATCGATGCGCTTTTCGGTGACAACACCATCCCGAAGGATATCCAGCCCGAAAACGAGCACGTCCGCCTGCGGATTCTGCTCAAAGGCCTCCACCACCCGTTGCGGCATATCGTCGTTGTACACCATATCATCATCCGCCATCAACAGCAGCGGTGCCTCAGCATAGGAAATGGCAATATTCCGATTGCGTCCCACACCACGGGTGGCGGTGGTGATCATCTTCCATTCCCCCCACGGGGAATGGACACACTCCACCTCGTCACGATCCGCCTGGTTCGCAATGACCGCATCGCAGTGTATATTCATACGCTGTGCAATATTCAAATTTTGTTGCTCCATCGTGGCAACCAAAACCTGCAGATCCATTGTCGTATGCTCCGTCATTGTATGTTGATAACCGATTCAGCGAATGCTTCTGGTATAAACCTCAAAGGTCATATCGTCCCGATAATGGGCGTAATGCTCATAGGAATGCTCTGTATCCACCAGAATGGCGTGCTGCTTGCACCGGCGCTCCTCCGGAGGGGGTAGCTGCCGATAGTCGCCGTAAAACAGCGTCAGCAACGTATCATAGTGGGTGGATACCGGATACGATCCGTTCTCAAAGGGCATCGCGACGCTCTCGGTCAACCAGCTGCGGGAATACACGTTTTTGTCATAGCTGCGTGCCGCTGCAAAAAAACTATGTACACAGCGGCTATCGGAACGCCCACCCTTGGCAATCCGCAGAAATAATTTCTGCGGCAACAACCGGCACAAGCCCATAAACAGCTTTTTGGACAGGCTGTCCGTTTCATATCCCCGGCGATCCAGTGCTTTGGCAATCACCACCTTGGACGCCCAAAACTGCATCTTGCGCCCCAAGGAAGTACCTGCCGCATTATCGCAGGGGAAGAGGTCAATATAGATTCCCTGATGGACCATAGGATCCTTGGGATGGAATTTTTCCAGGCACGTTGTATGATTCAAACGCAGTTTGGAGAAAAACATAGGCCAGTGGGCGGAAAACTCTTTTTGCAAATAGAACCGCTCTGTATCCAGCACCTGTTCTGCCTGCTCCAGAAAGCGGTCATAATCCGACCGCAGCATCAAAATATCCAGGTCGTCATCCCAAGGGATGAATCCCTGATGGCGAACCGCCCCCAGCATCGTGCCGGCGAATAGGGTGTATGGGATCTCCAACGCCCGACACACCCGGTCAAATTCCGCCAGCAGGGTCAGCAATGCCCGTTGGTGGGTCTGATGTTGTTCTTGACTGACTTCAAACAACGGCATGCTGCTCCCTTCTCGTATCATTGCACTTTTTGTACTTCTTGGTGGCCAGGAACGCATACTCCACAATGCATCGCACGCACTGCAGCAACGGCTCGCCCAAGCAATTGTGATAGATCTTAAAGCGTTCTACCGCACTTTTCAGTTTATTCGAGGCACGGGACCCGCGAGCCACCCGATACACAGCCAGCACCTCGGTGACACCCCGTGCTTGATGCCCATCCCGCAGCATTTCCAGCCACAGAACCAGATCCTCGTGATAAAAATCGGTGCGGAAGCGGTAGGTATCCGCAACACGGCGGGACAGCAATGCCGTAGAACAACTGATCACAGACTGTACCAGCATCCGTCGATAGTCGGTTTCCTCCGGTACTATAAAGTCCTCACACAGTTTTTCACTGTTTTCATCCTCCATACCGTAGGAGCAATAGATGATGTCGGCCTCCGTCTCCTCAGCCAAAGCAAGCTGTTTTTCCAGCTTGGTGGGATACCAGCGGTCATCCCCATCCAACAGCGCCACATACTGCCCGCCACACAGATCCAAACCTCGGTTACGGGTTTTCGCCACGCCCATATTGGCGGGATTGCAGATCAACCGCACGCGCGCGTCCTCGTCAGACAGACGTTGGACGATGGCACGGGTGTTATCCGTGGAACCATCGTCAATGACGATCAGTTCCCAATCCGTATAGGTTTGCACCATCACAGAGCGAATGGCCTCTTCCACGTAGAGCGCACAATTATAGACAGGCATCAGCACCGATACTGTCGGCGCCGCCACGTTCTCTGCATAGGCATTCATAGCTTCGTCATTCATTTCCTTCCATCAGGCTCTCTGTCGCCACCGATTGATCCACCAGATAGCGCAGGGCAATACATACGTAGACAATAAACAAGAAAAATTCATCAAAGAACAGATAGTCCAGTGCGATCCACGGGCCAAACGCCCCCAGCAGAAGGATGGCAACCTGCGCCAACCGTACGCGAGAACGGCGCATATCCGCCAACAGCGTCCGCACGAAACAGACGATCCAAGACACCAAAAACACACTGCCGACCAAACCGAATTGATATACCATCTGAATGATGGTGTTGTGGGAAGCACGGCCGCCGACCTCCACCTTTGTGTATCCGCTGCCAAACAGCAGCAGCTTCGGATCGCTACCCAACGCACGCAGGTAATTGAGCCACAGGTCGGTGCGTCCCGTGGTAAAGTCGGACAGGTTGGCATCCCGACTGAAACGGGATAATGCTACGCTGATCAGATCCGTAAACACCGTGGAGGACAGCAAAAAGCAGATCGCTATGATCGTGATAATAATCATGGTCAGTTTCGCAGACAGTTTTCCTTTTTGGAACATCAGATCGGCGCCCCAAAACAGGAACAGACATACCGCCACCAACAGGAACGTCTTGGATACCGACAACAAGCCGCAATATACCAGTAGCAGCACGGTCAGCACCAACGCAATCACACGGCTCTTTTTTCCTTGATTGGAGAGAAGCACCAAAACGCCGCTCATGGCGGTGGTAATGATCGCCGAATAGAAATTAGGGTCGCCGTAATAACCGGAATGACGTGTGTAACTCACCATATCGATCGTTTCGATGTACTGAGCAATCGACGGATATGCCGTCAGATATTGCGAAGTGATCGCCGCCAGCACAACGCCCAACGTGAAGCAAAGGGTGAGCCAGTAATAATCGTATGCTCCGTCCAGCGCCTGCTTAATAAAAGGAATCAGCAACAAAGTGGCGCAAAACAAAACATAACTGTTGCTGAAGGAATATCCGTAAGAAACCTTAACGATCAACGTCTGCGCGATCAAAAGCAGTGCAGGAATCAAATGAACGATCGGTACCTGACGGCTCTTAAGCACCACACAGACCCCGTACACAACCAGCAACGCCAGCGTGTAAAAGGAGATCGTGCCCGGCGCCACTTTTAGTAATGCTGCAAAGGGTAAAAAGAACAACAGCACCGGCATAGCCATATCCTGCACGGCGGCCCATACCACCAACGCCAGAAAACAAACCAAACACGGCAGCAACAGCATCGTACTGCCTAAGGTCTGCGCCAGCAACAGCCAAAACGCCTCTAAAAAGCAGGCACATAAAAACACAGTTTTTCGTTGAATTGTCACCATAAATACGGCATCCTCATTTCGCGCCCTCGCCGCAGAACACAACCTTTACCGTTTCAAAAACGATCTTTAGATCCAGCCACACGGAACGGCTCTTGATATATTCCACATCGTATAATATCTTCTCTTGGGGCATCAGATAATAGCCACCGCGCACCTGCGCCAGACCGGTCAGGCCGGGCTTGACCTTCAAGCGCTCGCTGAAGCCGTGTATGTATTGCTCAAAGCGACGGTAATACGCCTCCCGCTCCGGGCGGGGGCCTACCACACTCATTTCCCCTTTTAAAATACACCAGAGCTGGGGCAGTTCATCCAAACGCGACCGCCGCAACACCCGCCCCAAGGGCGTAATGCGGGGGTCTTCCTCCCCCATCGACCAACGAATACCGTCCCGCTCCGCATCCTCACGCATGGTGCGGAATTTAATGACGTCAATTTTGACTCCGTTTAGACCCAATCGCTCCTGATGATAGAAGATTGGGCCCTTAGACGTGCACCATACCAACAGCGCAATGACCAGCATCGGCAACAGCAGCAGTACAAAGAAAAACAGAGAAAAGACAATATCAAACGTGCGTTTCAGGAAAGAATAGACCGGCTTTTCCTCAATCACGCCCAGATCCTCAACGAAAAACTCCTCATCGCTTTCGCAGGGGAGAATCACCGCTGTTTCTTCTGCATCTGCAGGGGGTGTCATAGCCAAGTCCATCACTTCCTTTCTTTGATCATTGTATAAGTTTGTTAGTTTTTCGGTTGATAGAAGCAATCAATAACCACCTGACGGAGGGAGGCTTCGTCGGGATAAAACTCTGCGAATTCAGCGCCCGCTACCGTCTCTCCCTCAATGGAGTAGATCGCGTCCAGCTGATGCTCAGCGAAACGAGACATCATACTTTCTAATTTATTGGCAGAGCAGTCGGACACCAAATAATCGGTCATCACCAAGGCCGCCCGGGACACAAAGGATTCATCCTCCCGGACACGCAGGCGGGTACGCTCATACAGCGCCTCTAAATACTGCTTTTGCCGTTTCATACGGTGGGTGTTGGTCGGATCCTCCAGGCCATAGCGGGCTCGCACGTAGCGCAGAGCGGATTCTCCTGTCAGGGTAACCGTCGTGCCCTGCACCAAAGCATCATCAATACCGGTAAAATCATCCAGCACCTCAACGGTGACGCCACCAACCAGATCATTGTAGACCGGAACAGCATCCATGGTCACCGATACGTAATGATCCACATCGATACCCAGCAGGGTGGAAACAGCATTCGCTGTGTTGCGGCAGCTGACCTCCCGCCCGTTGCCGTACGTATGGGACAAAGCAATCTGTCGGGTGGTGGTACCGATGCGGTCACCCGCCACACCCAAAATGTTAAATTCTGCCATCGTATCACGGTTAATGTGAATAGCACGGAAGGTATCCAACTGATGATCCACTACCAGTAACAGCAGAAAATCCGCTTGCTTATGATTGTTGTAGGATTCGATCCCGTCATCCTCATAGGTATCTAGACCAATAAGGAGCAGCGTTTCAATATCCTCTCGCAACGTGTATTTCACGCCGTTGTAGGTTAGCGTATCTTCCATCGGAGCAGGACCGTCGTGATAGGCACTGTGGTTTCTCTCCCACAGATCCAGAGCAAAGAGAATGCAGGACAACAGCAAGAGGGCGGCAAACACCACTGCTGCGATCTTTAAAACCGTATCGCGTGTATCTTTGTTATGTCTGTGTCGGTGCATAAAGGCTCCCTCCCATCTTGATCTGCTCCTATCGAAAACCGATCAGCGGTTTTCCTTGGAATCGTAATTTCCGTAGGTCTTGTAATAGCGATAATAGCGCTTATAGCGGTATTTGCTGTAATACCCCTTGCCGTCCTTGGTTTCGTTCATAACACAGCCCAGCACGTTTACATTGGACAAGCGTAACTGACGGAAGCAGTTCTCCAGTTCTTTCTTCTCCGTATAATCCTCACGGACCACCACGATCATACCGTGGATATAATTGGAGATGGCCAGAGCATCGGAAACGATGTTGATGGGCGGCAGGTCCACGATGATATAATCAAAGTGGGCGGACAAGCTCTTCAGCGTGGCTTCCATCCGCTTGGAGCCCAACAGCTCAGAAGGATTGGGAGGCAGGATGCCGGACGGAATAATGTACCAGTTCGACAGATGGGGCGATTTGAACTCCGCCAGATTGACTGCCGCCTCGCCCCGCAGCAGGTCGGTCAGACCGGGAGTGCTGGCAATCTTCATTTTCTTCGCCACCGAAGGAATGCGCAGGTCGCCGTCGATCAGTGCGACCCGCTTACCGCTTTCGGCCAGCACATACGACAGATTGACCGCCGTTGTACTCTTTCCCTCACCACGGATGGAGCTGGTGACACCGATGATCTTACAGCCCTCACTCTCCGGCAGGGTGAAGGACAGGTTGGTACGCAACAGTTTGTACTGCTCCACCGCCGTGAATTCCAGATTCTTATGCAACGTCTTCTGGTCGTCCGTCAGCGAGAGGAAGCTGCTCTTGTGTTTTACGTTTTTCAGTTTAAGCATGATGATTCGCTCCCTTCCCATTGCTACGGCTGGAAACATACGCATATTTCTTGCCGCCGGCACCGTTCAGATTCGGCACCTTAGCCAGAATCGGGTAGTCGTAGGTCCGAATAATGTATTCCTCGTCATGGACGGTGTTATCCATCAGCGCGATGATGATCAGCACCAGCAGCGACAGCATTGCGCCAAGCAAGAAGCCTACGGCAGTATACAATGCAATACTGGGGGCAACCTTGTCCGTTTCGGCGATGGCAGAATCCACTACCTCCATGGTGGCGCCCTCTACGATCTCGGTGATCCGCTGGGGCAGTACCGTAGCAATTCCGTTGGCGATGCGCTCTGCCTCATAAGGATTGCGGCAGGTCACCGTCACCTGCATTACCTCCGTCTCCTCTACGGGGCCGGATTCGATCATATCGTAGATCTCTTTCCAGTCGTAATCCACACCGGTCTCATCAATCAGCCGCTCCAGAGTGGTGCGGTTTTTCAGCAGCACGGTATAGGTCTTAGCCAGACTGTGGGCTGCCGTCAGCTCGGAGGAGCTGATGCTGAAGCCCAGATCCCCCACGTTGAACGAGCTGTTATTGACGTACAGCATAATCGAGGAGGAATAGGTGGGCGGGATGATAAACGCCGCCAGCGAGAAGCCGATCACCGTGGTCAGAATACTGACAAAGGCAACCGCCCAAATGCGCTGCCACACTACCTTAACGATGTGCGCAAGATCTACAACGTAATAATCTTTTATGTTTTTATCTGCTCTTTCCATTGCCATGCTCCTTCAGCAGTTTTTCCGATCGTTCTCGGTCCTTTTCATCCTTGTTCCCGATAGGTATCGGGACACTGTTTCGCGCTGTATGAACGCACGAACCGACACTACGGTCATGATATCATTATAATACAATGCTTTTTGGTTTTCAATAATAATTATTTATTTATTTAATTAAAATGTACTTTTATTGTCGAAACATCCACCCGCTTTCGACAGCACCGCCCTATCATCTTGCTGTTGCAAACAGCATCATTCCGTGATACACTGATAAACAGAAGAGGAGGCGTTGTTTATGGCAGAGCAAAACACCCGCAAGCCGGCCATGGATATCATCCGCAGCTGCGCCCTGTTTTTGGTGGTGGCGGTGCATTTCTTTTACAACAACGGCTATTATCGGCAGCCCGTTGAGGGCACACGTATGATCGTAATGACCCTGCTACGGGCATTCTGCATGATCTGTGTGCCCCTGTTTATGCTGCTCACCGGCTATCTGATGTGCCGCAAGACCATCAGCCGTGCCTATTACGGAAAGATCGGATACATCCTAGTCATCTACGTGCTGGCCTCAGTATGCTGTGTGGTGTATCGGGTGCTGGCCGGCGGTGCCCCCTTTGCGTGGCTACCCTTTATCCGCGGCTTTTTCGCCTATACCAACGCCCCCTATGCGTGGTACGTGGAGATGTATATCGGGCTGTTCCTGCTGGCGCCCCTGCTGAACGTGCTGTACAACCATCTGAACGGCAAAAAGGAAAAGCGGATTTTGCTACTGACCCTCTTGTTTCTGACCGCCCTGCCCTACGTGCTGAACATCTTCATCCCCGATCTGGGCTGGTTTGCCAACCCCACCTCCTCCACGGATTACCACAAGCTGGTGCCTTCCTACTGGACCGGACTGTACCCCATCACCTATTATTTTCTCGGCTGTTATCTGCGGGAGTTCCCGCTCCGCCTACGCAGCCGCACCATCGCCCTGTTGTCGGTAGTGCTGTTTGCGGTAAACGGTGCCTTTAACGTGTATCGCTCCTACGGCTCCCTCTTTGTCCAGGGTGGCTGGCAACAGTACGGCTCGCTACTGGTGGTGGCGCAGGCGGTGCTGTTCTTCGCCTTTTTTGACAATCTGCGGTACGACCGCTTCCCCCGATGGGCTGCGGCGGTGTTCCGTGTTATTTCCGAGTTGTCCTTTGGCGCCTATCTGGTGTCCTGGATCTTCGATCAGATCTTCTATGGTATGCTGAACACCTGCATCACCGCCATGCCCCTACGGCTCAATTATATGCCGCAAATCGTTATCACGGTGTTTGTGTGCTCGCTGCTGCTGTCCGGGGTGCTGGAGCTTTTGTATCGGGGCGGCGCCGCCCTGCTGACCCGCATCCGGGATCTTGCCAAAACCGATCAGTAAAAAAAGCCTCCCCACACGGGGAGGCTTTTTTACTTTTTTTCTGCAATAGTAGGTAAGTACGCTTTTAACTCCTCATACCACAATGCATATCCGGCATTGGCAATATGCAGACCATCTTTCTGACAATACGCAGGATTCATCACACCCTCCATAACATACCGACTGTGAATATCAATATAGTTAACGCCCATTTCTTTTGCCATCTTTTCAACCTCACGATTAAACCATAGGATAGTGCTGTTTTTACATAGACCACGTTCTCTACTTTTCGTCACCGGGAACAAACTATGCACATAAATCTCAGCGAATGGCAACTCTTCTCGTAACCGTGTTAGTAACCGTCGATAGGTCTTTAAACTCATTTTACCGTTCCAGTCGGTTAATCCATTAATACCGCCAAGGCAAAACACTTTTTGCGGTTGTAATGCCTGCACTGTGGATACCCGTCCACACATACCTGACAAAGTATCGCCGCCGAGCCCTAAATTGACGATCTTATACTCTGGGAAAGCGAGGTGAAAATTGCCGCCCTGCACAATAGAATCGCCAAAGAATACCACATCGGCCCGGCAATCCATTTTCTTAAGACAAGTTTCCCACGAAAAAGCGGTCCAATTGACTTTCCCCCGCTGTTCCGCAACACCTAACTTTACTAAAATCTTTCTTAGAAAACCCGCCTTCACAAACAGTCCCATCGCAAACAAAGCACAGACGCCCGCGATGATAATAATGATGGTTGAATACAAATCCACCTCACCTCTTTTCGTATCCCTATCTCGTGTATTATTACACAATTTATGTAACTTGTCAAGTTACATAAATAACAATTAGCGTTGTCGCTCTTGCGTGTTTGGATGGGTATACTGGTATTGAGGTGATACGATGGATATGCATCATCAAGACAAGTTCCGTTATCTGGGCTTAAACGTTGCCTATTACCGCAAAAAGTGCGGTCTTTCTCAAATGCAATTAGCCGAAAGGGTCAACATCAGCCGTACCCATATGAGCCGTATCGAAACGGCAGACTGTGCCGTTTCGCTGGATGTGGTATTTCAGATTTGTGAAGTGTTACAGGTATCTCCCAGCAAGCTCTTTGATTTTCGTGAAAACTAAAAAAGCCTCCCCACACGGGGAGGCTTTTTTATGGTTGCAAAGAGGTTGGGTTCGTGATAAAATGAGAAAAAATGACAAGCAGGTGATTTTGATGCAATCCATCAAAAATATCTATAAGATCGGCTACGGCCCCTCCAGCTCCCACACCATGGGCCCCGCCTATGCGGCACAGCAGTTCATCTCCGCCCACGATGGGGCAGATTTCGTACGGGTGACCCTCTACGGCTCTTTGGCCAAAACCGGTAAGGGGCACGGCACCGACCGCGCGGTGCTGGATACCCTGGCGGACGTGCCCGCCGAGGTAGTCTGGGACACCGACTCCCCCACCCCCATACACCCCAACACCATTGATTTTACGGCCTATCGCAAGGGCGTCGAGATGGGCAAGCAGCGCTATTACAGCATCGGCGGCGGCGAGATCCGCACCGACGGCGGCGATACCACCACCGCCGTGGAGGTGTATCCTGAAAACACCTTCGGCGCCATCGCCACCCTGTGCAAGGCACGGAACATCCGTCTGTCCGACTACGTGTTTGAGCGGGAACCGGAGATCAAGCCCTATCTGCTGAGCGTGTGGCACACCATGCAGAACGCCATCAGCGAGGGACTGACCAAGACCGGCATCCTGCCCGGCGGACTGGACGTGGAGCGCAAGGCCCAGTTCCTGTACAGCCAAAAGCACATTGACGAGAGCCCCCAGACCCGCGAAAACCGGCTGGTGTGCGCCTATGCCTTTGCGGTCAGCGAGCAGAATGCCGACTGCGGCATCATCGTCACCGCCCCCACCTGCGGCTCCTGCGGCATCGTGCCGGCGGTGCTGAAATATATGCAGGATAAAAACGGCTTCTCCGACAACGATATCCTCCGCGCTCTGGCAGTGGCAGGTCTGGTAGGCAGCATCGTGGCCACCAACGCCTCCATCAGCGGTGCCGAGTGCGGCTGTCAGGCCGAGGTGGGCCCCGCCTGCAGTATGGCGGCGGCGGCTCTGTGCGAATTGTTCGAGATGGGCATCGACCAGATCGAATACGCCGCCGAGGTGGCGATGGAGCACCATCTGGGGCTGACCTGCGACCCCGTCTGCGGACTGGTGCAGATCCCCTGCATCGAGCGCAACGCCGTGGCGGCGATGCGGGCCATCAACGCCCTGAGTCTGGCGAATTTCCTCTACGGCAGCCGCAAGGTCAGTTTTGACTGCGTGGTGGAGACCATGTATCAAACCGGTAAGGATCTGTCCCACCTGTACCGCGAAACCTCCGAGGGCGGTCTGGCAAAGCTGTATTCCCATACGTAAGCGAAAAGGCTTGAGCGTCCGCTCAAGCCTTTTGTGTTAGGGTAGTGCTATTCTCCAACAATCACCCCATACACCGCGCTGGCGGCGACGCCGTAGGCGATCACCGGGCCGGCGATGGTGAATATCTTGGTAACGCACCATAGAAGCCTGCCTTCCGAACCTTTCCAAATAAACCATAACATTCTAAAAAATTTGCTATTGAAACCCCCTGTCAAAACATGATACAACAATACTATACCAGATGTTAAGTTGGGAGGAAAATAGCAGTATGAGCTTGCATTTTGAAAAGATGATCATTCCGTCTGCGGATTTCCACGGAGTCTCGTCACTGCCCCCGTTGGCCGCGGTGTCTAACGTGCAAAATATGACCGGCGGCGCCTTGGATGAAGATGATGAGATTTACATCGGATACGGGTTTTTACAGTCCATCTTTCCTTACCGTATGCAGGATCTTTATGACCGCACACTGACACCTCGAGAATATACGGCAGCCGTCCTGGAAAACGAATACCTGCGGGCAGTATTTCTGCCCCAGCTGGGGGGACGTCTGTGGTCGCTGTACGATAAAAAAGCCGGTCGAGACCTGCTGTACGAAAACACCGTCGTCCGTCCTTGTAATCTGGCACTGCGCAACGCCTGGCTCTCCGGCGGCATCGAATTCAACTGCGGCATGGTGGGGCACGGCCCCTTCACCTGCGACCGTATGTTTATGGCTCAGACCGCCCTGGAAGACGGCACACCGGTGCTGCGTTTTTACGAATATGAACGCATCCGCGCCTGCGTCTATCAGATGGATTTCTTTCTGCCCGCCGACTCTAAAGTGCTGTACGGTCGTATGCGCATCGTCAACCCCAATCGAGAGACGGTCCCCATGTACTGGTGGACGAACATCGCCGTACCGGAAGACGAGGGCTACCGCATGATCGTCCCTGCCCACGCCGCTTATACCAATAAGAATTATGTCCTCGGCAAGGTGCAGGCGCCGCTTCATCAGGGGCGGGACATCAGCTACCCCACAAACAACCCCGTGGCAGTGGACTATTTCTGGAAAATCCCGCCTGAAGAGCGGAAATTCATGGCCTATTTTGCTCCGGATGGATATGGCTTTTTCCAAGCCTCCACCGCCCGACAGAGAGGGCGCAAGCTGTTCGTCTGGGGACAGGGGCCGGGTGGTGCACGCTGGCAGGAATTTCTCTCCGAAGACGATACCACCCGTCGCTATGCAGAGATCCAAGCGGGCGTAGGGCAGACACAGTATGAGTGCATCCCTATGCCCCCAAAAACCGCCTGGGAATGGGTAGAATGCTACGGTGCCGTGTCGATGGATCCGTCCACGGTTAACGGTGACTGGGATACTGCCATTGAGCAGACAGCCGCAGCAATCGGGGAACAAGTCTCCCCGGAAACATTGAACAAGCTGCTGGCGGATACCCATGGAATGGCTACCTCACCGGCAAAGACCGTTTTCTGTGGCTCCGGATGGGGCAAACTGGAACAGCTGCGCCGGGAAGTACAGGATGAGGATCCCTTGTGCCCGTATCTGGATTTCGGTCAGTTACAGGATGAGCAGCAGCCGTGGTATGCGCTACTGCAACAGGGCAGCCTATCGCGGCAGGAGGCTTGTGCCTTCCCTGTTTCCTGGATGCTGCAAAAGGAGTGGACCGCTCTGTTGGAGGCGGCGCCGGACAGCTACGAAAAACAACTGCACCTGGCGGCAATCTACGCTGTACAAGGACAGCTGGAGACCGCTAAAAAGGCGGCACAGGCAGCCGTGGCCTTCTCCCGCTCGGCCGCTGCACTGTTCGTGCTGGCTGAGATCCAGCGGATGGCCGGCGAGCAGCAAGCCTGCGCCTCCACGCTGCTGGAGGCCCAGAGTGTATGTACTGACGATATTCCCCTGACCAGAGAGGCCCTGCGGGCAGCTCTGTACGTGAACGATCTGCAGGCGGTTGTCCGGACGTATACAACCTTGCCGGCAGCCGTTGCACAGGATGGTCGGGTCAGTATGCTGTATGCACTTGCCCTGCTGCGGCAAGGTGAGGTTGACGCCGCCGAAGCCGTACTTTACCGCGATGGCGGCTTGGTGGTGGAGGACATCCGCGAGAGCGAGGAGTCCCTCACCGAACTCTATCTGAATATCCAGTGTGAAAAAGCCAAGAAAGCCGGTCTGACCTTCGACCCAACCACAGCATCCGTGCCAAAAGCCTTCGACTTCCGGATGTTTGTAGAGTGAATACCCAGATCAAAGAAATGTTAGGGATAGAAAGAACATAAAAGTTGAACAGGCGGTCATTTAGACCGCCTGTTTTTCATATTATAGTCGTTATCCAATACACCACCCCATACACCACGCTGGCGGCGATGCCGTAGACGATAACGGGGCAGGCGATGGTGAACATCTTAGCGCCCAGACCGAGGATGAAACCCTCTGCTGCTGTCAATATAGGACACAATGATGAAAAAATATTTACATTAACGCGGCGGCGGGGTATAATAATGGGGATATTTTAAGGAGAGTTGACAATGAAATCTTTTTATCTTTTTGATTTTGACGGAACATTGGTGGATTCTATGCCCACTTTCTGCTCCTGTATGCTCCGCATTTTGGATGAAAACAACATCTCTTATGGGGATGACATCGTAAAAGTTATTACACCCCTTGGACTTAGCGGTACAGCCGAGTACTTCATAAACCAGTTAGGTCTGCAAATGTCCAAGGAGCAGCTGATGCTTACTATGAAAGAATATATGCTGGACGCGTATTTTTATACCATTCCCGCAAAAAGCAATGTGATATCCGTTCTCCAAGAGCTAAAGCAGCAAGGGGCAAGCTTAAATGTGCTAACTGCCAGTCCCCACATTACACTGGATGCTTGCTTGAAGCGACTGGGTATGTGGGAACTCTTTGATAACATTTGGTCCTGCGACGATTTTAATACAACCAAGGCAGACCCGAACATCTATGTTATGGCAGCTGCAAAAATGAAGACCTCTGTTGACAATGTTCTGTTTTTAGATGACAATATTGATGCCGATAAAACCGCAAAGTCGGCGGGTATGTCGGTCTGCGGCGTATATGACGATTCCTCGAAGGATTATGTAGAGCAAATGAAAGCCACCACCGACTTTTATATTTATGATTTTAAGGAATTGTTGGATATATAAGAGAAAGGCTTGACCCGATGGGTCAAGCCTTTTTCGTTAGAACAATGTGGTAATCCAATAAATGAAGCCATAAACCACGCTGGCGGCGACGCCGTAGACGATAACGGGGCCGGCGATGGTGAACATCTTTGCGCCCAGACCGAGGATGAAACCCTCTGCTGCTGTCAATATAGGACACACCCATTTAAAATAACATTTACATTAAAACGGCGGTGTGGTATAATGAAATAAAGTGAGGTGGTTTTATGAAAAAGTTATTAAGCATTATTCTCGTCATAGCATTACTTTTCTTGCTTTTAACCGCTTGTTCGAATGAACTGCAAAAGAGTAATCCAAGCATATCCGATGACGACCCTACAACCACAATATCCACCGAAGCAAAACACACCACGGAAGTAGAGTCCTTACCTTTACCGCAAGATTCAATAGAATTCTCTTTTCTTTCTGGTGCAGGGGCTTGGCGGACAACTATAACACTAAACCGTGATGGCACATTTACAGGACGGTATCTTGATTCAGAGATGGGCGAAACCGGTGAGGGTTATCCGAAGGGTAGTGCATACATTTGTGATTTTTCTGGAAAGTTTGAGAACATCAAAAAAGTCGATGAGTATTCCTACCAAATGACTTTAACAGATGTAAAAACTGAAAAAGTAGTTGGTGAAGAATGGATTGAGGATGAAATCCGTTATATAGCAAGTGCCCCTTATGGACTGTATGATCCCAGCAAAAAGCAAGAATGTACCGAATTCATTTTCTACCTTCCCGATACTCCTATTGATCAAGTATCCGAAGAGTTCTTAACTTGGTGGCCTTATAGATATCCCCAAGAAACAGGACCAAAGACTACACTCTCTTCTTACGGAATTTTAAATGTTACCACTAGCGATGGTTTCTTTACTACAGAATAACAGAAAGGGCTTGACCGATTTGGTCAAGCCTTTTTGTTAAAATAATGTGGTTATCCAATAAATCAGTCCATACACTACACTTGCAGACACACCGTACACGATCACCGGCCCTGCGATGGTGAACATCTTAGCACCCAGACCGAGGATGAAACCCTCGGTCTTAAACTCAATGGCCGGGGAGACCACCGAATTGGCAAAGCCGGTGATGGGCACCAGCGTGCCGGCCCCCGCGTGCTTGGCGATATTATCAAACACTTGCAGCAGCGTCAGCACCGCCGCCAGCAAAATCAGCAAGCCGGAGGCCAGCATCCGTGCGGTCTTTTGCTCCATACCGGTCATGGCGATCAGCTGATACGCCGTCTCACCCAAGGCGCACAAAAAACCGCCGACACCAAAGGCAAACAAACAATTTTTTACCACGGGAGAGCCGGGGGACGCCTTTTTGGTCATCTGCTGATATTCCTTTTCGGTGGGGTTCATATCCATCACTCCTCGCCCGTAGTATATCCTCCCAACGCAAAAAAATCCCCCCGCATAGCGAGGGGGTTTATTCTCGGCAGAGCTTAATAAAATATCCCCTGTGAAAGGAAATTCTCCGCTACAGCGGTTTTTTCACCGCCAGAGCCCTTTTGAACCACACGACGATCCCGTGGCTTTCATTTATAAAAAGCGGCAAACCCTGCAGGGTTTGCCGCTTTTATCGGTTCTTAGATGGTTACGGTAACGGTATGTACCAGACCGTCCTCATAGGCGGGCAGAACGGTGTCCTCTACGGCAACGCCGTCCACCAGCATACCCTTGTTCTCACCCTGCTGTACGGTGATGATATACTTGGCCTGACGCCAGATACGCTCCACCGTATAGGTGCCGAAATCGGTGGGCAGGCAGGGCTCCACGTGCAGACCGTCGTACTCAGCACGGATACCCAGCATCCACTCCTCCATCGCCAGACGGACCCAGGCCACCGAGCCGGTGATCCAGCTATACTCCATCTGATAGGCGTTGTTACGGTGCTCGGGGCCGAAGAAGCAGTTGGCAAACTGGAAGGGCAGAGCGTCCTTCTTCAGCTCGTAGTTGTCCTCCTCGTAATAGCCGGGGGCCACGCGGCGGAACAGCTCGTAGGCCTCGTCGGGCTTACCGCTGCGCAGCAGACCCAGCACCAGCCACATATTAGGATGGGTGTAGATGGTGCCGTTTTCGGCAATGCCGGGCTCCATAGCAGACAAACGACCCACACGGTCGTCAAACTCCTGATAGGCAGGGCTGAGCAACAGATAGCCCAGCGGCGTATAGGACTCCCGCTTCAGACTCTCCAGAATCTTCTCGCGGCGGTCGGGGGTGGCGATACCGGTGATCAGAGCAAAGGACTGGGTCTCCAGGAACAGCTTAGCATACTTGCTGGTGGAGGAGCCGATCAAGCCGCCGTTATCGTCAAAGCAACGGATAAAGCGGTCGCCCTCCCAAGCGTTTTCACGGATGGCGGCGGTCATCGCATCGCTGCGTGCCTGCAGATCAGCCGCCTTATCCTCCTCGCCCACAAAGCGGCACAGCTCTGCCATCTGACCCAGCGCATAGGCATAGGCCATCGACAGCCACACGCTCTCGCCGCGGCCCTCTTTTCCGGCGCCGGTAAGAGAATCGTTCCAATCGCCGAACTTAATGAGCAACAGATCGTGGGCACCCTTATTGTTCTCCAGGAAGTCCAAGGCACGGATCACGTGACCCAGCACAGTGTCCTTTACGTCGGGGTTGTTCAGGAAAGGAATCTCCTGATACAGGAACGGGGTGTCGCCGGTCTCCTTGATATAAGCGGTCAGGGTATATACCGACCACAGAGCAGAGTCGGAATAGGGACGGTCGTCGATGGGATTCCAGCCACGCACCGCCATACCGAAATCGTGCTGATAACTGAGCGCCTCCAGCAGAATGGCCTTGGTGCGCTTGGGATTCAGGTTGACCGCACCCAGACCGTGCTGCACGATGTCACGGTAGCCGTTGTAGCCCCAGCGACACCAAGTAGCGCCGTACAGACAGGCAAGCTTGGTCCAGTTGTTCAGCAGACGGTTCAGATGCTCGTCACCCGTCTTAATGACCGTCTTTTTCAGATCGCCCTCACGGTACAGCTGAGCCAGCTGAGTGTAGGCGGGAATATTGTGCAGATAGGTCTTCTTCAGCTCCAAACAGCGGGCGGCGCTGTCGCCGGCACCCAGAATGAACTGAATATTCTGCACGTTGCCGTTCAGCTTTACGTCCCACTGCAGGGCGCAGATGGTATCCTCGGCAGAGCCGTCGGAATTCTTACAGCCACCGTTCTTCACACAGACGGGGTTGGCCACCGAGCCGTACTGTCCCATAAACAGACGGCGGCTGCCGTCAAAGCCGGATACGGGATAATCGCAGGTGAAGAAGGCGGTCAGGTTATTATGGGGCTTGACGTAGGGGTGCTTCTCCGCCAGGAACATATTATTCTCTTTGTCAAAGCGGGTGGTGCGATAGATCATATCGCCATAGCTGTCAAAGCCCCACTTATACTTAAACTGCAGCTGGAAATAAGGGAAGATGGACAGATCGCGGGGACGGCCGTTGACGTCCTCGACCTTGAACTGCCACATCTCCACCGCATCCTTTCCGGGGGGGATGGAGATGATCAGGGTGGCCTTTACGTCCTCGGTCTGATTGACGATGGTGGTATAGGCCAGATCGTGGGTGCAGGAGAAAGACTGCACGTCGGCACAGACAGGCTCCCAGTTCACGGTCCAGAACTTGCCGGTCTCGTTATCCCGAATGTAGATAATGCGGCTGTACAGATGCTCCTTACCGAAAATATCGTAGTCGCAGATACGACCCACGCCGGTGAACAGCTGGATGCCCTCCTCACCGGGGTACTGGTAATCGAAGCAGCCGATACCGGTGTGGTGCACGTTGGCATAACACACGTCGTTAAACAGCATCACGTCAAAGGGACGGGGGGTATCGGGGGAAGTGACGATGAATTTATTTCCTTGTTCATTAAAATGTCCGTAGTTCATTAGGAATACCGCCTTTCTTAACGATAGCAGATGAAGGTTTTGATCTCAAAAGGCTTAAAGGTGACCTCTGCCACGCCGTCGGTCAGAGTGACGTCGGCAAACGCCTCCTCCAGCATATTGGACTCCTGCACCCGCTTAACGTCGGCGGGGAAAGTCAACTGGGTCAGGGTGCGGGCCCGCTCCGCCTCGTACAGACGGATCACGTAGGCATCCGCTATGTCCTCCGCAGGCTTAACCGCCTCGACGATAACGTTATCGGCATCCACCAGCACGGGGGCGGCCAAAGGTGCCTTTAACGCGCCGGGAGTGACAAGGACGGGGGCGTTCAGCTCATAGGCGGGACACACCACGTTCTGCACGCAGAAATCGCCGCAGTGGGGCAACAGGCTGTAGGTCATCTCGTGCACACCGAAATCACCGGCGGGATCGGGGTGGGTACCGCCGCGGTGCAGGCTCAGGCGCATATCCGAGCCGCGGACCGAGATGCCGTATTTACAATCGTTCAGCAGAGCCACACCGAAGCGGCTCTCGGACACGTCGGTCCACTTCAGGTTGCACACCTCAAAGCGGGCAGTCTCCACGCAGTCATTCTCGGTGGTGGCGCGGTCGATGTGGCCGAACTGGATCTCGTGCTTCGCCTTGGTGGTCAGCACGTCCACGTCAAAACTCACCTTTAAGAGCTGGTGCTTATCCTTCCAGTCCACCTTGGCGTGGAAGTCCACGCGGGGGCTGTCGGCGTAGAAGATGGTATCCACATCCATACGGGAGTGGTTGCCCAGCTTATAGGCAGAGCGCACACGCCATTCCACACAGCCGTCGGACACCACCGTGCGCTCCAACAGCGCGGTCTGGGGCGCCATCTTGAACTTTTGATCGTACTCCACGTCCCAGTTATCCCAATACTCGGGGATATCCTCGCCCATATAGAAGGTGCCCAGAGGGGCGGCGCCCTCACGGCGGAGCTGGCGACCGGACTGCTTGTCGATGAAGGAGGCGATATAGCCGTTTTCATCAAAATCCACCGAGGCATAGGGGGTCTCCAAGTGATTGCCGTCATAAGTAAAGGCGGAGGCGGTATCGCCGGCATCGGCGGTCAACGCCACGCTCTTGGCCTCAAAGGCATCCAGCGCCACGCCGGACACGGCGATCTTCTTGCGGCCGAACAGGTCCTCGTAGGGCTGATTCTTGGCATCGGCAATATACTTGCCGTTGTCGTCAATGGTAATAACGTCCTCACGGTAGAAGGACAGGGGGTTGACCAGAGTGAGGGCATGATCGCCCTCGGCCACGGTGGCGGCCAGACGCTGGGTCTCGCCATTGACGGTGGCAATCAGCTCACCAACCACCTTCTCGGAGCGGTCGTGGACACACTGGATGCAGGTGCCGGGCAGGATATCGTGGAACTGATTCTCCAGCAGCTCCTTGACCCACTTGTCGTAGTCGGCGGCATTGTAATCGGCGCCGGTCATCACCGCCATCAGCTCCATATTCCGCAGGGCGTTCTCGCACAGGCGGTTGTTGCGCTTGGTCTGGTGGCGCTGGGTCAGGGTGCCGCGGTGCAGTTCCAGATACAGTTCACCGTTATAGACGGGTAGCTTATCGACGTTCTGCTCCATCTCCTGGCCAAAGGCGCTGATGGTCTTGTATTCCACCTTAGGCAGGCCGCCCAGCTGCATCACGCGGGTGGCCTCCTCCACCATCACGTCGGTGGGGCCGCCGCCGCCATCGCCGTAGCCAAAGGCGACCAAACGGCTCTCATCGCCGGTCTTATCCTGCAGAGCCGATACGTGATTCATCAGCAGATGGGGGGCGGGCTCGCAGTGGGTGATGTTAAAGTGGGTGATAACCTCGCTGCCATCGATACCCACCCAACGGAAGGTCTCAAAGGGGAATTTGTTATGCTCGTTCCAGCTGAGCTTGGTGGTGTAGAAATATTTCATACCGCATCCCCGCATGATCTGGGGGATGGCGGCATTATAGCCGAAGGTATCGGGCAGCCAGAAGGCATCGTTGGTGATGCCGAACTTCTCCTGCAGGTATTTCTGTCCCTTCAGGAACTGGCGCACCATATACTCGCCGCCGGTGATGTTGCAATCGCACTCTACCCACGCGCCGCCGTTGATCTCGAAGCGACCCTCGGCCTGATATTTCTTGATATCTTCAAAGATGGCGGGATATTTTTCCTCCATCCAAGCGGTGTGCAGCACCGAGGACTGGATGAACTTATAGTCCGCATACTGATCCATCAGAGCGATGGCGTTAGCAAAGGTGCGGGCGCACTTACGCATAGTCTCGGCGATGGGCCACAGCCAGGCGGTGTCCATATGGGAGTGACCCACGATGCCTACTTTGCCATAGGTGTCGCCGCAGGGGTTGCCGGTGAAGATCTCGCTCATAATCGCGTTGCAACGGCGCACGCCGGCGATCACCACCTCGTAATCCACCATAGTGGGGTGCAGCACCGCCTCGGCAAACACCCGCTCCAGCAGGGTGATGGCACGGGCCTTCAGGAAGGGATTCTGGTCAATCTGCGCCATAGACATCAAAATGCGCAGGTCGCGGATAAAATCCTTGATCTCCCGATTCAGGGTGGCGATGTATACGTTGTGGAAGGTGTGGCGATAATGCTCGTCCGGCAGGTTCTCCTCGCGGGCGTAGGGATGTACCTCCCGCTCATCGTGCCACGCGTAGCACTCCAGATCAATATGGAACTGCGTTCCCGCCGCCGCACCGGGGGTCAGGCGGATGTTGTGCTGCAGACCGTCATAGTCCTTCACAATGGTGCCGTACATGCCGCAGGGCTTGCCATTCACAAACAGCAGACCCTCCCGCAGTTCGGTATTCTGCAAAACGTACAGTTCCTTTCCGGCCAGATGCTCCGGCACGGTATAATCAAACTTGACCCACAGGTTACCAAACTCGCCACCCCAGACGTAACCGTCCTTAATAGTCTGATACTCCGCATCGGGGGCCTGACGATGGTGCACTTTGGTCTCATAGCCCTGCACCTCACTGAAGACCGCCTCTGCGTGATATACGTAACCGGCATACTGCCAGGTCAGGTTATTCAGCTTTTTCAGCATACGATCATTAAAGCTTTGATAATGCATAGAATCTCCTCCTCGGGTTACCATGGCTTCGCACAGATACTACGATCCGATTTTTCCAGTTTGCATTATATCACTATATATAAAAGAAACGCAATATGCGTCCCCCCCGATTCCGGTGAAGTCTGTGAAAATTAATATAACATAGTCAAATTGTGATACTTTGTTTTGCTTGCACCCCGCCCTGCTCTCTGCTACAATGGGGATATCCATTGCGAGGTGACTGCTCTATGACCTATTCCTCTGTGCGGACCGGTATTTTTCGGTCCCGTCCCAACCGCTTTATCGCCATTGTGGAGATCGACGGCATCGACACCGTCTGCCACGTGAAAAACACCGGCCGCTGTAAGGAGCTGCTGATCCCCGGCTGCACCGTGGTGCTGGCGGCGGCGGAAAACCCCGCCCGCAAGACCCCCTACGACGTCATCGCCGTATACAAAGGAGAGCGCCTGATCAATATAGACAGCCAAGCCCCCAACGTGGTGGCCGCCGCCTATCTGGCGGAGCGGTTTCCCCACGCTACCATCCGACGGGAGGTTACCTACGGTGAATCCCGCTTTGATTTTCACATCACCGACGGGGTGACGGATTGGTGGATCGAGGTGAAGGGCTGTACGCTGGAACGGGAAAACGTGGGCTATTTCCCCGACGCCCCGACTTTGCGCGGGGTCAAGCATCTGCAGCACCTGACCCGAGCGGTCCGGCAGGGGTATCGTGCCGCCGTTCTCTTCGTCATCCAGATGGAGGGGATCACCGCCATCCGCCCCAACGATGAGACCCATCCCGCCTTTGGCGATGCTCTACGGCAGGCCGCCGCCACCGGCGTGGAGGTGTGGGCGGTGGACTGCACCGTCACCCCCGATTCCTTAGCCCATCGGCAACCCGTTTCGGTGGAGTTGTAAGCGCTTACAGTTCCGATTTTGCACATATTTACCAAGGATGTTGCGTTCCCTCATCGTCCGTGTTATAATCGTCCCAATGGCTCCCGTAAAAGCCTGTTTGAAAAAGGAAGGAAGGTCGTAAACGATGAAAAGATTTCTTGCCCTACTGCTCTGTCTGCTCCTGATGCTGACCGCCGTTGCAGGCTGCGGTAACGCGGATAAAGACCCCGATACCTCTGCCAACAACAGTGGCGCCATCATCCCCGACAGCTCCGACGATACCGTGCCGGATGGCACCGATGCGGAGGATAGCACCGTGCCCGATACGTCGGACGATGCCGCCGGCATCCCCGACAGCTCCGATGCCGACAATACCGACAACGGCGGCAATAACGGCGGCACCAACAACGGTGGCTCCGGCAACAGCACCACCACAGGTGGTGGCGGCAGCAAGCCCACCACCACGGTCAAGCCCGACGGCTTTGTGCACACCGATATCGCCGGCGCCCGCGCCGCCCAGACCGGCACCAAGCTGCACGTATCCGGTGTGGTGGCCCGCATCACCTATTCCTTCGGTATGAAGCCCGCCGGTCTGATGCTGGTGGACGGTACCGGCTCCATCTACGTTTACGACAGCACCGTTGCCGCCGCCGTGAAGGTGGGCAACACCATCACCATCAAGGGCTCTAAGGCCTATTGGGTGCTGGATACCGAGCAGTCCAACGCCGCTAAGTTCAGCTATAAAGGCTGTAACCAGATCGAAAAGGCCACCCTCGTTTCCAACGACGGCAAGGTCTCCGATTTCAGCAAGAAGGGAATCCCCTCCGCCACCGTGAAGGAGATCATGGACACCCCCGTCAGCCAGGACATCACCTCCAAGGTCTATAAGGTGACCGCTCTGGTCAAAAAGGCCCCCGGCAAGGGCTTTACCAACTACTACATCAACGATCTGGACGGTCAGACCGGCTCCTACGTCTACACCCAGTGCAACGGCTCCGACTTCTCCTGGTTAGATAAGTTTGACGGCCAGATCTGCACCGTGTATCTGACCGCCCTGAACGCCAAGTCCTCCTCCGCCGGCTGTGTCTGGCGCTTCCTGCCCATCGACGTCAAGAACGAGGGCTTCGATCCCAAGTCGGTGAACGTGGCGGAATTCGCCGTGAAATACTACGGCCTGCCCCAGTTCCTGACCGCCTATACCGGCGACCCCGCCCTGCAGCTGACCTCCTCGGTGGACAACGACCTGCTGAAGTTCAGCGGTGCCAAGCTGACCTATGCCAGCAGCGATACCAAGGTAGCCACCGTCAGCGGCAACGTGCTGCACTGCCTGTCCACCGGCAAGGTGACCATCACCGTCACCGGCACCTACGGCGGCAAGACCTACTCCGGCAAGGTGACCATCAACGTTACCGTCAACAAGACCGAGCAAAACTATCCCACCGTGAAAGAGGCCATCGCCGCCAAGGTGGGCGACAAGGTGACCGTCCGGGGTATCGTAGGTCCTTCTCTGGTGAACAAGACCGGCTTCTATCTCATCGATAAGAGCGGCGTCATCGCCGTGGAGACCTCTGCCACCGTGATGGATACCATCGAGATCGGTCACGACGTGGTGCTGGAGGCCACCCGTGGTCTGAACACCAAGGATAAAGACTATGGCCAGACCTGCCTGAAGGATGCCACCGTCAAGGTGAATCAGTACGGCAATAACCCCTATCCCACCGACGCTTTCAAGGGCAACATCTCTGTGGCGGACTTCTATGCACTGCCCATCACCACCGACTACACCACCTGCGTCTATACGATGAAGGCCACCGTCAAGGTGGAGGAGAGCACCTATTACTCCAACATCAGTCTCACCGACGGTAAGACCACCGTGCGCCTGTATTGCTCCTCTGCAAACCAGTACAACTGGCTGAAGGCCTATGCCGGTCAGGAGGTCACCGTAGAGATCGCCGCCTGCAACTGGAACAGCAAGAACTATTATACCGGCTGTGTGCTGGCGGTGGTCAAGGCCGACGGCACCAAGGTATACAACGATCTGAACTTCAACTAATCGATCCGTATGACCCCCAAGGGACGTTGGCAATGCCAACGGCCTTTTTTGTATAAAACGTTGCTTTTTTGATAAATTACTGGACTTTTGCCCTGAGTTGGAGTAGAATAAATCTATCTTTGACTTTGTATAATGAAAGGAGGTGCGCCCTATGGAGAAATGGGATCTGTTGGATGCCGACGGCAATCCGACCGGTAAAACCATTGTACGGGGCGAGCCCCTACGGGCCGGTATGTACCACCTGGTGGAGCATATCTGGATCGTGGATTCCAAGGGACGGCTGCTGATCCAGCAGCGCAACCCCGACCTGCGGCTGATGCCGGGGGTGTGGGCAGCCAACAGCGGCAGCGCCCAGGCCGGCGAGGACAGCGAAAGCGCCGCCCGCCGCGAATTATTTGAGGAGCTGAGCATCCGCACCGCCCCCGGCGAGCTGGTGTACGGCGGACGGATGCGCCGCCGCAACTCCTTTACCGATCTGTGGATCCTCTATCGGGACATCGACGTATCCTCCCTGCGTCTGCAAAGAGAGGAGGTCGCCCAAGCCAAATGGGTAACCACCGAGGAACTGATCGGTATGCTGGAGGATCGCTCCTTCCACCATTACGGTACCGCCTATTTCCAGTTTGTGTTCCGCGCCATTGAGCGGGGGCGCCGTACCCTATACATCACCGATCTGGACGGCACCCTGCTGCAAAACGATCAGACCCTGTCCGACCATACGGTGGAGACGGTCAATCGCCTGATCAGTCGCGGTATGATGATCTCCGCCGCCACCGCCCGTGGTACCATCGGCGTACAGCTGGTGCATCTGGATCGCATCCGTTTCCGTGTGCCGGTGATCATGCTGGGAGGCGTGCTGACCTACGACCTGTATCGTCGCCGCATCCTCCACAGCTGTGATATCCATTCCGCCACCGTATCGGCGGTGCTGCAGGTATTCCGCGCCGAGGGGCGGCATCCCCAGCTGTATCGGCGGCGGGGCAACGAGGTGCACATCTTCTACACCGAGTTGACCCCGGAGGAGGAGAAATTCATCCACCGCACCGACCCGGAGGGACACACCTTTGACCATTTCTACCATCGGGTCCCCTATCTCAAAAACACCCCTGCCATCTTCTTCAGCTGTCAGGGCCCCCACGCCCAGCAGGCGGCGCTGGCCGCCAAGCTGGAAGCCATCCCCGGCATCCGTGTGGTGCTGTATGCCGACACCTATCACGAGGACAACTGGTTCTTGGAGATCTGCCGCGACGACGCCGACAAGGGCTATGCTGCCCGCCGTCTGTGCCAGCGGGTGGGTGCCGACCGTATGGTGGCCTTTGGCGATAACCGCAACGATATCCCCCTCTTCCGCGAGGCGGATCTGGCCCTGTGTGTGGAGAACGGCTCTCCGGAGGCAAAGGCGGTGGCAGACCGCGTTATCGGCGCCAACACCGCCGACGGCGTGGCGGAGTACCTCCACGCAATTTACAACAGAAAGCTGTGATAGTTTGTGCTGACCCGTGCTCTGTGTCGCTGGTTTATCAAGGACGGCGACAACGATAAGGATCCTCAGGTGCGGCTGGCCTACGGGCGGCTGGCGGGCATCACCGGCATCGTGTGCAACGCGCTGCTGTGCGCCCTGAAGCTGTTGGCGGGTGTGCTCGCCGGCAGTCTGGCTATGATCGCCGACGCCTTTAACAATCTCTCCGATGCCGGCTCCTCCGTGGTGACCCTCATCGGGTTTAAGCTGGCGGGGGCGCCCCCCGATAAGGATCACCCCTTCGGCCACGGACGGATGGAATACCTATCCGCCATGGGCGTGGCGGTGCTGATCATTCTGGCGGGCGTGGAGCTGGCCACCTCCGCCTTTGAGAAGATCCTGCACCCCGCCGAGGCATCCTTCAGCCTGATCTCGGTGATCATTCTGGCGGTATCCATCGGTGTGAAGCTGTGGATGGCGCTGTTCAACGGACGCATCGGACGGAAGATCCACTCGGACGCTCTGGCAGCCGCCGGCACCGACAGCCGCAACGACGTCATCTGCACCGCCGTGGTGCTGCTCTCCTCGGTGGTGGGGTATTTCACCCACCTCTCCCTGGACGGCTACGTGGGTATGGCGGTGGCGCTGTTCGTGGTCTGGTCCGGCTTTACGGTGATTCGGGATACCGTCTCCCCCCTGCTGGGGCAGGCTCCCGATCCGGAGCTGGTGGCGGATATTCAGCGCACGGTAATGGCCTATGACGGGGTGGTGGGTATCCACGACCTGATCGTCCACGATTACGGCCCCGGCCGCACCATCGTATCCCTCCACGCCGAGGTGCCGGAGGATCAGCCCATCAGCAAGAGCCACGACGTGATTGATAACATCGAGATGGAACTGATGGAGAAATACAACATCCTCTCCTGCATCCATATGGATCCCGTGGATACCGATAATCCCGAGACCCTGCGGCTGAAGGAAATGACCATCGGCCTGATGAACGCCGTGGACGAGCGGCTGACCCTCCACGATTTTCGGGTGGTGGCGGGCGAGACCCACACCAACCTGCTGTTCGACCTGGTAATGCCCCATCAGGAGAAAAACCCTGAGGCCATCGCCGCCCGTATGCGGGAGGCGGTGCACGCCGCCGACCCCAAGCTCTACGCAGTCATCAAGGTGGAATACAGTTATACATAAACAGGCAAAAGACGGGTGAGCCCACGGCTTACCCGCCTTTTTTTGTTTTTTATAATTTTTCCTTTGCTTTTTGTGCATCTTATGATAGAATAGAATTAATTATAATATGCCCTATTCTACCCTCAGGAGGTATCACTATGGCAAAGCAAACATATACTGTACCGCTGTCCGCCATCATCAAGGAAAGCACGCTGGAGGTCATCTATATGCCCTCCCCCGCCGAGGAGCGGCTGGTCAGCTCGCCGGACGTGAACCGTCCCGGTCTGGCTCTCAGCGGGTATCTGGATTATTTTGACAGCGATCGTCTGCAGATCTTGGGCAAAAACGAGCACGGTTTTCTGGAAAACCTGCCCCACGATCTGCGCCAGACCCATATTGACGAACTGGTGGGCACCAATCCCCCCGCCGTGATCGTCACCCGCGATCTGCCTATCCTGCCGGAGCTGCTGGAGGCCTGCGAAAAGCATCAGGTGCCCCTGCTGCGGAGCAAGGATTCCACCTCGCAGCTGATGGCGGCGCTGATCTCCTTCTTAAACGTGCAGCTGGCCCCCCGCATCACCCGCCACGGTGTGCTGGTGGAGGTGTACGGCGAGGGTGTGTTGCTGCTGGGCGACAGCGGCATCGGTAAGAGTGAGACCGCCATTGAGCTGATCAAGCGCGGTCACCGTCTGATTGCCGACGATGCGGTGGAGATCCGCCGTGTGTCCGCCAAGACGCTGGTGGGCTCCTCCCCCGATAACATCCGCCACTTTGTGGAATTGCGGGGCATCGGCATCGTGAACGTGCGCCGTATGTACGGTATCGGCTCGGTCAAGAACACCGAAAAGATCAATATGGCCATCCAGATGGAGCCCTGGGAGCAGGGCAAAAACTACGACCGCATGGGTCTGGATGGGGAAACCATCAATATTTTGGGCATTGAGGTGCCCAGCATCACCATCCCCGTTTCTCCCGGACGAAACCTCGCCATCATCATCGAGGGTGCGGCGATGGTCAACCGCCAGAAGAAGATGGGCTACAACGCCGCCCAGGAGCTGCTACACAAGCTGGGGATGGCGGAGGAGACCGGTCTGCCCGGCGATCTGAAGGAAGAATGGGAAAAATTCTGATGATTCCACCCGAGGAGTTGACACCATGGATTATCAACACCTGAAACATACAGCCACCGCTCTGGGGTGTACAATAACCGAAAACGCCCCCATGGCCGCTCACACCACCTTTAAGATCGGAGGGCCCGCCGACCTGCTGATCGACCTGCCGGACGGCACCGCTGCCGCAGAGATCCTGCGTCTGTGTAAACAGGAGAACATCCCCTATCTGTTCATCGGCAACGGCTCGAACCTGCTGGTGGGAGATAAGGGCATCCGCGGCGCGGTACTGCGGCTGGCGGAGCGGGATGCCACCCCCGTATTACAGCCTGAATTGGGCGAGGGTGTGATCTATGCCCCCGCCGGTATGAGCCTGCAACGGCTGTGCCTGTTTGCGCGCGACCACGGTCTGTCCGGACTGGAGTTTGCCTTCGGCATCCCCGGTACGGTGGGCGGCGCGGTGTATATGAACGCCGGCGCCTACGGCGGCTGTATGGCGGACGTGGTTATGCTGGCTCACTGCATTACTCCCAACGGCGAGACCGGCTTTCTGCCGGCGGAAGAACTGGATATGGGCTATCGCCACTCTGCCCTGATGGAAAAGGATCTCATCGTCACCGGTGCCACCCTGCAGCTGAAGCCGGGGGACAAGAACACCATCTGGAGTGAAATGAAAGACCTGCTGGGACGCCGCCGCGAAAAGCAGCCGCTGGAATATCCCAGCGCCGGCAGCTTTTTCAAGCGACCCGAGGGATATTTTGCCGGTGCGCTCATTGAACAGGCGGGGCTGAAGGGCTTCTCCGTGGGAGATGCCCAGGTCAGCGAAAAACACGCCGGCTTTGTGATCAACCGTGGTGCCGCCACCGCCGCCGATATGCTGGAACTGTGTCGGCAGGTGCAGACCAAGATTATGGAAAAGGACGGGGTTCTATTAGAGCCCGAGGTCCGTTTTATCGGAGAGTTTTAACAGAGAGGAAAGCATCTATGGAGCTGATGATCGTCACCGGAATGTCCGGCGCAGGTAAATCCCAGGCCAGCAAGGCACTGGAGGACGTGGGGTACTATTGCGTGGACAATATGCCGCCGGCGCTGATGGTACCCTTTTTACAGCTGTGCCGCCAGAGCAGCCAGGATCTGAATCGGGTGGCTCTGGTGACCGACGTGCGCTCCGGTATGCTGTTTGAAGAATTGCAGGCGGTGCTCCCCGCCCTGACCGAGGCGGTGGAATGCTGTCACGTTCTGTTTCTGGATTGCAGCAACGAGGCCCTGCGCCGCCGCTATAAAGAGACCCGCCGCAGCCACCCTCTTGCCGAAGAGGGGCGCCCTATCGAGCAGGCACTGCAGATGGAGCGGCAGCTGCTGGCACCGCTGTACGAGATGGCGGACTACCGCATCGATACCACCCACCTCACCGCCGCCCAGCTAAAAAGCCGTCTGGCAAACCTGTTTGCGGTGCGGCCGGAGATGGCCATGACGGTGCAAGTGCTGTCCTTCGGCTATAAGTACGGCTTCCCCGCCGAGGCGGATATTATGCTGGATATGCGGTGTCTGCCCAACCCCTTTTACGTGCCGGAGCTGCGTCCCCTGACGGGTATGGATCCGGCGGTGCAGGACTACGTGATGGACAACCCCGATGCCGCCGCCTATCTGAAGCACATTTGCGCCCTACTGGGGCATACCATCCCCCTGTATAAAAAAGAGGGCCGCAGTCAGCTGGTGATCGCCATCGGCTGCACCGGCGGCAAGCACCGCTCGGTGACCATGGCCAATCGGCTGGCCGATGCCCTCAAGGAGATGACCGACGGACAGATTCTGGTGTATCACCGGGATATCGGCCGGGAATAATCCCCACCCTGAAACGAAAGAAAGGAGGCACAGCCATGTCCTTTTCATCCGAAGCCAAAAAAGAAATCGCCGCCGCCACACCGGACAAGCTGTGCTGCCGCACCGCCCAAGCCTATGGAATGCTGGAATGCGGTCACGCCTTTACCCCCGCAGAGATCTCTCTGCAGACCGAGCAGGAGGCGGTGGCGGACGTATACGAGCGTCTGGTGTCCCGCATCGGCGGCATCCCCCGCCCGCAGCGGCAGGAGCTGCGCCGCCGTACCACCCTTCACCAGAGCAGCATTGAGGACCCTGCCCAGCGGCAAGCACTGCTGGAACGCTTTGGTCATAGCGGCAGCGAGGTATCCCTGCGGCTCAACCGTGCCAATTTAGAATGCGAGGCCTGCGCCCGTGCCTATCTGCGGGGCGCCTTTCTGGTCTGCGGGGCGGTCACCGATCCGGAACACGATTATCATCTGGAGTTTGCGGTGCCCCACTACAATCTCAGCCGTGATATCGCCGCCCTGCTGCGGGAATGGGATTTCCCGGCGAAAACCGCCACCCGCGGCGGCTCCTATATCGTATACATCAAAGAGAGTGAGCGCATTGAGGATTGCCTGACTTTTTTGGGTGCCACCAAGGCTTCTCTGGAGCTGATGGGTGTCAAAATGGTCAAGAGCATCCGTAACGATACCAACCGCCGCCTGAATTTTGAAAACGCCAATCTGGACAAGACGGTGCAGGCCGCCGTGGCGCAGACCGATGCGCTGGCCCGCATCGAGGCCACCTGCGGTCTGGCCGCCCTGCCGGAGGAGCTGCAAACCGTGGCCCGCCTACGGCTGGAAAATCCGGATATGTCCCTGCGGGATCTGGGCGCCGCCATGGATCCGCCCCTCTCCCGCAGTGGAGTCAACCATCGTCTGCAACGCATCATCCAATTTGCGGAAAATTTGGAGTAAACAGCCACAGAAAGAGAGGATTTTTGCGCTGTCAAGGCAAGAGCACAGCCAATACGGTATGTATTGGCGCGCATTTTAACGCCGACAGCGTGAAAATCGGCCTTTCTGAAGAAAGGAGGCGCTGACTATGGATCATTTTGTGCATCTACACGTACATACCGAATACTCCCTGCTGGACGGCGCCTGCCGTATCCCGGCGCTGGTGGCCCGTGCCAAGGAATTGGGGCAGACCGCCCTGGCCATCACCGACCACGGCGCCATGTACGGAGTCATTGATTTCTATAAAGAATGCCATAAGCAGGGAATCCGCCCCATCCTCGGGTGCGAGGTATACGTGGCCGCCCGTGGGCTCACCGATAAGGTGCACGGCCCCGACAGCGAATACCACCATCTGGTGCTGCTGTGCGAAAACGAGGTGGGCTATCAAAACCTGCTGAAGCTGGTATCCACCGCCTGGGTGGACGGCTTTTACATCAAGCCCCGCGTGGATCACAAGCTGCTGGAGCAGCACCACGAGGGACTCATCGCTCTGTCGGCCTGCTTAGCCGGCGAGATTCCCCACGCCATCGCCCGCTCCGACTTCGGGCAGGCGCGGCGGCTGGTGCAATGGTACGCCGCCACCTTTGGAGAGGGCAACTTCTATCTGGAACTGCAGGATCATGGCATGGCGGAGCAGAAAGAGGTCAACGGCGCTCTGACACGGCTGGCACGGGAGATGAACATCCCCCTGGTGTGCACCAACGACGTGCATTACATCCGCAAAGAGGATGCCAAGATGCAGCAGGTGCTCACCTGCATCCAGACCGCCACCACCCTGGACGATCCCAGCCCCCTGAACTTTGAAACCGAAGAATTCTATCTGAAATCTGCCGAGGAGATGGCGGCCCTGTTCCCCACCCTGCCCGAGGCACTGGAAAACACCGCCCGCATCGCAGAGCGCTGTAGGGTGGAGCTACAATTCGGACAGATCAAGCTACCCGCCTTTGACAGCCCCGGCGGGGACAGCGACGCCTATCTGGAGCAGCTGTGTCGGCAGGGCATGCGCCGTCTGTACGGTGACAACCCCGACAAAACGGTCACCGACCGTCTGGAATATGAATTATCCGTCATCCGCCGTATGGGCTATGCAGATTATTATCTCATCGTGGCGGACTACGTGAACTATGCCCGCACCCACGATATCCCCGTCGGCCCCGGACGTGGCTCCGGCGCCGGCAGTCTGTGTGCCTATTGTATGGGCATCACCCTCATCGACCCCCTGAAATACGATCTGCTGTTTGAGCGATTCCTCAACCCCGAGCGGGTGAGTATGCCCGATTTTGACGTGGACTTCTGCACCGAAAAGCGGCAGCAGGTCATCGACTACGTCATCGGCAAATACGGCGCTGATCGGGTGGCGCAGATCATCACCTTCGGCACCATGGCCGCCAAGGCCGCCGTGCGGGACGTGGCCCGTGTGATGGGTTTGCCCTATGCCGTGGGGGATAAGGTGTCTAAGCTGATCCCCTTTGCCATCAATATGACGCTGGAACGGGCGCTGAACGAGAGTGAAAAGCTCCGCGAGTTGCGGGACAGCGACCCGCAGGTGAAGGAACTGATCGATATGGCACAGAAGGTGGAGGGAATGCCCCGCAATGCCTCCACCCATGCCGCCGGTGTGGTGATCGCCCCCAAGCCGGTGAGTGAATACGTGCCCCTGTGTATGAACCACGATGCCGTCGCCACCCAGTACCCCATGCACAATCTGGAGGAGCTGGGTGTGCTGAAAATGGATTTTCTCGGCCTGCGCAACCTGACGGTGATCGCCGATGCGGAGAAAATGATTCAAAAGCATCACCCCGATTTCCATGTGGCGGATATTCCGCTGGACGATGCGCGGGTGTATCAGATGCTGTCCGCAGGCCAATCCGACGGCGTATTCCAGATGGAATCCGGCGGCCTGAAGCGGGTGCTGATGCAGCTACGTCCCACCCGCTTTGAGGATCTGATTGCGGTGATCTCTCTGTACCGCCCCGGGCCTATGGACTCCATCCCCCGCTACATTGCCAACAGCCGTAAGCCGGGGCAGGTCAAGTATGCCCACCCCCTACTGGAGCCCATCCTGCGGGTCACCTACGGCTGTATCGTATATCAGGAGCAGGTGATGCAGGTGCTACAGGCGCTGGCGGGCTATTCCTTCGGCCGTGCCGACGTGGTGCGCCGTGCCATGGCCAAGAAAAAACACGACGTGATGGAGCAGGAGCGTGAGATCTTCATCAACGGCCTGACCGAAAACGGTCAGGTGGTGGTGGAGGGCTGTGTCCGTCGGGGTGTCCCCGCCGCCACCGCCAACCACATTTTTGACGAGATGGCCTCCTTCGCCTCCTATGCCTTCAACAAATCCCACGCCGCCGCCTATGCGCTGGTGGCCTATCAGACCGCCTATCTCAAGTGCCTGCATCCCAACGAATATATGGCTGCCCTGCTGACCAGCGTGTTCGGCAGCAGTAAGGTGGTCACCTATATCCGTGAATGTGAGCGGATGGGCATCCCCGTACTCCCCCCCTCGGTGAACGAATCGGACGCCGACTTTATGGTGGTGGGCAACCATATCCGCTTCGGCCTGCTGGCGGTGAAAAACATCGGACGCGGCTTTGTGGACGTGATGGTGGCCGAACGGGAGAACAACGGCCCCTACACCGGCTATTACAGCTTCTGCAAACGGCTGAGCGCCCATCGGGAATTCAATCGACTGGGGCTGGATAGCCTGATCCGCTGCGGCGCTTTGGACGGACTGGGGCTGAACCGCCGCCAGATGCTGCAAATGGCACCCCTGGTGATGGATCAGCTGGACAACCAGAGCCGCTATGCCGTGGACGGGCAAGTGGGCTTCTTTGATGCGGCGGAGGCCGCCGGAGATACCCCCATCACGCCCCCCGACGTACCGGAGCTGCCCTATGCCCAGCTGCTGCAGATGGAAAAGGAGGCCACGGGACTGTACCTGACGGGACATCCCCTGACCCCCTATAAGGAGCACTATAAGCCCCTGCGGGCGCACCGCATCGACCGCATACTGGAGGCCGCCGAAGAGGGCGGCGAACGGTATAAGGACGGCTCCACCATACGTCTGCTGTGTATGGTGGGCGCCCTGCGAATGCAGAACACCAAGAGCGGTGCGAAAATGGCCTATGCCCAACTGGAGGATCTCTACGGCGCTATGGAGGCGGTGATATTCCCCAAAACGCTGGCGCAATACGAGGAGATGCTGCAGCCCGGGCAGGTGATTCTGGTCACCGGACGGCTGGATATCCAAGAGGAAAAAGAGCCGAAATTACTGTGTGAGCGCATCGAGGCGGTGCCGGAGCAGGCACCCCCCATGCCCCAAGAAGCACCGCAGCAGCCGACCACCCCCGCCCCCCGCGCGGGGCTGTATCTGCGGCTGAAATGCGAGCAATGTGCCCAGTTTGAAAGCGCTTACAATGCCGTAACCACCGCACCCGGCACCCTGCCGGTGTATATCCGTTTTACGGATAGCGGACGGTTGGTCAAGGCGCCCAAAGAATGGTGCGTGACCCCCACCGCGGCGCTGATTGCTACGCTCAAACAGATTTTGGGCGAGGATAACGTGGCTGTGGTGAAATAAACAATTAGGAATGAGCAATGGGCAATGAGAAATTAACTCCTTCCGTCAAAAATCGAATATTTTTGCCACCTCCCTCAAGAGGGAGTCTTACGGGCGGTCGAGGACGCCCGCCCCTACAAGCACGATTTCCGCAAGTACGAAACATCAAAAAACCGCTACCCTGACGGGTAGCGGTTTTTTGATACATTCTTATTTGATGCCGTTCTGGGATTTCCACTCGATATAATCGTCGTAGGTCATCATCTTATCGATCAGCTTGCCATCCTTGATCTCCATAATGCGATCCGCCACCGTCTGAATGAACTGGTGGTCATAGGAGGAGAACAGCACGTTGCCGCCAAAGTTGGTCAGGCCATCGTTGACCGCGGTGATGGACTCCAAATCCAAGTGGTTGGTGGGCTGATCCAGCATCAGCACGTTGGAGCCGTACATCATCATACGGGACAGCATACACCGCACCTTTTCGCCACCGGAGAGCACCTTCACCGGCTTGAGCACATCGTCGCCGGAGAACAGCATCTTGCCCAAAAAGCCGCGCAGATAGGTCTCGGTGTTATCCTGAGAATACTGGTTCAGCCACTGGATCAGCGGTAGATCCACACCGTCGAAGTAGGCGGAATTATCCTTGGGGAAGTAGGACAGGCTGGTGGTGCCGCCCCACTTGTAAGAGCCGCTGTCCGGCTCCATCTCCCCTGCCAAAATCTTGAACAGGGTGGTGGTGGCGATCTCATCCTGACCCACAAAGGCAACCTTGTCCCCCTTGTTGATGCGGAAGGAGATCTTGTCCAGCACCTTGACACCGTCGATGGTCTTGGTGATATCCTCCACTGCCAAAATCTCCTTGCCGGCCTCACGGTCCATCTGGAAGCCAACGTAGGGATAGCGGCGGCTGGAGGCGGGCATCTCCTCCACCGTCAGCTTATCCAGCAGCTTGCGGCGGGAGGTAGCCTGACGGGACTTGGACTTGTTGGCAGAGAAGCGCTGGATAAAGGCCTGCAGCTCTTTGATCTTCTCCTCGTTCTTCTTGCTCTGCTCCCGCATGATCTTCTGGATCAGCTGGCTGGACTCGTACCAGAAATCGTAGTTGCCCACGTAGATCTTGATCTTGTTGTAGTCCACGTCCACGATGTGGGTGCAGACGTTATTGAGGAAGTGACGGTCGTGGGACACCACGATGACGGTGCCGTCGTAATCCATCAGAAAATCCTCCAGCCAACGAATGGAGTCAATGTCCAAGTGGTTGGTAGGCTCGTCCAGCAGGATGATATCAGGATGACCGAACAGGGCACGGGCCAGCAGGATCTTCACCTTCTGCTTATCGCCCAGGGTGGACATCACGCTGTACAACAGGCTGTCGTCCAGGCCCAGACCCTGCAGGATCTGACCGGCCTCGGTCTCCGCCTCCCAGCCGTTCATCTCGGCAAACTCGCCCTCCAGCTGGGCGGCCAGCTCGCCATCCTCGTCGGTGAAATCCTCTTTGGCATACAGAGCGTCCTTCTGCTGCATGATCTCGAACAGACGGGGGTTGCCCTGAATGATGGTATCCAGCACGGTCTGATCGTCATAGGCATAGTGATCCTGCTTAAGCACCGACATACGGGTGCGCTTGTCAATGATCACCTCGCCGGAGGTGGGATCCAGATCGCCGGACAGAATACGCAGGAAGGTGGACTTGCCCGCGCCGTTGGCGCCGATGACGCCGTAGCAGTTGCCGGGGACGAATTTCAGATCCACGTGCTTAAACAGATCCTGACCGCTGAAATTAATGCCCAAATCAGAAACAGTAATCATAGCGTTATCCTCCTACAGGGGGTAATATGGGGGCGCACCCGCAGGCGCGCATACTTGTATAGTGTAACAGAAAGGGAACGGGAAATCAAGATGAAAAAGCACCGAACAGAACGGGTCTGTTCGGTGCTTTTTTCGTCAACCTGCTACTTCTAACAGCTTTTTCGTTACTCTGGACTGTACGTCCACGTAATAAGCCAGTTCCGCCGTATTCAGTTCTTCGTCCTCCCACTTAGCAAAATCATCACAGAATTTTGCGTAGTCGCTCATATAGGTGGCATAGTCTGCCAATAAGCCCAAATCGGTAGGATTGGATTGATACTTTTTCATAAAGTCTACGTACTTGTTCATAAATGCTTCATAAGCATCCATTGCCGCCTTGAAATCAGAGCTAATACTATCCGATTTGGTAGCAGTGGTGGTGGTTTTCGCAGTAGTTGTGGTGGTTGTCGTTGTTGTATCCGGATCTTCTTGTGTATCTTCGCCTTCCTCGTCCGGAATATCAATAGAAATTCCCATAACCAACATGTCGGCATCATAATCAACTGACAAATCGTATCCCTCAGCATCTAATGCCCAAAAATCTTCTTCGTCTCTGTAATAATCCACCGTAAAACCTTTATCCATACAGGCATTCACATACTCTTCGTATTGTTCCTGTGATATATTAATCAATTCAACACTAAAATCCTCCGAACTTTCCCATAACACCTTGCCGGATAAGGATTCAGGAACCGGCAATCTGTTGACCAGTTCTGTATTCGGCCACCGAACTTCACCCGGTTTCTTCTCTGGTTCTTTCTCGCCGCACGCGGCAAGGGTCAATACCATAATGATGGCTAAAATAAGTGATACTGCTTTTTTCATTTTTATCCTCCCTTTTATAACTGTACGGTTATATTTTACCATATTTTATCACACGATATGATAGGATGTCAATACCGAATGGTTATGGAGGTAGCGAAATGGACAATTTTTATCCCCGATTACGGGATCTGCGAGAGGATCACGATCTGTCCCAACAACAGGTGGCAGACTACCTGCAGATGAAGCAACCCCAGTACAGCCGCTATGAGCGAGGATTGCGGGATATTCCCACCGATGTGCTCATTCGCTTAGCAAAGCTCTACCACACTACCACCGATTATATTTTGGGGCTATCCCCAAAAAAGTGAAAGCCACCCGAAAATGGGTGGCTTTTGGTGTGTATAACTCCCTCCGTCTTTTCGCCTACGGCGAAAATCCACCTCCCTCAAGGAGGGAGGCTCTTGGGCGGTCGAGGATGTCCGCCCCTACGGGCACGATGCAACGTGGGCAAGAATCATTGCGTAAAACGAACAAGCAGCCGTCCTATAAAAGAACGGCTGCTTTTTTCAATAATCACAGAATGGCAAGGCCCTCCAAAAGAATCTTAAGGCCCATCAAAACCAGAACACAGCCGCCTGCCCGCTCCGCCAGCTTGCCATAGCGGGCGCCCAGCAGACTGCCCAGCCGCACCGCCACCGCAGAGATGACGCAGGTGATGACCGCAATCATGGCCACCGCCACCAGCAGCTGAAGCCAGCTCATATCAAAGGAGAAGGTGACACCCACTGCCAGCGCATCAATGCTGGTGGCCACCGCCATAGGCAGCATCACCATCGGGGCAAAGGAGCAGGACTGGCACTCCTCCTCCCCAAAGGATTCCCGCAGCATATTGACACCGATAAGCGCCAACAGAGCAAAGGCAACCCAATGATCAAAGGCATTGATAAACTCCGCAAAGGTGCGCCCCAGGGCGTAGCCGATGGCAGGCATCAACCCCTGAAACACGCCGAAATAGGCACCGGCGATCAGGCAGTGGCGCAGCTTGGCCCGTCCTACCGCCAACCCCTTACACAGGGATACTGCGGCGGCATCCATCGCCAGACCGATGCCGATCATAATCACGTTGAGGATGTTCATTCTCGTTCTCCTTCAGTTGCATTCCCTCACTTGCGTGCCACGCCGCTCTCCCGCGCCGCCTGCGCCACCGCCGCCGCCACCGCAGGACCCACACGGGGGTCAAAGGCACGGGGCAGGATATAGTCGGCAGACAGCTCCTCGGCCACTACCAGACCGGCAATGGCCAAACTGGCGGCCAGCTTCATCTCATCATTGATATCGCCGGCGCGGACATCCAGCGCTCCACGGAAAATACCGGGGAACGCCAGCACGTTATTGATCTGGTTGGGATAATCCGACCGACCGGTGCCCACCACGGCGGCACCGCCCTCTTTGGCGGCATCGGGGGTGATCTCCGGCACGGGGTTAGCCATGGGAAACACGATGGCATCAGGAGCCATCCGTCCCACCATAGCGGGGGTCACGACGTTAGGGGCGGATACGCCGATAAACACGTCTGCACCCACCATGGCATCCGCCAGCGTGCCGGTGCGGCAGGCCGCATTGGTGCGGGCGGCAATGGCATTATGGGCGGGATTATCGTAGGTGGCGGTGCGGGTAAGAATGCCGCCGATATCGCACAGGGTCAGATCGGTGACACCCAACCGCAACAGATGCTCGGCGATGGCGATGCCCGCCGAGCCGGCACCGTTGATCACCACCCGCACGGCGGCGAGATCCTTGCCCACCACCCGCAGGGCATTGAGCAGGGCGGCACCCACCACAATGGCGGTGCCGTGCTGGTCATCGTGAAATACGGGAATCTCACACAATTCTTTCAGCCGCCGCTCAATCTCAAAGCAGCGGGGGGCGGCAACATCCTCCAAATTGATACCGCCAAAGGAACCGGACAACAAATAGACGGTACGGACGATCTCGTCCACGTCCTTGGATTTAATGCACAGAGGGAACGCATCCACTCCGGCAAACTCCTTGAACAGCACGCACTTGCCCTCCATCACCGGCATACCCGCCTCGGGGCCGATATCCCCCAGACCCAGCACGGCGGTACCGTCGGTGACCACCGCCACCGTATTCCAACGGCGGGTCAGAGAGAAGGACAGCTCGGGATTATCCCGAATAGCAAGGCAGGGCTGTGCCACACCCGGGGTGTAGGCTACCGCCAGATCGGCGGCATCCCGCACCGGTGCCCGGGAGGTGATCTCCAGCTTGCCCGCCCAGTCAAAATGCTGTTGCAGTGCCTTTTCGTTTTCGGTCATAATACTCACCTTACGCCTTGTGCCATTTGACACCCTGGGGGGTATCCTCCAGCACGATGCCACGGGCGGTCAGCTCGTCACGGATGCGATCCGCCTCGGCCCAATTCTTCTCCTTACGGGCGGCGGTACGGGCGGCGATAAGCTCCTCGATCTCGCGGCTCTCTTCATCGTCGCCGACCTGACCCCGCTCATAGCAGAAGCCCAGCACGTCGGTCAATTCGTCAAACAGCGCCTTGCCACACAGGATGGTCTCCTTGGTGGCGGTGCCATCGGCCAGCATCACGTTGATATCCTTCACCAGCTCGAACAAAGCGGCGATGCCGTCGGCGGTGTTCAGATCATCGTCCATAGCGGCGATAAACTGGTTACGGCGCGCCTCCACCTTTGCGGCAAAGGCGGCGTCCGCCGCACCGGAGGGCGCATTGCCCAAGGCAAAGGCGATACCGTTCTTACAATTATATAACCGATCCAGCGCATTCATGCCCTGCTGGATGATCTCAGTGTTGTAGTTGATGGGCATACGGTAGGAGGAGGAGATCAGGAAGAAGCGGATCGCCTCATAGCCGTAGGCCTTGGCCACGTCACGGACGGTGAAGAAATTGTTCAGGGACTTGGACATTTTCTTGTTGTCCACGTTGATATAGCCGTTGTGCATCCAGTAGCGGGCAAAGGGCATGCCGTTGCAGCACTCGCTCTGGGCGATCTCATTCTCGTGGTGGGGGAAGATCAGATCCTGTCCGCCGCCGTGGATATCAATGCTCTCGCCCAAATAGCGGCGGGCCATGGCCGAGCATTCAATGTGCCAGCCGGGGCGGCCGTCGCTCCAAGGGGAGGGCCAGCTGGGCTCGCCGGGCTTCGCCGCCTTCCACAGGGCGAAGTCCAGGGGATCCTCCTTCACGTCGCCCACGGCAATGCGGGCGCCGGACTCCAGATCGTCAATGGGCTGATGGGACAACTTGCCGTACTCGTCAAACCGACGGGTGCGGAAATAGACGTCACCGTTCTCGGCACGGTAGGCATAGCCCCGCTCCACCAGACGGGAAACGATATCGATGATGGTGTCGATGTTCTCGGTGGCCTTGGGGTGGGTGGTGGCCTCACGGACACCCAAGCCCTTGGCATCGGTCCAGAACTCGGCAATGTATTTCTCCGCCACCTCCTGATAGGTGATGCCCTCTTCGTTGGCACGGCGGATGATCTTATCGTCAATGTCGGTGAAGTTCTGGACGAAATTCACGTCATAGCCCCGCCACTCCAGATAGCGGCGCAGGGTATCGAACACCACCAGCGGGCGGGCGTTGCCGATGTGGATGAAATTGTACACGGTGGGGCCGCAGGCATACAGCCGGATCTTGCCCTCCTCAATGGGGATCAGTTCTTCCTTCTGCCGGGTCATGGTATTAAATACACGCATATTGCTTATCCTCCTATGCTTTCGTCATTCTGTTCCAATGCGGCGATGCGCTCCTCCAGCCGACGCAATTCCTGCGCCACCGGATCGGGGATGTGGATCTGATCCAGATCCTGCACCTTTTCCCCATCCCGCCGCACCACACGGGCGGGGATGCCCACGGCGGTGCAGTTGTCGGGGATATCGGTCAGCACCACCGCGCCGGCGGCAATGCGAACGTTATTTCCAATGGTGATGGGGCCCAGCACCTTGGCACCGCTGCCCACCATCACGTTATTGCCCAGCGTGGGATGCCGCTTGCCGGTATCCTTACCCGTACCGCCGAGGGTGACACCCTGATAGATGGTGCAATCGTCACCGATCTCGGTGGTTTCACCAATCACCACGCCGGTGCCGTGGTCGATGAAAAAGCGGCGGCCGATGGTGGCGGCGGGGTGAATCTCAATGCCGGTGCGGCGCACACAGCGCTGGGACACCCAGCGGGCCAAGAAAAACAGCCCGTGGCGATGCAGCCAGTTGGCACGCCGATGGGCACGCAACGCCTTATAGCCGTTGTACAGCGCCCACGCCTCGAAATTCGAGCGGGAAGCAGGATCCCGTTCCCGAATGGTGGCGATGTCTTCTCTCATTTTGCTCAGCAAGACCATCTCTCCTTTCGTACAGGTGGCCGACGAAACGGGGTGGGCAGCACGGTAATAAAAAACACCTCCGTTGCCCCACGCAAGGGCAACGGAGGTGAGCATCTACCCACGGTTCCACTCCGTCATTCACTCATAGGCCCCTAACAGAGCCCGGTCCGATAACGGGGACACCCGCCGCCGGATACTGAGCATAGCCGTTCCCCGACAGAGCGGATGGGTGCATTTCACCGGGTCGTGCGCCGAGATCGCTTTCAGCCAAGGCGGTCCCTCTCTGCTGCGCCGTGTTCGGGTACTTCTCCCATCCATTGCTTTTCCGTTATGTATACTAACATTATATACAGAATTTCCGATTTGTCTACTGTTTTTTTAGGATTCCTTGAAATAACGGCGCAATTCCCATACGTACTGGATGCCGGACACCACCGTAGCGATCACCGATACCCAAATCAACACCATACCCAGACGGCCGCCCCACTTCACAAAGCCGGGGATGGCGGTCAGAACGGGGAACTGCATGGCCTGCAGCAGGGCGAGCATATAGATGATGGACACCATCTGCATCACCGTCTTTAGCTTGCCCGCAAAGGAGGCGGCAACCACCACGCCATCCTTGGCCGCCAGCAGACGCACCGAGGTGACCATAAACTCACGGGTCATAATCAGCATCAGCGCCCAAGGCATACTGCGGCTGGGCACCACCGCCAAAAAACCGATGAAGGCGGCGGTGGTCAGCGCCTTATCCGCCAGAGGATCCAGAAACTTGCCCAGATTGGTGATCAGACCCCGCTTACGGGCAATCTGACCATCCCACATATCGGTGAGGGAGGCAATAATAAACACCAACAGAGCGGCGCCGTAATGGAAGGGGAAGTGCATCAGCATCAGCGCCATAAAAACGGGGGTCAGTATGCAACGGATCAGGGTCAGTTTATTCGGTAAATTCATTCGCTCATCTCTCCTATCAAATCCCAGTCCATGGTATCGGTAACGGTCACCTGTACGAAATCGCCGGGCTGTATGGGGCGGGTGGCGGCAAAGAACACCTTGCCGTCGATGTCGGGGGCATCCCCCGGTGTGCGACCAAACCAGCACTCGGCATACTTGTCAAAACTCTCCACCAGCACGGTCACGGTCCTGCCGATCATCTGCTCATTATACGCATCGGAGATGCGGCTCTGCTCCTCCATCACGATATCACGGCGGCGATACTTCACGGCATCCTCCAGCTGATCCGGCAGGTTGTAGGCGGGGGTATCCTCCTCCGGTGAGAAGGCGAAGCAGCCCAGGCGCTGGAACTTGGCCTCCTGAATAAAGGAGCACAATTCCTCAAAATCCGCCTCGGTCTCGCCGGGGAAGCCCACCATCACGGTGGTGCGTAGGGTGATCTCCGGCACCCGCTGACGGATGCGGCCGATCAGCTCCAGCAGACTCTCCCGATTGCCGGGGCGGTTCATCCGCTTAAGCACCGCACCGCTGGCGTGCTGGAGGGGAATGTCCATATAGGGCAGCACCTTGTCCTCCTGCGCCATCACGGTGAGCAGATCGTCGGTGATGTGCTCCGGATAGCAATACAGCAGGCGGATCCAGCGCAGATCCTCAATCTGACACAGGGCGGTCAGCAGCTGGGGCAGGCAGCTTTCGCCGTAAAGATCCTGTCCGTAAACGGTGGTATCCTGCGCCACCAGCACCAATTCCCGCACACCGTCCGCCACCAGCTTTTCCGCCTCGGCGACGATATCCTCCATACGGCGGCTGCGCAGATTACCCCGAATGCCGGGGATCGCACAATAGGTGCAACGGTTATTACAGCCGTCGGCAATGCGCAGATAGGCAAAAAAGTGGGGGGTGGTCTGCAGGCGGTCGCCGTCCAGACACCAGCTGTCACGGGAGGGGAAGGAACGCACCGTCTCCCCCTCCATCACGCGCTGAACCACCTGGACGATATCGTCATTGGCACCTAGACCGATGACGCCGTCACACTCCGGGATCTCATCCGCCAGCTCCTGCTGATACCGCTGCGCCAAGCAGCCGGTGACAATGATCTTCTGAATCTGCTTTTCCTTCTTCAACTGAGCAAATTCCAGAATATTCTCAATAGACTCCTGCTTGGCATCCGCAATGAATCCGCAGGTATTGACGATCACCACCTGCGCCAGACCGCTCTCGGCGGTGATCTCAAATCCGGCGGCCTCTAATTTGTCCAGCATCAATTCGGCATCCATCTGATTTTTCGGGCATCCAAGGGACACCATTCCTACTTTTATTGCCATTGGTCCTCTTCCTCCATATCCGCGCCGAAGGCATCCATCGCGCGGCGGATCGCTGTATAGGTAAACCCACGGCGGGCCAGCGCGGCGGTAACCCGCTGGCGCTCATCGGGAGTTTTCAGTTTATTATAATATTTTTTCTCCAAAAGTGCAAGTGCCTGTTGAAAATCCTCGCTGTCCAGCGCTTCTGCCGCCGTGCGGGCGGTCAGTGGATCCACCCCGCGGCGGCAAAGCTCCTGCTCCACCCGACGGCGGGGATACTGCTTATACTCGGACAGATGGCGCGCCAGACGGGCGGCATACTGCTCGTCGTCCAGCAGACCCACCTCCTGCAGGCGGGCCACCACCGCGGCGGCAATCTCCGGAGTGGCCTCGGTGAGCAGTTTTTGCTCCAGCTCACGGCAGGCATAATCCCGCAGACCCAAAAGATACAGCGCCCGCTCACGGGCACGGTGATACTGAGACCGTGCCAGCAAAGTCTCCAGCTGCTCCTCGGTTATCTCGCTATCCACCCGATACGGGGACTCGTCAAAGGTCTGCCGATCCACCGTCAGCTCCGCCCCGGTATCCAACCGCAGCAGGTACAGACGGCGGCGACGGACAGCCACTTCTGTAATCTTCATACACACACCTACAAAACACAAACAGGCAGGAGAGGAAATCTCTCCTGCCTAATTCGTTCAAAATCAGTCGTCTACCACGATGTCGATCTGCGCCTTAGCCGCCGCAGAGGTCACCTGGGGCGCCGCCGCCAAGGGGATCTCCACCGGGGCGGGTGCCGCCGCCACAGAGGGGCGGGTGCCGGGCACCAGCTTGTGCATATTCTCACGCACGATGGCCTCGATCTCATCCGACAATTCGGGATGCTCCCGCAGATACTCCCGCACGTTATCACGGCCCTGGGCCAGACGCTCGCCCTTATACCCGAACCAAGAGCCGGATTTCTCGATCACGTCCAGCTTGACAGCCAGATCCAACAATTCGCTCTCCTTGGAGATGCCGACACCGTACAGAATATCAAACTCTGCCTGCTTGAAGGGGGGCGCCAGCTTGTTCTTCACCACCTTGACACGGGTGTGGGCACCCACGGCATCGGCGCCGTTTTTCAGCGTCTCGGTGCGGCGGACATCCAGACGGACAGAGGCGTAATATTTCAAGGCGTTACCGCCGCTGGTCACCTCGGGGTTACCATAGACGATGCCCACCTTCAGACGCAGTTGGTTGATGAACAGGGCAATGCAGTTGGACTTAGACACCGCGGGAGCCAGCTTACGCATCGCCTGGGACATCAGGCGGGCCTGCAGACCCACGTGGGCATCGCCCATCTCCCCCTCGATCTCGGCACGGGGCACCAGCGCCGCCACCGAGTCCAGCACCACGATATCCACGGCGCCGGAACGAATCAGCGCCTCCATAATCTCCAGCGCCTGCTCGCCGGTATCCGGCTGGGACACCAGCAGAGAATCCACGTCCACGCCCAGCGCGCGGGCATACACGGGATCCAGTGCGTGCTCTACGTCAATGAAGGCCGCCTCGCCGCCCTTTTTCTGGCACTCGGCCACGGCGTGAAGCGCCAGCGTGGTCTTACCCGATGCCTCGGGGCCGTAGATCTCTACAATACGGCCACGGGGCAGGCCGCCGATGCCCAAGGCGGCATCCAGCGCCATAGAGCCGGTGGGGATGGAATCCACGTTCATCTTAATATTCTCGCCCAGGCGCATCACCGAGCCCTTGCCATACTGCTTTTCAATCTGAGCCAGCGCCATATCCAGCGCCTTTTGCCGCTCGGTACGATCGGCGGCGGCAGGGATATCGGTGGTTTTCTTCGTCTTTGCTGCCATTGTTATCCTTCCTTCTCTATCAGCAGTGTCGGTCGGCACACGGCGCGACCCATTGACCCCATCATAACACAGGTTTACAGAAAATGCAAGTAGTTTCCGAACATTTGTTTGTAAAATTTATTTTCGCGCTATGACCACACGGGGGATGCCCGCCAGATCCGGCAGGATCGCCGTATTTTCAAGGCCTGCGGCGGCAAACAACGCCGCTACGTCCTCCGCCTGATCCACTCCGACCTCCACGGCACAGAAGCCGTCGGGAGCCAATTTTCCGCACCAATGTTCGGCAATTGCGCGGTAGAACAGCAGGCCGTCGGCACTGCCATCCAGCGCCATACGGGGCTCCCGCTGCACCTCCCGCTGGAGGGTAGCCAGATCCCCCGTGGGGATATAGGGCGGATTGGAGAGGATAGCATCATAGCCCCCCTCAAAGGCGGCATAGTCGGTCAGCACATCCGCCTGCCGCACCGTCACATCATAGGCAGGATAGCGGTGCAGATTCTCCCGCAGATAGGGCAGTGCCTCCTGCGATAGCTCCACGGCGGTCACCGCCGCTGTGGGTACCAGTGAGGCAACCCCCAGACCCACGCAACCACTGCCGGCGCACAGATCCAGCACACGGGGGGCAGGTTTTCCCTGCAGGCGCTCTGCCGCCGCCTCGCACAGCAATTCCGTGTCCGGGCGGGGGATCAGCACCCCCTCCCCCACCTTGAGGGTAAGGGTCAGAAACTCCCACTGTCCCAACACGTACTGTAGGGGGCGTCCCGCCAGCCGCTGTTCCAACGCGGCGGTAAGGGCGGTCTCCTGCGCCGCCGTCAGCGGCGTATCCCCCGCCATCTGCCCCCGGGGCAGGCCGCCCATATCCTCTAACAGACAGCGGGCGTCAAAGGCGGCATCCTCGCACCCCGCCGCCAGCAGACGGGCGGTGGCCGAGGCAAGCCAATCGCGGCGGGTTACCACTTGTCCGCCTCCGGATCCTCGGGGATCACCGCCTCCAGTGCCCGAATGGCGCACTCGATCATCTCGTCATCCGGCTCCACGGTGGTGATGCGCTGCATCCACAGACCGGGGGCGGAGATCAGGCGGGTAAACCAGTTATCGTGGCGACCCGCCAGCTTAATCAGCTCATAGCCGATGCCCACCGTCACGGGGAGCAGCAGCAGCTTGATCACCGTGCGCCACACTGCATGATGGATGGGAATCAGCATAGAGATCAGGATGCCCACCACCAGCATCAGTACCAAAAAGGAGGTGCCGCAACGGGGGTGGAAGCGCTTCTGCATCCGCACGTTCTCCACCGTCAGGGGCAGACCCTTTTCATAGCAGAAAATGGACTTATGCTCCGCACCGTGATACTGGAAGGTGCGGCGGATATCCTTCATACGGGACACCGCCAGAATGTAGCACAGGAAGATCAGAATCCGCACCACACCCTCAAAGATGCCGCGGAAGGACTGCTGATCCAACTGAGGGAAGGCCAGGGTCAGCCAGTTAAACAGCTGGATGGGTAGCCACATAAACAGCACCAGCGACAGCGCCACGCCCAGCACGGTGCCGATGATCATTACCACATTCATCAGCATACCGGCCTTTTCCTTATTCTCCTTCGCCTTTTCGGGGGCGGCGGGAGTCTCGACAGAATCCTCAGCAGAGGCGTCGGACTTGGGCTGTTCCTCGTCCAGCGCCTCCTCCAGCTCCTCCTCCAGACCGCACAATTCGGCGGAGCGCATCAGGCACTTATAGCCATAGCGCAGAGAGTCGATCATACCAAACACGCCACGGATCAAGGGCAATTTGGCGATAACGCCAAACTTGGGGGCGGGGTTCTCCCACTCCTCCATCCGAATCTCGCCGGAGGTGTGGCGCACCGCCATGGCAGTACGCTCGGGACCACGCATCATCACGCCCTCGATCAGCGCCTGTCCGCCGATGGAGGTCTTTTTCAATACACTGTCTTGCTTGCTCATATCGTACGTTCCTTTCCTTCCGCAGGCAGCCACACCGTTACGGTGGTGCCGACCTCCGGTTCACTGTCAATCTCCATACTGCCGCCGTGTAGCTGCAGAATTTCCTCCGCCACCGCCAGACCAATGCCGGCGCCGGCGCCATTGGGCTCCGCTTGATAAAACTTTCGGGTGATCAGCGGCAATTTCTCCGGCGGGATGCCCACACCGGTATCGCTGATGACCACCTGCACACCGTCGGACACCGTCGCCGCCTCGATCCGCACCCGATCGCCGGAGCGGGAATACTTAACGGCATTGTCCAACAGGTTGACAAACACCTGCTTGATGCGGGCGCTATCCCCCCGCGTGGGCGGCAGCTCCTGCCGCCGCACGTATTCCAAGGCGACACCGCTGCGGCGTGCCTTATCCCGCAGCAGGAATACCGCCTCTTCCAGCTCGGCCTGCAGATCCACCCGCTCCTGCCGCAGGGCGATGTGGCCGCTTTCCATCCGAGAGAAGTCCAGCAGTTCTTCCACAATGCCGGTCAGACGGCGCGCCTCTTTGCCGATCACCGCCAGACCCTGCGCCGCCAGCTCCCGATCCTCGCTCTCATTCTGCAGGGTTTCGGTCCAGCCCTTAATGGCGGTGAGGGGGGTGCGCAGCTCGTGGGATACCGAGGAGATAAACTCATTCTTCATCCGCTCGGCTGCGGCGATCTCCCCCGCCATAAAGTTGATGGTATCGCACAGTTCACCGATCTCGTCGTCGTACCGCTTTTCCAGACGGGCATCGTATTCCCCCATGGCAATGCGGCGGGCGGTAGTATTGATCGCCGCCACCGGCGTGACGATGGAATTGATGAAATACCAGCCGGAGAGGGATACGAAGAAAACAATCAACAGCATAAAGCCCAGCAGTGTCAGGGATAAAAACACGATCTGCCGATCTACCGCCGTTAGGGAAATGACGTACCGCAGGCCGCCGGCCACCGCCCCGTCGCTGCCACGGGCGAGAATGGTCAGCGCCATCACCCGCTCACGGCTGTCGGAGCGCCCACGCCAGACGCCCTGCCCCTCCGCCGATGCCATCGCACGGCGAAAGTCCGGGGTCTGATCCACCGACGGCACAAAGCCGCTGGAGGACAACAGCACCTTGCCGGTGCTGTTCAGCACCTGCAGCTCCATCTTATCTTTCTCGTTAAAGGCGGCGATGATCTCGCGGCTGACCTCTTCGCCCAGCAGCGTATCGGCGCCGAACTGCGCCTCCATGGTGCGCTGGTGCAGACGGGCACGGCTCTCCAGCGCATTCTCGGCACTCTGATAGTAGTAGAAAGCCATCATCACCGTAAACAACAGCTGCAATGCCAGCAAAAAGGCCACGATGAGGAAAAAGGCATGCCGCAACCAGCGGCGGGTCAATCCGTTTTGGGGGGCTAACCGTCGGAACAGCCGACGGAGCCGCCCGTCCTTTACACGTTCCATTGATAACCACGCCCCCATACGGTCTGCAGATGGCGGGGGACCGAGGGATCGATCTCCACCTTCATCCGCAGACGGCGGATGTTCACATCCACAATCTTATCGTCCACGTATTCTTCATTGTGCCACACAGCCTCCAGCAGAGCGGCACGGGTAATCAAGCTGCCGGGATTACGCATAAAGCAGGTGAGGATCTGACACTCGATCTGGGTCAGCTCCACCCACGCGCCCCGACACAGCAAGCGATCCGCCCGCATATCCAGCGTAAAATCACCACAGCGCAGGGTGCCGTCGTCGGCCACGGCGGTCTGGGTGTTGACACGGCGATACAGTGCATCCACACGGGCCACCAGCTCGGCGGTGCCGAAGGGCTTGGTTACGTAATCGTCCGCTCCCGCCTGCAGGCCGCCCACCTTATCCGCCTCGCCGCTCAGGGCGGTGAGCATCAGGATGCCCATGGTGCAACTGTGCTGCCGCAGACGGCGACAGGTCTCAAAGCCGTCGATACCGGGCAGCATCGCATCCAGCAGGGCGATGGAGATGGAGGGATCCGCCTCGTAGCAGGCCAGCGCCTCCTCGCCGGAGCCCGCCTCGGTGACGGTGTAGCCGGCGCGGCGCAGATTGACTACCACAAAGGAGCGGATGGACTCTTCGTCTTCACATACCAATATCTTCTTCACAGCGGTCAACCTCCTTCCCCAGTCAGGCGGGTCACGGTATACCGCACCTTCTCCGCCGTCATCACGGTGGGATCATACCACGCATAATAGCCCCACTGCCCCTGGCGGGTGTCAAACAGCCGCAACAGCTCCAGCCCCTCGGCAGGGGAATCCGGTGCCTGTGCCCCCACCGTCAGCCACAGAAACGGGGCAGCCGTGACGGTATCGGTCAGGGTCAGGGTGCGTGTGGCGGTATCATAGGCGGTATCCAAATGGGTGTGGAGGCCATCCCCCAGCACCACCATATATCCGTCCGCCTCGTTCAGTAACGTATAGGCATAATCCAGCCACGTACGGGTGGAATAATCCCAGCCCCGCCACAGCGTCACAGTGCCGCCCACGTCGGCGGCGGTATGCCCCGCCAGCACCGTATGCCGGGGGATCTCCACCAGCGCATCCCCATCCATATCCCGGGCGGCGGTGCGCCCCACACGGGCGGTGGCGGCGGTGGTATTGGTGGCCGGATCATAGAACGGGGTCTGCAGCCCCGTATCATCATAATAAATCAGCTCGGTGATGGTGACCCCCTCGGTCTTGAAGGCGTCCACAAACAGGCCGTGCACATCCGCAGACAGACGGCACAGGGTCATCGTGCCAAACTGGCGGATCGCACCGTCCAGCCGTGCCGTATCCACGGTGCGCAGGGCATCATCCCCTAAGGTCTCCAGGGTGGCGGTGACCCGTTCACCGCTGCCTACGGTGAGCAGTAATAGGCTGTCATAGCCCGCGGCGGTGAGATCCCCCACAAAAAGGGAGGTATATTGCTTGGTGCCGTCGATCAGGGTCAGTCCCTCAGCAGTGCCGTACACCGCCAAGCGGTTGGAGCCGGCGGTATAGGTGGACCAGCCGGTCACGATCTCGGCAGTACCATCTCCGTCCAGATCGCCAAAGCTCACCTGACGGATGGCGGGACCCTCGCCCACCGTATCCGCCACCGATACCCATTCCCCGCCGCTGCGCTGCAGGCGGTTCATACGGGTTACGTCGGGGGCGGTGGACAGGGAATAAAAGGCCAGCGCCGATTGGGCGGTGGCGGTATCCTCTACGGGAAAACCCTGCTCATCACACAGCAAAAAGGCGGCGGTATATTCCCCCTCCACGGGGTACTCCAAAGTATAGCGCACACCGGAGCCGCCGCTATCCCGCAGATAGGTCTCCAGCGCCGCCTGCCCCGCCTGCTGCTGGCCGCCCACACGGGGCGGCTGCAGAAAGGATTCCACATCCATACTGCATCCGGTGCACAGCACCAGTACCGCCGCCAACAGGGCGATGATACGCTTGTTCTGTTTCATGGGGAATCCTCCTTTGCATCGAATGGAACGGGATCATTCCTCCCGCACGAGAAGAGATTGACGATGCCGATAATCCGGCATCACCGACTCTACAAAAGACCAAAACGCACGGCTGTGATCATGGTGGCGGATATGCGCCAGCTCGTGCACCACCACGTAATCCACCGCCTCCGGGGGATACTGCATCAGCCGCCAAGAAAAGCACAAGCTGTTTTTTCCGTTGCAGCTGCCGAAGCGGGTGCGGGCGGAGGTGATCTTGACACCGGTGGGGGTCACCCCCATCAGCGGGGCATAATACGCCACCCGTTTGGGGATCACCTCTGCTGCCTGGCGACGCAGGGCCTGCTCCTGCTCCGGAGTGACCTCATACGCCTTTTGCGCCTCACGGCGGTGCTGCTGCACCGCCAGCTTTTTGACGATCCAATCCCGATGCTGTTCCACAAAGCGGTCAATCTCCCGCTGGGAGCACCGCAGGGGTGCCCGTACAAGAATCTCCAGATCACGGGTGATCTCCAGCCCCAAGGTGCGGCGGGTCGAACGGATCAGTATGTACTTAATCATCGCCGTACCCCGCTAAAATGCCGTGGAGGTAACGGGTGTATTCCTCGGCCACGCTTTGGGGCTTAATCAAGCGGATATCCGCACCAAAGCCGGACAGCCACGCGAAAAAGGGCGGGCTGACCACCACCGGCACACGGGCGGTGAAGGTGTCCTCATCCGCAGGGACCAAAGGGGTGTCCTGCCCGAACTGATCCAGAATCACGCCCGCCATCCAGTTGACACACTGCAGGGTGACCGGCTGCTCCTGTCCGCCGAACATACCAAAGGCCTTGCGGTTGTACACCGCCATATCCAGACCGCGGAACACCGCCTCGCCCTCGCGGGGGGCGTCGGTCTGGCGAATGCGCAGCATCCGATCCACGCGGTAATGGCGGATGGTGCCCCGCACGCTGTCGTAGGCAATGAGATAGTAGTTTTCGTTATCCCAGGTCAATGCCCAGGGGCTGAGGGTGTATTGGGCGCCGCCGTGGCGCAGGTGTTGCTGCTTATCCACACCCCAATCAAAATACTGAAAGGATACCTGCCGATTGGCGGCCATGGCATTGTGCAGACTATCCACGTTGTAGTAGATACTCTCGTTCATATTTTTGATACGGCCGGAGACCAGCACCTGCCGCTGCAGCTGACCCGCCAGATGGCGGCTGGTCAGGCTTTCCAGACGGCGGATAAGCTCCTCGCTCTTCTTACGGGTGATGAACTTAGAGGACTGGACCGCATCCACCAGCAGGCGCAACTGTGCCATATCCAGCGTGCGGTCGCCGATATAGTACCGCACGGTGGTATCCCGCACCGATATCACGTCCTCCCCCAGCAGGCGAAGCTGCTCGATGTCGTCGTACAGGCTCTTGCGTTCGGCGGATACACCCTTTTGCTCCAGCAGATCCTGAATCTGCCGTAGGGTCAGAGGGTGCTCCTCATCCGTTTCCCGCCGCAGGATCTCCAGCAGGTACAAAAGCTTCAGTTTTTGATTCGCCTGACGGGCCATGACGGTCCCTCCTCACGGTTTTGGTCGGAATCATTGTCCAAGTTATGTCACAATACACTATACCACACGCGGTGGCAAAAGAAAAGAGTTTTCTGTGAATTTGTTTGTAAACAATATATGGATAAAATAAAGATTGCAACTACCTGCATTTTATGGTAGAATGAAAGGTAGTTTATGGCAAAGGAGTGACGGTCTGTGCAGCCTATCGGAATCATCGGCGCAATGGACTCGGAAGTCAACAATCTCATCACACGGATGGAAAACACCGCCACCGTGACGTATGCGGGGCGCCGCTTTGTCACCGGACAGCTGGCGGGCAAGGACGCCGTGGTAGTGCAGAGCGGCATCGGCAAGGTGGCCGCCGCCATCACCGCCCAGATGCTCATCGACCGTTTTCAGGTCTGTGCCCTGCTGAACACCGGTATGGCCGGCGGATTGGACCCCCGTCTGGCGGTCAAGGATCTGGTGGTGGGCACCGCTGCCCTGCAGCATGATTTTGACCTGACCGCCTTTGGCCACGTCCGCGGCTTTCTGTACGGCGAGGACGACCAAACACCCACGCTGTTTGCCGCCGACCTCACCCTGGTTGAGAAAGCACTGGCCGCCGCCGCGGCGGAGCTGCCCGCCGGCAGCAAGGCCATCACCGGCACCATCGCCTCCGGCGACGTGTTTGTGGATGACAGTGTGCTGAAGGCCGCTCTGCGGGATGATTTCGGCGCCGCCGCCGCAGAAATGGAGGGCGCCGCCATCGCCCAGACCGCCGCCGCCAACGGCATCCCCTTTGTCATCCTGCGCACCATATCCGATCTGGCGGAGCACGACGCCTCGGTATCCTTTGACGAATTGGAACGGTATGCCGGACAACTGGCGGGGGATATCACCGCCGCCCTGCTGGCATCCCTGTGATTCATAAACCCACTATGAACGGATACACTATCCCTACATCTTACACACGATAAGGAGAACATAGTATGCGACCGATTCCACAGAAATTAGCCAACGATATGACCCTGCTCCACCTATCGGAGCAGACCTTCCGCACCGATCGTCTGACCGGTGTGTTTGCGGTGCCGCTGACCGCGGAGACCGCCGCCGGCTACGCCATCCTGCCGGGTCTGCTGACCCGCAGCTGTGCCGCCTATCCTACCGTGGCCGCCTTCAGCCGCCGGCTGGATGAACTGTACGGTGCCACCGTGCAGGGGCAGGTGTTCCGTCTGGGCGGATGGCAGGTGCTGACCTTCTCGGTGAGCTACCTCAACCGCCGCTATACGCTGGACGGCAGTGACCTGACCGCCGACTGCACCCAGCTACTGCTGGATATGCTGTTCTGCCCCGTGTTGGAGGACGGTGCCTTTACGGAGGATGCCTTTGCCCAAGAGCAGCGGTGCCTGCTGGAGCGGCTGCAGGGCGAGATGAACGACAAGCGGATGTACGCCCGCCAGCGGTGCGAGGAGGTGCTGTGCCCCGACCACCCCTTCAGCCTGAATCCCAACGGCTCGGAGCAGACCGTGTCTGCCCTGACCCCCATATCCGCTGCCGCCGCCCGCGAGCGGCTGTTGGCCGAGGCCAACATCCACTGGCTGTACCAGAGCAACGGCGATACCGCCGCTCTCACCAATGCCCTGCAGACACGGTTTGCCACCCTGCCCTATCGCCGCCCCGCCACCCTACACGTGGATACCACCTTTACCATGAAAGAGTCGGAAAAGACCGAGTATATGGCCCTTAAGCAGGCCAAGCTGGTGCTGGGCTTCCGCATCGCCGCATCCGAGCCGGACGGCTCGGTGGATGCCGCCCAGCTGATGTGCACCCTGCTGGGTGGATGCCCCACCTCTCTGCTGTTCACCAACGTCCGTGAAAAGCAGAGCCTGTGCTATTACTGCGCCGCCAGCTATGACCGCCATCAGGGCGTGATTCTGGTGGACAGCGGTGTGCAGTTGGAAAACGCCCTGCGCACCAAGGAGGAGATCCTCAAGCAGCTGGAGGCTATCCGTCAGGGCGAGTTCACCGATGAGGAACTGGAGTCTGCCCGCCGCAGCCTGATCCAGCGCCACACCTCTGCCTGCGATAACCCCGATGCGCTGGAGGGCTTCTATATCGGGCAGACCCTGTACGACATCTATGCCACCCCCGACGAAAAGCGCAGCCGTGTGCTGGCGGTCACCCGCGAGGACGTGTGCCGCGCCGCCCGTCTGACCCACTTCGATTCCACCTATCTGCTGGCGCCCAACGAGGAGGTAGAAGAATGATGAACACAATCAAGCACCCCCTGCTGGGGGATACCCTATATTCCTGTGTCCACCCCACCGGTCTGCGCATCGTGGTGTGGCCCCAGCCCGAGGCATCCTCTGTGTATGCCCTGTTCGCCACCCACTACGGCTCGGTGAACAACACCCTGACCACCGCCGACGGCGGTAACGAGGTGGTGCCGGAGGGCATCGCCCACTATCTGGAGCACAAGCTGTTTGAGGGTGAAAACGGCGAGGACGCCTTTACCCGCTATGCCCAGACCGGCGCTAACGCCAACGCCTATACCAGCTTTGACCGCACCGCCTATCTGTTCCACGCCACCGAGAACATCCTGCCCAGCCTGGAGATCCTGCTGGACTTTGTACAAAAGCCCTATTTCACCGAGGAAACGGTGCAGAAGGAGCAGGGTATCATCGGGCAGGAGATCCGTATGGGTGAGGATCACCCCGGACGGCGGGTGCTGTTTAACCTGCTGCGGGGTATGTATCACAACCATCCTGTGCGGGTGGACATCGCCGGTACGGTGGAGTCCATCTCCCACATCACCCCTGAATTGCTGTATCGCTGCTATGAGCAGTATTACAACCTGCACAACATGGTGCTGGTGGTAGCGGGCCGCATCACCCCCGACGAGGTGATGGAGCTGGCCGACCGTCTGCTGAAGCCCGCCGCCGATCTGCCGCCGGTCACCTTTACCTGCGACGAACCCGCCCACGTACGGGACACCTACGTGGAGGACAAGATGCCGGTAGCTTCTCCTCTGTTCTATATGGGCATCAAGGAGCCGGTGGGTCCGCGTACCGCCGAGACCATCGCCGCATCCCGCGTGCTCATTGAGCTGATCATGGGCAAATCCTCTCCCCTCTACACCCGTCTAATGGAGGAGGGGCTGATCAACGACCAGTTTGAGGCCGAGTATTTCTGTGGCCCCGGCTACGGCGTGTGGCTGGTGGGTGGCGAATCCGCTGACCCCGCCCGTGTGAAGGAGCTGGTGTGCAACGAGATCCTCCGCCTGCAAAAAGAGGGGCTGGACCCCGCCGCCGCTGAGGCGGTGCGCCGCGGCGCCTATGGCCGCCTGGTAGCCGGTCTGGACGATCCCTCGGATTGTGCCGAACTGCTGCTGAGCAACTGGATGGACGGCATTGAGCCTCTGTCCGAGTTGGAGGCGCTGGCCAACCTGACCACGGATACCCTGCAGCAGCAGCTGTGCAGCCGCTTCCCCGTGGAGGCCTGCACTCTGTCGGTTGTGAAACCATTATAAGGGGGATACGCTTATGGCATTATTTGGTTTGCATCAGGTAGAATTTCCCAACCTGGGTTGGGAATTCACCTTGTCCCGAGGATTTGAGATCTTCGGATTCCGCATCTATTGGTATGCGATGATCATCGCCTGCGGCCTGCTGCTGGCGGTGCTGTACGCCCTGCGCCACGCAGAGGGCTTTGATCTGGACCCCGACCGTATGATGGACGTGGCGCTGATCACCATCCCCTTTGCCTTTGTAGGGGCGCGGCTATACTACATACTGTTCAGCGGCAACCTCAGCTGGTATACCGAGGACCTGACCCGCATCCTCAACGTGCGGGACGGCGGTCTGGGTATCTACGGCGGCATCATCGTCGCCTTTCTGGTGGGGCCGCTGGCCTGCAAGCTGCGTAAAGTGAACATACTGGCGATGTTCGACATTGCCTCTATGGGCTTCCTCATCGGACAGTCCCTTGGTCGCTGGGGTAATTTCTTTAACCAAGAGGCCTTCGGCAGCAACACCAACCTACCCTGGGCCATGACCGGCGAGATCATCCGCTCCGGCCAGAACGGCACCGGCTACAACACCGCCCTGCCGGTGCACCCCACTTTTTTGTACGAATCCTTATGGTGTCTGCTGGGCTTTGTGCTGCTGCATATTTTGTTCAAGCGGATGTACGCCTTTAAAGGGATGATCTTCTGCGGCTATGCCGTATGGTACGGCGTGGGACGCTTTCTCATTGAAAGTCTGCGCACCGACAGCCTGATGACCGGCACCATGCGCACCTCCCAGCTGGTGGCGGTGCTGGCGGTGATCGGCGGCACCATTCTATTCTTCGTCCTGCGGCGGCGGGCACTGTCCCTCCCCATGACGCTGGAGGAAACCGCTGAGATGATCGCCCTACCGGAACAGCCGGAGGAAGTCGCTGAAGCGGAAACTACACCCGAACAACCGGAGGAATCTGACCATGGCACTGAGAATTGACGGAAAAGCCATCGCCGCCGCTCTGCGGAGCGAGATCGCAGAAGAAACCGCCGCCCTGAAGCGGCAGGGAATCACCCCCGGCCTGGCGGTGATCCTGGTAGGGGACGACCCCGCCTCCCAGACCTACGTCCGCAATAAGCAAAAAGCCTGCGCGGAGGTAGGCTTCTACGGCGAGCAGATCAATCTGCCCGCCACCACCACCCAAGAGGAATTGCTGGCGGTGGTCAAGGAGCTGAACGCCCGTGAGGACATCCACGGTATTCTGTGCCAGCTCCCCCTGCCCCGCGGTCTAAATGACAGCGCCGTGATCGCCGCCATCGACCCCGCTAAGGACGTGGACGCCTTCCACGCCGAGAACGTGGGACATATTATGATCGGAGACCAGCGCTTTCTCCCCTGCACCCCCGCCGGTGTGATGGAACTCATCCACCGCAGCGGTATCACCGTGGAGGGCAAGCACTGTGTGGTCATCGGCCGCAGTAACATCGTGGGCAAGCCCATGGCAATGCTGCTGCTGCAGGAGAACGGTACCGTGACCATCTGCCACTCCCGCACCCGGGATCTGGCCGCCATCTGCCGTCAGGCGGATATTCTGGTGGCCGCCGTGGGACGGGCCAAATTTGTCACGGCGGATATGGTCAAGCCCGGTGCCACCGTCATTGACGTAGGCATCAATCGGGACGAAAACGGCAAGCTGTGCGGCGACGTGGATTTTGACGCCGTAGAGCCGATCGCCGGCGCCATCACCCCCGTTCCGGGTGGGGTGGGCCCCATGACCATCGCTATGCTGCTGAAAAACACCCTCACCGCGGCAAAAGCCAAAATAGGGAACATTCATCCCTGATCCGGCAGAATTCTCCACGTTTTTACAAGAAAATATCCCCTTTTTATGCAACAAAAATCCATCCGTGTGGTAAAAAAATCCATTGTCATCCCCTAATGATGTGGATAGAATAATACCTGTAATAGATTGTCCCCACTGATTTTGGGGGAAGGAGCGATACATTATGAAAAAGATTGCAGTTCTGACCAGCGGCGGCGACGCCCCCGGTATGAATGCGGCGGTACGTGCCGTGGTGCGTACGGCGCTGAACGCCGGCATCGAGGTATACGGTGTGATCCGTGGCTTCAACGGTCTAATCAACGACGAACTGATTCCGCTGAACCTGCGTTCGGTCTCCAACATTATGCAGCGTGGTGGCACGGTGCTGTACACCGCCCGCTGTCTGGAGTTTAAGGAGCTGGAGTATCAACAGAAGGCCGCCGAGATCTGCCGCAAGCACGGCATCGACGGCGTGGTAGTCTGCGGCGGCGACGGCTCCTTCCGTGGCGCCCAGAAACTGTCCCATCAGGGCATCAACTGCATCGGCATCCCCTGCACCATTGATAACGACATCGGCTGCTGTGAGTACACCATCGGCTACGACACCGCCACCAACACCGTGGTGGATATGGTGGACAAGCTCCGTGATACCAGCGCCTCCCACGACCGTTGCAGCGTCATCGAGGTGATGGGCCGTCACGCCGGCTGGCTGGCGCTGAGCGCCGGCATCGCCGCCGGTGCCACCAGTATTCTGGTGCCCGAGGTGCCCTACGACTTCCAGCGGGATATCGTGGACCGCATCAAGCACTCTCTCGGCCTGGATAAGCGCCACTTCCTGGTGATGGTGGCCGAGGGTATCGGCGACGTGAACCAACTGGCCCGTGATATCGAGGAGGCTACCGGCGTAGAATCCCGCGCAACCATTCTGGGTCACGTTCAGCGTGGCGGTCGCCCCTCTGCCCGTGACCGTATTCTGGCCAGCCAGATGGGCAACTACGCCGTGCATCTGCTGATGGCAGGTAAGACCGAGCGTGTGGTGGCCATGAACAGCAACGTACTGGTGGACTTCGACATTGACGAGGCGCTGGCCATGAAGAAACCCTTTAAGAAAAAGTCCTTCGATATGGCCTACGAGATCTCCATCTGATCTTTCTACAACCGCTCACATGGTGGGCGGTTGTTTTTTTGCAGCAGATGTGCTATACTGAGAAAAAACACTGCCGTCACGCAGAAGGAGGGCGTTTTTTATGCCGTATACCGTCATGATGGTGGCCGCCGCCGGCGGCTCCACCCGTATGGGGCAACCCAAACAGCATATTCCGCTGGGCGAGCATCCCGTGCTGATCCGCACCCTGCTGACCCTGCAGCAGGTGGTGGCTATTGACGAACTACTGCTCATCGCCCGTGGGGAGGATATCCCTCACTTCACCGCTCTGGCAAAACAGGCAGGCGTAACCAAGCTGCGCACCGTCGTAGAAGGCGGCGATACCCGCCAGCAATCGGTAGCCAAGGGTCTGGCGGCACTACCGCCCCAGACCACCATCGTAGGCATCCACGACGGCGCCCGTCCCTTAGTGACCGCCGACGTGGTGACGGCGGTAATCGATGCCGCTGCTGCAACGGGTGCTGCCGCCGTGGCGGTGCCGGTCAAGGATACCCTCAAGCGCACCGACGCCGACGGCTATATCCTGGACACCCCCGACCGTGCCAACCTGTGGCGGGTGCAGACACCCCAGGTGTTTGACCGTGTCGCCCTATGCGCCGCTATGGAGCGGGCACAGGCAGAGGGATGGGATCTTACCGACGACTGCCAGCTGATGGAGCGGGCAGGGCATCCCGTGCGGCTGATCCCCGGACTGGACACCAATCTGAAACTGACCACGCCGGAGGATATTCGGCTGGCACAGGCTATTCTGAACATCGATAAGGAGGCAACCCCTATGCGCATCGGACACGGCTATGACGTACACCGTCTGGTGGAGGACCGCCCGCTGATCCTCGGCGGGGTGACGGTGCCCTATGAAAAGGGGCTGTTGGGACACTCTGACGCAGACGTACTGACCCACGCGGTGATGGACGCCCTGCTGGGCGCCGCCGCATTAGGGGATATCGGCAAACTGTTCCCGGACAACGACCCTGCCTATGCGGGGGCGGACAGCATCGCCCTGCTACGGCGGGTGGTGGAGCGGTTGACCGCCGAGGGCTACACCATCGGCAACCTGGATGCCACCCTGCTGTGCCAGCGCCCGAAGCTGGCCCCCCATATCCCGCAGATGCGGGAGAACATCGCCGCCGCCTGCGGGATCGATACCGCCCGGGTGAGCGTAAAGGCCACCACCGAAGAGGGACTGGGCTTCACCGGCAGCGGCGAGGGCATCGCCGCCCACTGCGTGTGCCTGTTGGGGTGATTTCGGCAGTAAACGCCCCGCTCCCCCCGCACCTGACCCCAAACGACAACAGGATTTTCGTGAAAAATAAAGCAAAAGCCTCTATCCTATTGGGTAGAGGCTTTTTTCTATTTGTAGACGTCTTGGAACTGCCGGTTTGACTGCCCCTCCGTCATTTGCTCCGCAAATGCCACCTCCCCTGACAGGGGGAGACAAGCTACACACCTGCTGACCTGCATAATGGTAAAAAAGTTGGAAATCCTACCATAAAAAGGATGTGATGATATGCAACTGGAACTGACACGGGAAGAAGGACGGCTCACCGCCCACTTGATCGGAGAGCTGGATCACCACACCGCCGCCCCCATCCGCCAGCAGATCGACACGGCGGCGCTCTCCTGCCGCTGTACCTGCTTGATCCTGGATCTGTCCCGTCTGACCTTTATGGACTCTTCCGGCATCGGTCTGATTATGGGGCGGTATCGGCTTATGACCGCCCAGGGCGGTACCCTGCGGGTGGAGAACGCCCCCCAACGGCTGGAGCGGATGATCCGTCTGGCAGGGCTGGACCGCCTGCCCATCTGGAATGAAAGGAATGATATCTGTGAAACCCATTAACGAAATGAAAATGACCTTCCTCAGCCGCTCCGCCAACGAGGCCTTTGCCCGCGCGGCGGTGGCGGCCTTTGCCGCCCAATTGGATCCGGCGGTGGACGAGCTGGCCGATCTGCGCACCGCCGTATCCGAGGCAGTGACCAACGCCATCGTCCACGCCTATCCCGATCGGTTGGGTACCATCACCCTGACGATGAAGCTGTATGAAAACGGACGCATCCACGTGCAGATACGGGATCGGGGCGCCGGCATCCCCGACGTGGAAAAGGCCATGGAGCCCCTCTACACCACCGGCGGCGAGGAACGCTCCGGTCTTGGTTTCTCGGTAATGGAAAGCTTTACCGACCGCCTGCGGGTGCGCTCCGCCCCCGGAAAGGGCACGGTGGTGACCATGGATAAATACATAGCCCTACGGGTCAAGGGACGATGACACGGGACGCCTTTATCTGTGAAAATATGGGGCTGGTCCACGCCTGCGCCAAGCGCTTTGCCGGCAAGGGGATGGACTATGACGATCTGTTCCAGGCGGGGTGTGTGGGGCTGATCAAGGCAGCCGACGGCTTTGAGCCGGAGCGGGGGCTGCGCTTCTCTACCTATGCGGTGCCGCTGATCTTAGGCGAGATCCGCCACCTTTTCCGTGAGGGAGGGGCGGTGAAGGTCAGCCGCAGTCTTCACGCGCTGTCCTATCGGGTCAGCCGTCTGCGGGAGCAGATGATGGCACAGCTGGGGCGGGAGCCCACCATCGAGGAGCTGGCCCGTGAGATGGAGATGGAACCCGCCGAGGTAGCCGGAGCGGTGAACGTGGCGCTACCGCCCCTCTCCCTCACCGCCGGTGAGGACGAGGAACAGTGGGATCTGCCGGTGGAATCGGAGGAAGAGCACATCACCGACCGCTTGGCTCTCCGGCAGGTGCTGGACACCCTGCCGCCCCGGGATCGGGCGCTGATCCGCCTGCGGTATATCGGGCGGCAGACCCAGCAGGCCACCGCCGACCGTTTGGGGATGACCCAGGTGCAGGTATCCCGCCGCGAGCGGGCGGTACTGCTGACGCTACGGGAAAAATTGACTATGTAAGCGCTTACAAACTCATAGAATAAGGAAATCATCCGTCATCCAGCGGTGCGAGACGGAGGGAGAGATAACGGAAACCTGTTTTCTGCCCCACCAATCTCTCCCTCCGTCTTTTTGCTTCGCAAAAATCCACCTCCCTCATCAGAGGGAGGCAAGCGATCCCGCCGCTTTTTCTTCTCTCCCAGTAAAACCGGTGGGTTATTTCCACGTCTTAAGGCGTATGCAAAGAAAACCGCCCGTGTCGCAGGACACGGGCGGTTTGATTTGTTGTTCGGAGAAATGCTTACTTCAGCATCTCTTTATACATACGGATATAGGTGTTGGCAGAGCGACCCCAGGTGAAGTCCTCGGTCATACACCGCTGACGCAGCAACGCCAGATCCGGCTTGTTGGCATAGGCGCCCAGAGCACGGTCAATGGCCGCCAGCATATCGTCGGCATTGTAGGTCTTGAAGGTGAAGCCGAAGCCGCCCTCCTCGCCGCAGTCGATGATGCTATCCTTCAGGCCGCCGGTCTCACGGACGATGGGCAGGGTGCCGTAGCGGCAGGCCACCATCTGCGCCAGACCGCAGGGCTCACTCTTAGAGGGCATCAGGAAGATGTCCGCACCGGCATAGATCTTACGTGCCAACTCGGGAATGAAGCCGACGCAATAGCAGAATTTCTCCGGATATTTCTGCTGGATCTCGCGGAAGAAGTTCTCATACACCCACTCGCCGGAGCCCAGCACCACCATCTGCACGTCCCGTTGCAGCAGGTCGTCGATGATGTACTTGACCAGATCCAGACCCTTATGGGAGGTCAGGCGGGTAACCATACCGATCAGCGGCACGTCTGCCCGCACCGGCAGGCACAGACGCTCCTGCAGTGCCTTCTTGTTAGCGGCCTTACCCTCCTCTACGGTGTCCACGGTATAGTTGGCAAACACGCTGGGATCCGTCTCCGGATTGTAGCCCTCAGTGTCGATGCCGTTGAGGATGCCCATCAGCTTCCAGCTGCGGGCATTCAGGATGGGATCCAGACCCCAGGAGAACCAGGGATCCAGGATCTCCTGCGCATAGGTGGGGCTGACGGTGGTGACCCGATCGGCACACTCGATGCCCGCCTTCATAAAGTTACAGCAGCCATCGTATTCCACCAAGCTGCGATGCTCGGGGGGAATGCCCAGCACATCCTCCACCAGCTCCATACCGTATTTACCCTGATACTGGATATTGTGGATGGTCAGCACCGTCTTGATGCCCTCGTATCCCTCACGGGTGGCATAGAAAATACTGTAGAACAGCGGCACCAGCGCCGACTGCCAGTCGTTAGCATTGATGACGTCCGGCTTGAAATCCAGATGGGGCAGCATCTCCAGCACCGCCCGCGAGAAGAAGGCAAACCGCTCGGCATCGTCATAATGGCCGTACAGACCCTGCCGCTTGAAATAATACTGGTTATCCAGCAGATAATAGATCACGCCGTTGTGCTTTGCCTCGAATACACCGCAATACTGACGGCGCCAAGCCACCGGCACCGACAGGCTGGTGAGAAACTTCATATTCTCCCGCAGCTCCTGAGGAATGCTCTCGTACAGCGGCATCACCACACGGCAACCCACCAGACGGTTGCGCATGGCCTTCGGCAGAGAGCCGGCCACGTCCGCCAGTCCGCCGGAGGCGGCAAAGGGAAGCGCCTCACTGGCAACATATAATACTTTCATCGGGTACCTCCTTAGATAATGGAATTCTTCGCAATATAGACGGGATAGCTCTCAGAGCCCTGCAGGGTGCAATCGTTACGGATAACCACGTTCTTATCCGCAATGATGCAACCCAGCTTGCAGTGGTCGCCCACCGTCACGTTCTGCATCACAACACAGTTTTCCAGCTCTGCGTGGCGGCTGATCTTAGCCCCACGGAAGATGATGCAGTTCTTCACCTTGCCGTCTACGTGGGCACCGTCGCCCACCAGCGAGTTGGTGACCTCGGCGTGCAGACCGTACTGCACGGGGTCGCAATCCTTCAGCTTGGTGTATACGGGGCGATCCTTGGGGAACAGCTGCTCACGCACGCCGTCCTCCAGCAGCGCCAGATTGGCGTTGAAATAGCTGGCGGTGGAATAGATGGGCATCACCAGCGAGGGTACCTCATAGCCGCAGAGAGAGATCTCATCCAGACGGCGCTGCAGGATATCCCGCTCGAAGTGATGCAGGTTACGGGCGGCCGCCTCGGTGATGGCACGCAGCAGCCAATCCTTCCGCATCACATACACGCCCACACCGTAGTAGGCCTCCATATCGGAAATGCGACCCAGCAACAGGTCGGTCACGTGACCGGCGGCATCCATGGTCAGTACCGGAATGTCGGTGAGCTTCGGCACCGCACCGTGGCGGCAGGCCACCGTCACGTCGGCACCGCTCTCGATATGGGCATCCAGCAGAGCGCTGTAATCCATACTGGTAACCATATGGCAATCGGACAGAACCACGTAATCCTCTTTGGAATGGTTCAGAAAGGGGATCACGTCCACCAGAGAGCCGATACGACCCTGATACATAGCATCATCACTGCTGCGAGGGGGCAGGAAATACAGACCCTCGTTCTTACGGGAGAGATCCCACGCCTTACCGCTACCCAGATGATCCATCAGGGACTGGTAGTTGCTCTTGGTGATGACACCCACCTTGGTGATGCCGGCATTGACCATCGCCGACAGGGGAAAATCGATGAGGCGGTAGCGACCGCCAAAGGGCAGAGAGCCCATGGACCGCACGGCCGTGCCGTCACGGAAGGCCTCGTCCTGCATATTCGCAAAAATCAAACCCACAGCACCGTAATTACGCATGAGTGCACACCTCCTCGCCGTCTTTCACATCTTCTTCGATCATAGCCTTAGCCAATACCTTGGCGCCCTTCCCGACGGTGATGCCGCTGGCAACCACCGCCACGCCCCAGCGATCCAGATCATCGATCTGCTCCGGAGCCTCGCCCACAACGGCGCCCTCGCCAACCTCAACGTCCTCTGCCAGGATGGCGTACTGCACCTTAGCCCCCTTACGGACCACGGTGCCGGGCATCAAAATGGACTGTACGATCTCGGCGCCCTCCTCAATGGTAACGCCGGCGAAAATCACCGAGGATTCCACCTTACCGTGGATGACACAGCCCTCGGTGATGGAGCTGTTCTGCACCTGAGAGGTGGAAGATAAGTACTGGGGCGGCATACCGGGATTGCGGGAATAGATCTTCCATGTGGGGTCCGCCAGATCCAGCGGCACGTGGGGATCCAGCAGGTCCATATTGGCCTCCCACAGGGAATCAATGGTGCCCACGTCTTTCCAATAGCCCTCAAAGCGATAGGCGAACATCCGCTCGCCGGCATTCAGCATCGCGGGCAGCACGTTCTTACCGAAGTCGTTGGAGGAGGCGGAATCCTCCTCATCGGCGATGAGGTATTTCCGCAGTTTTTCCCACGTGAAGATGTAAATACCCATCGAGGCCAGCGTGCTCTTGGGCACCGCCGGCTTCTCGTCAAACTCGTAAATGGAGCCGTCGGGGTTGGTGTTCAGAATACCGAAACGGCTGGCCTCCTCCTTGGGGACGTCCAGCACGGCGATGGTGCAATCGGCATTGTTCTTCTTGTGCTCGGCCAGCATCGCGCTGTAATCCATCTTATAAATATGGTCACCGGACAGCACCAGCACGTACTCAGGGCTGTAGCGCTCGATGAAATCAATGTTCTGATAGATGGCGTTAGCGGTGCCCTTATACCAATCGGCACCCTTATTGCGCTGATAGGGGGGCAGCACGTGAACGCCGGCATTCATACGGTCCAGATCCCAGGGCTGACCGGAGCCGATGTAGTCGTTCAGCTCCAGCGGCTGATACTGGGTGAGCACTCCCACCGTCTCAATACCGGAGTTGACACAGTTGGACAAGGGAAAGTCGATGATGCGGTATTTACCGCCGTAGGGTACCGCCGGCTTGGCAATGCGGCGGGTCAGCGCGTACAAACGGCTGCCCTGGCCGCCGGCCAGCAGCATCGCTACACATTCCTGCTTACGAAACATAACACATTTCCTCCTTAATGATGATCAGATTTGGCTTTTGCCAATTGTTCTGCTTTTTTCTTGGGATAGGGGCGGGCGCGCTTTTTCTTCAGCACCAGCACCGACAGGGGCGGCAGGGTCAGCGCCGCCGACTGATCAAAGCCGTGCATCGGCTCCGGGTCGGTCTTAATGACCCCGTTGGTCACGTTGCCGCCGCCAAACTCCGCCAGATCGGAATTGAACAATTCCGCCCATTCACCGTACATCGGCAGACCGATGCGGTAATTCTCACGCTGAACGGGGGTGAAGTTGCAGATGGTAACCACCTCGTTGCCCTGTTTGTCAATGCGGCGGAAGGAGATCACACTCTGGGCATTGTCATCGGCGGCGATCCATTGGAATCCCTCCCAAGAGTAATCATCCTCCCACAGGGCGGGGGTCTGACGGTACAGATGGTTGAGGGTACGGACGTAATGCTTGGTCATCCGATGGCTCTCATAATCCAGCAGCAGCCAATCCAGACCGCTCTGGTAATCCCATTCCTTAAACTGGCCGAACTCACTGCCCATAAACAGCAGCTTTTTGCCCGGGTGGGTCATCATATAGCCGAGGAACGCCCGCAGACCGGCAAACTTCTCTTCATAGGTGCCGGGCATCTTATTGATAAGCGACCCTTTTCCGTGCACCACCTCGTCATGGGAGATGGGCAGCACGAAGTTCTCGGAGAAGGCGTACATCAGCGAGAAGGTGAGCAGGTTATGATTGTCCTTGCGGAACAGAGGGTCCAGACAGTTGTAACGAATCATATCGTTCATCCAGCCCATATTCCACTTGAAGTTAAAGCCCAGACCACCGTTGGAGGTGGGCTTGGACACCATAGGCCACGCGGTGGACTCCTCGGCGATCATCATCACGTTGGGGTGGGCGGAGAACACCGCCTCGTTCAGCCAGCGGATGAAATCCACCGCCTCTAAATGCTCGTGCCCACCGTAACTATTGGGGATCCATTCGCCGTCCTTGCGGTTATAGTCCAGATACAGCATAGAGGCCACCGCATCCACGCGGAGACCGTCCACGTGGTATTCCTCCAGCCAATACATCGCATTGGAAATCAGGAAGGAGCGTACCTCCGGACGGCCGTAGTCGAATACACAGGTGCCCCACTCCTTATGCTCGCCCTTGCGGGGGTCGGCATACTCGTAGCAGGGGCCGCCGTCAAAGCGGAACAGACCTGCCGCATCCCGCGGGAAGTGGGCGGGGACCCAGTCCAGAATCACGCCCAGTCCCGCCTGATGGCAGGTGTCCACGAAGTACATAAAGTCCTCGGGGCCGCCGTAGCGGGAGGTGGGGGCATAATAGCCGGTAACCTGATATCCCCAGGAGCCGTCAAAGGGATATTCGGAAATGGGCATCAGCTCAATGTGGGTATAGCCCATATCCAGCACGTAGGGCACCAGTTCCTCTGCCAGCTTGCGGTAGGAGAAGGGGTTGCCGTCGGCATAGGTGCGCCAGGAGCCGGCGTGCACCTCATAGATGTTCACCGGCTTATCATAGGGGGCCACCTTTGCCTTTTGCCATTCGGCATCCTGCCACCGATAGCCGCCTACCTCAAACACCTTGGATGCGGTGCCGGGGCGGGTCTCGTTGTGCACGGCATAGGGGTCGCTCTTATCCACCGCCTTGCCGTCCTGCCCCACCACGTGGTATTTATAGGCAGCATACAGCGGGATATCCTGCAGGGTGGTCTCCCAGATGCCGCCGTCCAGACGGAGCATCGGCTGTGCATCGGGGTCCCACCCGTTAAAGTCACCTATCAGCGACACCGCGCCGGCATTGGGGGCCCATACGCGGAACACGTAACTGTTATCCCCCGCATAGTGGCAGCCCAGCCAGCGGTAGCTGTACTTCTCGGTACCGGCAAGGAACTGCTGGATATGCTGCTGCAGATCCACGCCGTTATCGTATAAATTCATCCGTTTCCACTTCCTTTCGGACTCAAGGGCATACTTATACCCTTTTATTGTAGCAACATACCGCCAAAAATGCAAGAGTTTTTGTATAGTTTGTTACAAGAATTTTTGCGAAAATAGGCATTATTTGTCATTTCTGCCATATATTTGCGGGGTAGAATGGCAATTCTGCACAACAAAAGCCCCTGCGACATGCCGCAGAGGCTTTTGATCGGTATCCATTATCCTTTGGCATCGTACCATGTCTCGCCCACGTGGGCGTCCACCTCCAGCCGCACCGACATCGCGGCGGCAGCCTCCATCTCCTCACACAGCAGGCGGCAGACGACCTCCGCCTCCTCTACGGGGCACTCCACCATCAGTTCATCGTGGATCTGGAGAATGAGCCTTGCCTGCAGACCCTCCGCCTGCAGACGGCGGTACACCCGCACCATGGCCACCTTAATGATATCGGCAGCGGTGCCCTGTATGGGCATATTCCGCGCCACACGCTCGCCGAAATGGCGGGTCATGGCGTTGCCCGCCTTCAATTCCGGCAGGGGGCGGCGACGCCCAAACAGCGTCTCTCCATAGCCCTTTTCGGCGGCGGGGGCGATCAGCCCCTCCATAAAGGCGGAAACCGCCCCGAAATTGGCTAGATAACGGTCAATGTACTCCTTGGCCTCGGCGAAGGAAATGTGCAGATCCTCCGCCAAGGAATAGGCACCCTGCCCGTAGATGATGCCGAAATTCACCGCCTTGGCGGCACTGCGCTGTTGGGGGGTAACCTCAGCGGCGGGGACACCGAACACCTGCGCGGCGGTGGAGCGATGAATATCCTCGCCGGTGTTAAAGGCGGCAGTCATGGTGGGCTCTGCCGCCATATGGGCCAACACCCGCAATTCAATCTGAGAATAGTCCGCATCACACAGCACCCAACCGGGGCGGGCGGTGAAAAAGCGGCGCATCTGCCGCCCCAATTCGGAGCGGACGGGAATATTCTGTAGGTTGGGCTCGGAGGAGGAAATGCGTCCCGTACGGGTCTCGGTCTGGTTGAACACCGAGCGGATGCGTCCGTCGGGGTCCACCACCTTTAAGAGGCCGTCACAGTAAGTGCTGTTCAGCTTAGACAAGGTGCGGTATTCCAGCAGACCCGCCACCGCCGGATGAGCATCCCGCAGTTTTTCCAGCACCTCCGCATTGGTGGAATAGCCGGTCTTGGTCTTTTTGCCGTGGGGTAGCCCCAGATCTTCAAACAACGCCTTGCCCAACTGTTTCGGGGAATTGAGATTGAACTCATACCCCACCTGGTCGAAGATCTCCCTTTGCAGGGCGGCGATGCGGGCGGTCAACTGACGCCCAAAGGCGGCGATGCCCTCACGGTCCACCGCCACACCCTCCTGCTCCATAGAGGCCAGCACCAGCGCCAGCGGCTGTTCCACGTCGGTGAGCAGGGTGGTCATCCCTTGCTCCTCCACCTGCGCCGTCAGGCGGTCGCATAAAATAGGATAGGTGTACAATGGCTCCTCAGCGGGCAGGCCGTACTCCGCCAGCAGGCGGGACAGTGCATAATCCAAGGACAGAGGATTCAACAGATAGGCCGCCAGCACCGTATCCAGCACAAAGCCGGCAGGGGTCATGCCCTGCGCCAGCAGGGCAGCCAGCAGGGGCTTGCTATCATGGGTGCGCTTTTTCACCGCAGGGTCGCACAGCAGCGCCACCGCCCGCTCAAAGTCCGGGGCAAACCGATCCACGCGGGCGCACCGTCCCGCCGCCGCGATGGCGAGGGCAGTGATCTCCTCCCCCTCCACGGTGGCCAGCAGATCCATACTGCCCGCCGCCGCAATAGCATCCAACAGCGTAGACAGGGTATCCGCCCCCTCCACCTCGGGGGTGGAGATCGGCGCCTGCGCCGCCACAGGGGCGGCGGCCGGCAGGGCGGACAGCCCCAATTTTTCCATCCATTTGAACAGCTCTAAATCCGTGAGCAGCGCCGCCAATCCGGGCTCGTCCATCGGCTGAACGGCATAGGTATCGACATTCCGATCAATGGGTGCCTCACGGCAGATGGTGCCCAACATGCGGCTGATGTAAGCGCTTTCACGTCCTGCGGACAACTTGCCCCGCAGGCTATCGCGGATGTCGAGAGTGTCAAGGTTTTCATAGATGTCATCGAGAGAATGGAAGCGCTGCATCAGATCCAGTGCGGTCTTCTCCCCCACCCCGGGCACACCGGGGATATTATCGCTGGTGTCCCCCTGCAGTGCCTTCAGATCGATGAGTTGGGCAGGGGTCAGACCGTACTTCTCCTGAATGGCGGCGGGGTCGTACACCACCGTCTCGGGGTGTCCCATCTTGGTGGTGGCCAGCAGAACGCTCACCCGCTCCCCCACCAGCTGCAGGCTGTCCCGATCGCCGGTGGCGATAAAGCAGGTGTCCCCCGCCTCGGCGGCGGCTTTAGACAGCGTACCGAGAATATCGTCCGCCTCGTAGCCGTCCAGTTCCACCAGGGTCAAACCCATGGCGGCAAGGATATCCTTCAGCGGCTGCAGCTGCTGGCGCAGCTCCTCCGGCATCCCCTTGCGCCCCGCCTTATACTCCGCATACGCCTTGTGGCGGAAGGTGGGCGCCTTACGGTCAAAGGCCACCGCAATATGGGTGGCGCCGGACATCTCCCGCAGGCGGGCGAGAATATTCAAAAAGCCCACAATGGCATTGGTATAGCGGCCATCCTTGGTGGTAAGTGCCTTAACGCCATAAAAGGCGCGGTTGATAATACTGTTGCCGTCGATAACCAAAAGGCGATTCATAAGATCCATCCTTTGCGATGTGATATAGGTATAGTATAGCATAAAGGAAAGGGAAATCCAATAGTTTATGAAAAATCTTTGACTATCCCTCCGTCCGAGGCATCGTCTCGGACAACCTCCGCAATATTCGCCTTCGGCGAGATCGAACAAGGGGAGGCAAGGAGAGGGTGCGCCATCACAAGAAAAAGCACACCGAGCCATCGGTGTGCTTTTTTTGCATTATTTGATCTTTTTAATATCGTAGGGGGTGGTCTGGTAGACAAAGTAGTTCAGCCAGTTGCTGTACAGCAGGTTGGCGTGCGCCCGCCACGTGACCATCGGCTCCTTGGTGGGATCGTCATTGGGGAAATAGTTCACCGGCACGTCGGGATTGAGGCCCGCTCCCACGTCGCGGATATACTCATTTTTCAGCGTGTCGGCATCATACTCCGAATGGCCGGTGATGAAGATCTGCCGCCCGCCGGGGGTGGCCACCGCATAGATGCCGGTCTCCTCCGAGGAGGCAAGGATCTTCAGCTCCGGTACCGCCGCCACGTCCTCGGTGCGGACGGTGGTATAGCGGCTCTGGGGCACCATAAAGGTATCGTCAAAGCCACGGAACAGAATAGACCGCTTGTAATCCACCTTGTGCGGATAGATACCGGAATACTTAAAGCCGAGAGGGTACTTCTGAATGCCATAATGGTAATACAGGCCCGCCTGGGCACCCCAACAGATATGGAAGGTGCTGGTGACGTGGGTCTTGCTCCACTCCATAACGGTGCACAGTTCCTCCCAGTATTCCACCTCTTCAAAGGGCATCTGCTCCACGGGGGCGCCGGTGATGATCAGACCGTCGTAGTGATTCTCCTTCACGTCCTCAAAAGTCTTGTAGAAGGTGAACAGGTGCTCCGCCGAGGTGTTCTTGGACACGTGGGATTTGGTGTGGATAAACTCCATCTCCACCTGCAGCGGAGAGTTGCCCAGCAGGCGAGCCAGCTGGGTCTCGGTCTCGATCTTCTTGGGCATCAGATTAAGCAGCAGAATTTTCAGCGGACGGATGTCCTGGGTGATGGCACGGGTCTCGGTCATCACGAAAATGTTCTCGTCTGTCAGCGTCTGTACCGCCGGCAGATCGTTGGGAATCTTAATGGGCATTTATAAACCCTCTCTTTACCGTATATTACAAATTATCCAGCGCCTGCTTAATGTCGGCGATGAGGTCGGCGGCATTCTCAATACCGCAGGAGAACCGCACCAGATCGGGTGCCACACCGGCGGCCGCCAGCTCGGCATCGTTCATCTGACGGTGGGTGGCGCTGGCGGGATGCAGGCAGCAGGTGCGGGCATCCGCCACGTGGGTCTCGATGGCGGCCAGCTTCAGGTTCTTCATAAACTTCTCGGCCGCCTTGCGTCCGCCCTTGACACCAAAGCTGACCACGCCGCAGGAGCCATTCGGCAGATACTTTTGCGCCAGATCGTAGTACTGATCGCCGGGCAGACCGGGATAGGTGACCCACGCAATGCGGTCGTCGCTCTGCAGGTACTCGGCAACCGCCTGACCGTTCTCGCAGTGGCGCTTTATCCGCACGTGGAGGCTCTCCAGACCCAGATTCAGCAAAAAGGCGTTCTGGGGCGCCTGAATAGAGCCCAGATCCCGCATCAGCTGGGCGGTAGCCTTGGTGATATAGGCACCCTCTAAGCCGAAGCGCTCGGTGTAGGTGACACCGTGATAGCTCTCATCGGGGGTGCACAGACCGGGGAACTTATCGGGATACTTAGTCCAATCAAACTTGCCGGAGTCCACGATACAACCACCCACGGCAGCGCCATGACCGTCCATATACTTGGTGGTGGAGTGGGTGACGATATCGGCGCCCCACTCAAAGGGGCGGCAATTAACGGGGGTAGCGAAGGTGTTGTCAATGATCAGCGGCACGCCATGGGCGTGGGCGGCATTGGCAAACTTTTCGATATCCAGCACGGTCAGGGCAGGGTTGGCGATGGTCTCGCCGAACACCGCCTTGGTGTTGGGACGGAAGGCCGCGTTCAGCTCATCCTCGGTACAATCGGGGGACACGAAGGTGAAGTCGATGCCCATTCGCTTCATAGTCACAGCGAACAGGTTGTAGGTGCCGCCGTAGATGGAGGAGGAGGACACCACATGATCGCCGCAGGAGGCGATGTTAAACACGGAATAGAAGGAGGCCGCCTGACCGGAAGAGGTCAGCATGGCGGCGGTGCCGCCCTCCATCTCGCAGATCTTCGCCGCGACGGAATCATTGGTGGGGTTCTGCAGACGGGTGTAGAAATAGCCGCTGGCCTCTAAGTCAAACAGCTTGCCCATATCCTCGCTGGTGGCGTATTTAAAGGTGGTGGACTGGATCACCGGAATCTGGCGGGGCTCGCCGTTACCGGGGGTGTAGCCACCCTGCACGCATTTGGTTTCCATCTTGTAATTGCTCATATTGATCATCCTTTCGGAAAAAGTTGCGTAAATATATACATTGTAATTATAGTCCCAAACCGGCGGGGGTGTCAAGGGGTTTTCCTCGGCGAAACCCTGAGCTCCGGTGAAAATGACACGAAAGGGCGTGATTGCAGGCCCCTTGTGCCACGCCCCACCGATGATGGCGGAGGGTGGACAACCGGTGGGGCCATAGGACAACATCCGCCGTCAAACACCCCCGGGAAATACTCATCGGGAAATAAAATGCGTTATTTTTAGAAAAAGACTTGACTTTATAGGGCCAAATGCGGTATACTATATGAGCGCCAAAGAGCGCACCACATATCGCGGGGTGGAGCAGGGGTAGCTCGTCGGGCTCATAACCCGAAGGTCGGAAGTTCGAATCTTCCTCCCGCAACCAACAATGCGCACCGATTTAGATATCGGGGCAGGAAACCCAGAAACTAAACGGTTTCTGGGTTTTTTCTTTCCGTTTTTTAAAGTTAAATTTTATAGATATCCTCCGTCCAAAACGTCTTTCGGGGAGGACTTGAACTCAATCAAGCGGTGTGATACGTTTGTATTAGTATGGTTTCAAAGGAGTTGATGACAATGAAAAAAGGTTGGGTTTACGGTCTACTAATATTTTTTGAAACTGTTTTGGGACTTTCTTACGGTTTTTTACTACAAAATATAATACCTGTTGAAGTCTGCTTGTTTATTGCTTTTCTTGTTCCGTTTTTTGTTATAGCTATTTCTTTTAAAAACCAACGAGAAGTGTATGTAAAAATGATAGAAACGTTTGTCTTATCACTCCTTTTGACGGCTGTATTTATAGCGGTGTTTTTTGGTGGAAATCAATGGCGTGGAGAATTTATTGGTGAATATGATGTGATTGTGGAATATGTTAATGGCAGGGGTGGCGGTTATGCTGATTTCACCACTCCGCAAGGCAATGAAGGTAGTGTTGACCTCCACGACTATAGACCAATTATCGTCGATGATGATTATGTGGATGTTGGGGATACAATCAGGGTACGAGAATACAAAGGAATTTACAACGAGTTGTATTACGTTTTTGTAGAGGAAATACATTAGTTTGGTATGATATCTAAATCGGTGCAACTTGCCAGAAATTAAAGGGACACCATCTTGGTGTCCCTTTAATTTTTCGTTATGGATGAATTTGTACTCCGACCGAGGGTTATGAGCCCTTGGGCGAATAACCTGTGGCGCCTGCGAGCGCCGCCGGTGGCGGATGCAGCGAGCGGGTCAGCCTCTGCCGCGGTCGAAATCGGCAACGGCGAGAGCCGTGCCCGCCGATTTCGGGCCCCGCAAAGGTATGGTCGGAAGTTCGAATCTTCCTCCCGCAACCACAAAAAGAGAGACACACCAATCGGTGTGTCTCTCTTTTTTGTTGCTGTGTGTTTGGAATGAGAACTTCTGAAATGGCGATATCCGTACACATTGGAATGATTCCGTTGTATGGTGAGTTCTTACGTTAGGTTATGCCATTTTTGAAACGACGTTATTGTAGGAATCACCCCAGGCGTTGGATTGGTGGGCTTCCTGCTCGCCAAAGTTGTTCTCGAAAATGAAATAGGGCGTAAAAACCAGCATGGTATCCTTGTACTCATCGGGAATGTTGATGATGCGGACGGCAAAACACACTGTGCCGGTGGCCTCGTCATAATCGTAGGCATAGACGGCAGGGACATCAACCACACGGACACCATCCACATCCTCCAGCGAGGGGGCATACCCCATCTCGTCATAGTTGTTGCTCACCACGGCGCCCAGACCGATCAGCTTATGTCCGCCGATAGTGGCATTGTCATAGATAATGCGGGTACCGTCAAAGGCGATGCCCTCCACCTTCGCCGAGAAGGCCATTGCCAAGCCGTTTACATCCTCGGAGACAGAGACGCCGACGATATCCACCGGAATGTCTACCTCACGGTACGCATTGCAGGCGTTGCAGTACCAGTCAAAGTTGCTGTCGTAGACGTGCTCCTCACAAGGCACGTAACCACACACGTCGCAGGTGCCATCGCCATCCTCGTCGGCATGCTCTTCCACGATGGCATCGATCATCTGACCGCAGTGCAGACAGGAGTAGTAGATCGCGTGATGGGTGTCATCCCAGTCATAGACCGTGCCGGCGTCGCTCAGGTGCTCCGCCTCGGGACGGGTCATCTCACCGCAAAGGTTGCAGTTGGTGGAGCAGGTGTAATCGTACTGGTGGGTGCAATTCATCCACGCCAGGGACTCACCGCACACGTCGCAAGCGCTATCGCCGTCCTCGTCGGTATGATCTTCCACTACGGCAGACAGATATCTGCTGCAGTATATACAGTAATAGGCGATGGCGTGATGCTGACTATTCTGGTCGTAGACTCTGCCATCGTCGCTGACACACGCCGCCTCGGGGCGGGTGGAGAAGCCGCAGATGTAGCAGTTGGTGCTACACCCGTAAGCATAAGCGTGATCGGTGATGGCGGGCATTGCAGTCTGACAGCCGTTTACGCACACGCCGTCACTGCAGTCAAAGTTGTTGCTGACGTGGGGCTCGGTGGCGGGCAGATCGATGCCGCAGGCTTTGCAGTAGGTGTCCATACAGGCGTACGGACTGGTACGATCGTGGACATCGCTGTCGCAGCCCAGCCACAGGAAGCACCGGTTGCAGCGATAGTCACCGTCCTCGTCCTCGTGATCCTCGGCGGCGGGCACCGTCTCTCTGCAGGCCACGCACTCACTGTCTAAGCAAGGATACAACGGAATGTGAGAAGCCAGGGGCTCACGCACCTCGCTGCAAAGGTTGCAGACGGTGTCGCAGTCGTAATCGTACTCATGGGCACACGCTATCTCACGCTCGTCGCCGCAGACGTTGCAGTTGGGATCGGCGGCGCCGTCATAGGTATGGTCGGCGGTGGCGGGCATCGCGGTGTCGCAACCATTGACACACCAGCCGTCACGGCAAGCAAAGTTGTTGCTGACGTGCCCCTCGGTGGCAGGCATCGCCAATCCGCACGCCGAGCAAGCGCTATCCACACAAGGGATCGTGTGTATACGATTATGAATACCGCTATCGCAGCCCAGCCAGAATACGCACCAATCGCACCGGTAGTCGCCGTCACTGTCCTCGTGCTCGCCGGTGGTGGGGATCGTTTCTGTATAGCGATCGTAGCACTGGGTGCACTCATAATACTGCACGCCATCGCTGGTGCAACTGGGCTTTTGCTCATAGTAGCACTGATAATTGTGATCTGCAGAGGCAGGAACAGAGGTGCCGCAATAGATGCATTGGTTGTCTACACAAATGGCGGCGCCGCCGATCGTATGATCCTCGGCAGGCATAGAGATGCCGCAATAATAGCACACCGTATCCTGACAGGGCAGGCCGTCACGGGAGTGAACACCTTGATCGCACCCCAGCCAAGTCCAGCAGATATCACAGTAATAGTCGCCGTCCTCGTCAGAATGGTTCGCAGTGGCAGGAATAGCCGCATAGCAGTGTTTGCAAACGTTATCCACACAGGGAAATCCATCGCTTTCGTGGGGCACGGTGGTCTCGCGCTCCTCACCGCAGAGGCTGCAGGTCTCGTCGCAATCGGACAAATAATGCTCGTGCTCCCACTCGGGGGTACGCACCTCTCCGCAGAGGGTGCAGAGGGTGGAGCAGCCGTAAGGGTAATTGTGGATGCAATCCTCTGCGATAACGGTCAGCGGCAACGCCGACAGCAGCATACAGAGGGTGAGCAAAACGGAAAAAAATCTTTTGATATATTTCATAATGGGTTCTCCCTTCAAAAAATACAATCTATCGTTATTTACGTACCATCAGATCCAGCAATGCCTGCTCGGTGGTCCTATCCACATATTCTCGGAATTCTTTAAGCACGCGCAAGCTCAGCGCACGATAATCCATCGTCAATGCCTTTTTGATCTTCCTCTCGCGCAACTCGGTGGGCACACGGTAAATGCCCATGATCGTCCTCAGCGCACCGCCGATACGTACCTCCAGCGGGGCAGAATTCGCCGTGGTCATCAAAGTAGCGTATTCGATGCCGGAGACCAGCGCCGCCGCCTCTTCAAACCAGTCGTCATGCCAATCGGAGCAATAGTCTCGGAACACCTCTTTGGCACGCCGGACTTCATTTTTGCGTATGATCTCCATTGCCATCTCACTACGATAAGAGGAAAGGAAAAAATCCTTGGTGATCTCATCCTGTTCACAGGCCGCCGCAATCGTCAACAATTCCAAACACAGAGTCATCAGGGAACTGTTCCCTTCAGCGGCTTCCTCCTCAATCAGCTGCTGCTGAAAAGCGCACAGCATATCCACCAATTTCGCTAACAGATGTTCTTTGGTAGGAAAATGAAAAGTCAAATTGCCCGTGCTCATATTCAGATCCTTACACATCGCATGGATGGACGTCCTGGAATAGCCGTCGTTAAGAAAACGGTTAGCCGCCATACGGATAATCTCGTTTTTGGTCAGTTCCGATCGATCCACTCGTATCATCGTAACACCACCTCCCTATTAATAGCAAAATAAAGGAAAAATATTCCGTTCATAGTTCCTTTGCCTACTTTAGCACACTTGCTAATAAAAGTCAATATTTTTTTTGCAGATGCAGCAAAATCGTATTGCGCACTCTTAAATACATTGAGAACACGTCATTCTGTCTTGCTATGCCAAAATACTACCGGCTGCGCATAAGTACGCTGTGTGTTGGCCTTCCCGCTGCAGCGGGCTTTTTCATCGCTAAAGCTTTATCCAACCACGCGACGATCCCGTGTTTTTCGTTTATAATAAAAAGGACACCCGCCAGGATGTCCTTTGCATGATTTATTGCTTCTCCTGCTTGCGGAGGATGCGATCGATCTGGGTCTTGACCAGCAGGAAGGCCTGCTCGTTTTTACCACCGTTCAGGATAATATCCGCATACACCTTCGTAGGCTCCACATAGGTGTTGTGCATCGGCTTAACGGTGGATAAATACTGGTGGATGACGCTGTCCAGATCACGGCCGCGATCCCGCATATCCCGTCGGGCACGGCGGAGAATGCGCTCGTCGGCATCGGTCTCTACGTAGATCTTAAGATCCATACAGGCACGCAGGGCAGGGTCGTGGAATATCAGAATGCCGTCGATGAGGATGATCGGGCGGGGCAAAATCTCGGTGACGGTATTACTGCGGGTGTGGTGGGTGAAATCGTACACGGGGCACAGCGCCGGCTGACCGTTCTTGAGCGCCTCCAAATGGCGCACCATCAGGTCAAACTCCAACGCCTCGGGAGCATCGTAGTTCAGCTGTGCCCGCTGCTCAATGGGCAGCTCGTCATGGGGAAGATAGTAGTTATCACAGCTGATGAGGGACACGTGATCGGGGAAGGCCTGCTTCAACCGCCGTGCAAAGGTGGATTTTCCCGAGCCGCTGCCGCCGGCAATGCCGATAATGTACGGTTTCATATCCAACACTCCTATCCATGAATTGGGTGCGCCGTATACGTAATCAGTATACCCCAGAATGCGACAGAGTGTCAAGGGGAGCAAAACGGGAAACTGCGTATTTTACGGAGAAATTTTACGGTGAAATGGGTGGCAATATATGCCGAAGCGTGGTATAATACCTCTACCGATCATCGCAAAGGAGGCTGTGCTATGCGCGCAAACCCCACCGAGATCCGCCTATTCCTCAAAGACGAGGAATGGCCCTATACCTACACCGACCACCAACGGGACGTGGCGCGTGCCATCGTCCTGGACGGGGACGGCGCCTTCTATTTTATGCGCATGGTGCGGGACGATGCCTTTGGTACCGCCACGCTGATCGAGACCTCCGGCGGTGGGGTGGAGCCGGGAGAGGATCTCCACACCGCCATCCATCGGGAGCTGCAGGAGGAGCTGGGCGCCACGGTAGAGGTGCTGTGCAAGATCGGGGTGGTGGAGGACGACTATAACCTGATCCACCGCCACAATATCAACCATTATTTCCTCTGTCGTGTGCTTTCTATGGGCCAGCCCCATCTGACCGAGGACGAGATCCATCACTTTCATCTGTCTACGCTGCGGCTGACCTATGACGAGGCGGTGGCGGAATATGAAAAACAGACCGACACCAAGCTGGGGCGGCTGATCACCAACCGAGAGTTGCCCATCCTGCGGCAGGCCAAGACCATTCTGGAGGGCTGACGGAGAAAATGGTAAAAAAGGCTTGCATATTCCCGTAGGGTGTGATAGAATACATCCGGTTTCCACCGTAAAACTGCATACACTTATATAGATCCATAATTGGATGGATGTTTCTACAAACTACCGTAATAGTTTTGCTATAAGTCTTTTTACAAAGGCAGAGCAGCTATTACGGTTTTTTTATTTTACTTTGTATCGGAGAACGTGTATGGAAATGAATCATGACATTCAGGCCTTAGGGCAAGAGAAGATTTCCAAGCTGCTGCTGAAATTCTCGGTACCCTGCGTGATGGGTCTGCTCATCAGCGCCCTATACAATATCGTGGACCAGATCTTCATCGGCAACAGCGAGCTGGGCTATCTGGGTAACGCCGCCACCGGCGTATCCTTTCCGGTTATCTGCATTGTCAATGCCTTCGCCTGGTGCATCGGGGACGGTGCCGCCTCCTTTCTGAGCATCTGCGCCGGACGCAAGGACGCCGACCGCGCCCACAAGTGCGTGGGCACCGGCATCACCGTATCTCTGCTCATCAGCGTGCTACTGGCCGTAGTATGCCTGCTTTTTGCCCGACCGCTGATGATGCTGTTCGGTGCCTCCGCTCAAACCTTAGAAATGGCGGTGGAATATTTCCGCATCGTGACGGCCTTTTTCCCCTTCTACCTGCTGCTCAACGTGATGAACAGCATGATCCGTGCCGACGGCAGCCCCGGCTTTGCCATGATCGCCATGCTGACCGGCGCCATCATCAATATTGTGTTAGATCCCGTTTTTATCTTTCTTTTCCATTGGGGCATCGCCGGTGCCGCCTGGGCCACGGTGATCGGACAGACCGCCTCCTTTTTGACCTGTGCGGTGTACTTCTTTAAGCCCAAGACCTTCCGTCTGAGCCGCCGCAGCTTTATTCCCAACGGGGACGTGCTGCGCAACATTCTCTCTTTGGGTGCCGCTACCTTTGTCACCCAGCTGGCCATCGTCACCCTGACACTGGTATGCAATATGACGCTGGCCCACTACGGCCCGCTGTCCAAATACGGCCCCGACATCCCCATCTCGGTGTTCAGCATCCAGACCAAGGTGTACACCGTGGTGTGCAACATCGTCACCGGCATCGTATTGGGCGGACAGCCCATCTTCGGCTACAACTACGGTGCCGGCAATATGCGCCGTGTGCGCCAGACCTATTCCCTGGTGCTCCGTGCCACCCTCATCGTGGGAATCAGCGCCGTACTGCTGTTCCAGCTGTGGCCCCAGGGGGTCATCGGTCTCTTCGGCGACGGCGATGCGCTGTATCAGGAGTTTGCGGTCAAAACCTTTCGCATTTATCTGGCCCTGACCGCCATCACCTGCCTGGTAAAAATGACGGCGGTCTTCTTCCAATCCATCGGCAAGTCGGTCCGTGCCGTCATCGCCTCGCTGGTGCGGGATATCCTATGCTTCACCCCTCTGGCGCTGGTGCTGCCCGCCCTGCTGGAGGAGCATCAGCCCGGCAGCGGCATTAACGGCATCTTATATGCCGCCCCCCTATCCGATCTGGTAGCGGTCATCGTTATACTGGGGCTGACCCTTTCCTTCTTCCGCCAACTGAAAAAGCAGGAAGCTGCCGAACAAAAACAGTAATTCTCAAAAAGGACATCTACGTGGGTGTCCTTTTTATTTTTTAGAAAAAATAGTGTGCAAAAGGGACGACGATGTGTTATATTAGAGGTAGTCCTTTCCATAAGGAGTTGTATGGATGACCCCAAAGAGGCTTGACGATAGAAACCAGCGGAGGTGCACGTATGTCCTACACCATTGACCACGATCTGCATATCCACTCCGGCGGCTCTGTCTGCTCCGGCGATCCGGCGCAGACCCCCCAGCGCATTCTGCAATATGCCGCCGATAACGGCTATACCACCGTCTGTCTGACCGATCATTTCTGGGACGAGAGGATTCCGATCCCCGCCGGCGGCTGGGGAGCGGGATTCTATGCGCCCCAAAACTATCCCCATCTGTGCAAAAATCTGCCTCTGCCCCAGCAGGAGGGGATTCGTTTTCTGTTCGGCGCCGAGGCAGAGATGACTCTGGACGGCACCGTGGGGCTGACACCGGAGCGGTGCGCCGATTTTGACTTTGTGTTGATCTCCGTCAGCCATTTCCATATGACCGATTTTACCATCACCGCTGCCGATGCCGCCACCCCGGCGGGACGGGCCACCGCCCTGCTGAATAAGTTGGAGCGGGTGCTGTCCCTCCCCCTGCCGTGGCACAAGATCGGTCTGGCCCATCTGGTGGGACCAAAGCTGGGAGGCGGCGACCCCGCCAACCACATCGCCGTGCTACAACTGGCGCAGGGGGAACGGCTGACCGCCCTGCTGAAAAAAGCCGCCGCCTTAGGGGTGGGAATCGAGCTGAACACCGCCACCTTCGGCTTCGCCAACGAGGAAGAGGAGCAGGCAGTGGTGGATTTCTATGCCCACGCCAAGGACTGCGGATGCAAATTTTTCTTTGGTAGTGACGCCCACGGCGCGCACCACTTCGCCCACCATCCTCCCCGTGCCCAACGGATGGCGGATATGCTGGGACTGGAGGAAAAGGATATTTTCCGCATCTGAAAAAAGGACACCCGACGGGGTGTCCTTTTTCTTGCTTTCCGCGGCGGGATGTGGTACAATAAGATTTGTCGAAAATAGGCGATGACACCCATCGCAGAAACGGGGGACTTTGCATGGCAAAGCTGTATTTCAAATTCGGGGCGATGGCCTCGTCCAAAACCGCCAACGCCCTGATGACCCGCTTTAACTACGAGGAAAAAGGCAATCGGGTATGGCTCATCAAACCGGATCTGGACAACCGCGACGACTATACCGACGAGAACGGCAACCGCGTCACCGTGGTCAAATCCCGCATCGGTCTGTCCGCAGTGGCGGACGTGGTGCGGCGGGAGGAGAATATCCTGGAGCGCTTTCACAGCATTCAGGCCTCTGCACCGGTGGACGTCATCATCTGCGACGAGTGCCAGTTCTTAGCCGCGGAGCAAGTGGACCAACTGAAATACATTGCCGAATGCTGCGATACCCCCGTGCTGTGCTTCGGCCTGCGGTCGGACTTCCAGACCAAGCTGTTTGAGGGCTCCATGCGGCTCTTTGAGATCGCCGACAGCATCACTGAGATCAAATCCGTGTGCCGCTGCGGTAAAAAGGCTATCGTCAACGCCCGCCTGGGCGCCGACGGACGGATCGTGGTCGAGGGCGACCAGATCGAGATCGGCGGCAACGATAAATACGAGGGGATGTGCTGGGGCTGCTGGCAGCGGCGTATCCGCGAGCAGGGATGACCGCACAAAATAGCCGCACTATATGACCACCCTAAAAGAGGATACCCGACGGGTGTCCTCTTTTATCATTTAGGAGTACAAGGATGCTTTCGTTTTTTGAAACAAAAGGGTAAAATTTTTGTTTTTTTCGATTTTTGGGGGTAAAAATGTACGGTCTTGGTACGGTAGAGATGTTATCATAGGGAACATAATGTGAGAATGTTTCTTTTTGCCTGTGCGAAAAGTGACGCTCTTTTATCTTTTTTCAGAAATTCAGGTGATGCTCATTGAAGAAAATATCCGCTAAACTATTGGCACTGCTGACGGCCTGTGTGCTGCTGACGGGTCTGTTCGTCCCCGCCGTCATTGCAGAGACCGCCACCGTCGAATCGGTGACCGCCCAGCTGGAAGCCATCCATACCCTGCAACAGATGCAGGATAACCGCAGCCAATACAAGGCGAGCGGCCAATATGACTACCTTAACTCCACGACGTATAAGACCAGCCACGAAACGGCTCAGAAGAATTATGCGACCTACATCGCCGATATGATGGCCGCCCGTGCCGCCGCCCAGCAGGCCTATGATGCGCTGAGCCCGGAGGAGCAGGCGCAGATCGACCCCGCTCTGGTGGCCAAGCTGAATAACACGCTGGAAACCACCATGCTGATGAACACCTACTCCGTCACCCCCCGTGATGACGAATACGTCTTTGAAGCAGTGAAGGGTGAACCGGGTCTGGGCTATGAGGTCAGTACCGAAATGGTGGCACAGGAAATCCCCCAAACCTTTATTGTGGTGGACACCTCTGACGGCAAGACCGAGTGGACCCCCAGCGGCAAATACGTCAGCGGCGAGAGTAACTATGAGGTGATGTACTGCTGCGATATCGATACCGGTCTGAAATGGGGTGCCGACTATCGCCGCATCAATCTGGAGGACAGTCCTTATTTCGGCGCAGAGTCGGCAGCTCATATCCGCTCCATCGTACAGAACTCCTATCCCTACATTACCATCGACGAGATGAAGGCCCGCATGAAGGCCGACGGCCTGAGCGCCTCTTTCGTGGACAGCCTCACCCGCAACGACATCATCTCTGCGGTGCAGATGGCCATCTGGCAATTTAACTACAACGGTGAATTCGACCGTGTGACCCACGGCTATTTCGGCACCATCAGCCTTCAGGCGAATACCGGCTCCTATTTCACCCCCCTCCACGATACCACCAACGAGGTGTGGGAGTGGCTGCCTGCCAAAAAACAGCGTACCTATTATAAGGATGCGGAATACCGCGTCAACAACCTGATCTATTACCTGTGCGGTCTGGAGGGTGTTGCACCCGCTGAGGACTGCATCGCCATCTCTGAGGTACAGATAGGGCGTCTGGATCTGATCCCCCGCTCCAACGGGCTGTACAACATTGGCCTGCAGGTCGCCCTGAACGTGGGCTGTCAAGAGGGTGACAACGTAACCCTGAAGGTGACCAGCTATTCCATAGATGCGGATGGCAATCGTATCCAGACCGCCTCCAACTCGATGCGGGTAGGCAAGGATAAGACCTACGCTATGAGCATCAACGCCCGCTACGGCGACACCATCGAGGTCACCGCCGAAGGCACCCAGCAGCTGGATCGCGGCGTCTATTTCTACGAGGCTGAGGGCGGCCCCACCGTATCCCAGTCTTTGGTCGCTGTGTCTAGTGGACAGAACCCTGTCTATGCCGTGCAGAAATTTACCTTTGAAGAAGATATTGAAATGGGTCTGCGGATCTACAAAAAATCTTCTGTGGATCAAGCACCCATCTCGGACATCACCTTTGACGTATACAAGGTGGAGCCCGCCGACGGTGAGGAGCTCAACGACGTTCCCACCGAGGAGGAGATCGCCAAATACGCCACCACTGAGAATCTGGTGGGCTCTGTGACCACCGACATCACCGGTTATGCCGCTCTGGCGCTGGACAGCGAGGGCACCTATCTGGTGGTGGAGCAGCACAATGCGGACAAGGTGGTCGCGCCGGCTGACCCCTTCTATATCACCATCCCCTGGCCGGTGGAGACCGAGATCGAGGGCGAGAACGGCACCGAAACGGTGATCGAATATCGGAACGTGGTATCGGTGTATCCCAAGAATACCCCGGTCACACCCCCGCCCCCGCCGCCTCCGCCACCCCCGGAGAATATCGACGGCACCTTTACCATCATCAAGCACGACAGCAACGATCAGACCGACGTGCTGGCCGGTGCAGAATTTCAGGTATACCGCCCCGCCACCAGCGAGGACACCGATATCGAGACCCTGCTGTGCGACGGCCTGCGCCGTGAGGTGGTGCCGGTCATTATTGATGGTGCGCCGCTGATCCTCACCACCGATGAGCGCGGTAGTGCGGTATCCCCTAAGCTGCCCTGCGGTGTGTATTATATCAAGGAGACCAAGGCTCCCCTCGGCTACGTACTGCCGAAATGGGCGCTGTCGGTCACGGTGACAATCCCGGCGGTGCAGGAGACCGCCTACGTCTACGTAGGGAACGACCGCGGTATCGTCCTGCCGGAAACCGGCGGCATCGGCATCTCGCTGTTCCTGATGGTCGGCGGCAGTCTGGTGATGATGGCTGCTCTGCTGTTTGTTACCAAGCGCCGCCTGAATCGGCAATAACGGCATATCAGAAAAGGTCACAGCCCACGGGCTGTGACCTTTTTTCTGTATTTGTTTGCATTTTTCGACAAATATGCTATAATGACCTTACTTATGCGGATCGGATGACCCGCTCTCATTACAGGGCTGCCCCCATTTGCGGCGGGAAGGAGTCATTATGAGCAAACATGTCCTATATCGGGTTTTTATTGCCGTCGCCTGCGTGACGATGATTACCATCGTGCTGCTTTATGCGCCGGCTATGTTCCGCCATGCGGAACAGGACGTGCTCCCGCTGACAAATTGGGTGCATCTCTCCGCCGAGGGGGTTGCCACCCCCGCGGAGCTGCCCTACGCCCTGGAATGGGATGAAGAGGGGAACAGCACCCTGGTCACCCACCTGCCGGAGGATACGAAAACCGATCGGTACATCTGCTTTTGGACCTATTACTGCTCGGTGGACGTCTATGCGGAGGATACCTCCATCTACCACTATCACAATGCGGGCACGGATTCCTTCGGCGCCGCCTCCACCTCCCAATGGCACTACGTAGCCATACCGGATGATGCCGACGGCAAGCAGCTGACCATCCGTCTGAACACCGCCTATACCGACATCAATCCCCGCTTTAAGGCGGTTTTGTACGGTGATCTCCACGCCCTCCACCATCAGCTGAATCAGCGGTATTATTCTTTCCGCTTTATGGAGGACTTTCTGACCTGGATCGGCATCCTGCTGATGCTCCTGCCCTTTATCGTGCGGACGAACAGCCGCTACAAATGGATCCATTTGTACAGCGGCCTGTTCCTGCTGCTGTTCAGCACCTATCTCCGCACCGCCACTAAATCCCTTCCCCTGGAATACATCACGCCGTTCCTTAAGGATTTCCTGTGCTACTTCTCTATGTTCACCCTATCCATTCCTCTCACCCTCTATACCCGCTGTAAGATCAGCCACCGTCCCAAGGAGGTCCTATGGTGTGACCTGCTGGTTGGCGCAGAGGTGCTGGTAGCGGCCATCGGATTGGCGCTGCATGCATTCCACGTGATAGATATTCATTACACCCTGCCCGCCGCTATGCTTCTGCTGATGGGGGCCATGATCACCGGCATCGTGTATGCCATCCGCCATTCTCTCCGTCATCGCAATCTGCAGGCCATGCTGTCCTCGGTGGCGCCCCTGCTGATTTTGGTAATTTTCGGTGTGGAATATCTGCAATTCTATCATCTGGGTGACCTGCCCTTCGACACCGGCTTGATCAGCCACTTCGGTGCCGTTTTGGTGCTGCTGGTGGAGGGATATCTATTCTTTTATCACAACAGACAAGAGAGAAAACAGCAGAGACGCATTGAGGAGGAGCACCGCAGTATGCAGTTGCAGATGCTCACCGACAATATGCGCCCCCACTTTATCCTGAACACCATCGGCGCCATCCGCACCCTGATCCCCAAGGAGCCGGAGCGTGCCGCCGATCTGCTGTGGGATTTCTCCCGGTACATCCGTGAGAATCTGGAGCAAAAGGATTATTACAAGCCGGTGTCCTTTGCGGAAGAGTTGGAATATATCCGCACCTATCTCTCCCTGGAGCGGGCACGCTTCGGCGATACCGTGCAGGTATTCTACAATTGCACCGACACCCAGTTCCGTATTCTGCCGCTGACCGTCCAGCCCTTTGTGGAGAACGCCATTAAGCACGGCCTGTTCAACGTGCAGGACGGCGGTAAATTGTGGATCTCCTCCACCGCCACTCCTGAGGGACACCAGATTGAGATCGTGGACAACGGAGAGGGCTTTGATACCCGTCAATTGGAGCAGATGCTGGAAAACAAAAAGTCCGTGGGTATGCGCAGCGCCATTCTGCGCCTGGAGAATGAAATGAACGCCACGGTATCCATCCAGAGCGATACCGAGAACGGTACGCGGGTACGCATCCGCATCCCCAAAAAGTAGGTGACAATATGAAAACCATTATCGTCGATGACGAGCTGTGGGCCGTTAACCAATTAGAAAACAGCTTTCACAACAGACCCAACATCCAGCTGGTGGGCTGCTTCCGTGATCCCCTGCAGGCCCTGCGCTATGCCGAGGAGCACCCCGTGGATTTTGCCCTGTTGGACGTGAAGATGAACGGTATGGACGGCATTGAATTGGGGCGCCGCCTGCGGCAGCTGTATCCCAATACCATCATCGTCTACGTCAGCAGCTATCCCGAATATTTCTCCGATGCCTATCGGTCAGTACGGGCGGATTACTATATGCTCAAGCCCTATCGTGACGAGGACGTGCAGGACGTGCTGGCACGGGTAGAGCTACTGTCCCACCGGCAGAAAAAGCGGGTGCAGATCCGCACCTTCGGACGGTTTGACATCTTTATTGACGGTGCGCCCATCCGCTTCAGCAACGCCAAGGCGAAGGAGCTGCTGGCCCTCTGCGTAGACCGCAACGGCGGTATTGTGCAGATGGAGGAGGCCGTGGATAAACTGTGGGAAAACAGCCCGCTGAATGAGAACGTTAAGACCCGCTATCGCAAGGCGGTGGCCTATCTCAACGCCCTGTTTCTGGAGCATCAGGCACCGGGGGTATTCATCAGCGGCTACGGTAACTGCCATATCAACAAAAACAGCGTAGACTGTGATTACTTTGAGTTCTTAGAGGCGGAGAAAAAGCCGCTGTTTTTCGGTCAGTATATGTTTGAATACTCCTGGGCGGAGGAAACCACCGCTATGCTGGATATGCAGATGCATCAAGGCGCTTTCTAAACCGAACACCATAGTATTGAGAGGTCGTTTTTCTGAATCAAAGGAAAACGACCTTTTTTTATTTATTTTATAAATATTACCTAAATAAGTACGGTTTTGGTACGGTAGGGGTGGTATTCTGTATCTTATATTGAAGTATGATCGACGTAATGTCGAAAAAGGAGGTGCATTATGGCCGAAAACAACAAAATATCCGAGTATATCGAAAATATGACCTTTAAGAAAAAGGTCGGCGTCGGGTTCAGCCCCGACGAGGTGTATGAGGCCATTTGCGACCTGACATCCATGTATAACGGGGTGTTAGCCGAAAGCCAACAGGAGGTAGCCCAACTGCGGCAGGAACTGCAACAGCAGCAGAACCTGCCCCGTCCGGAGCCGCCCTACGTGCCGCCGACGGTGCCCGCACCCGCCGATCCTGTGCCGCCGCAACCGGTGCCTGCGTCGGAGCCCGCACCCTGGGCCCCGCCCATACCCGAAGCCCCTGCTGCACCGGTGACCGCCGTGTATTCCACCGTCCCTGACGCGGATACCGCACCGGCCACGGAGGAAGAGGAAGCCTCCGCCGCGGACACGGACGCCCGCTCGTTGCGCCACGCAGGGCGCAAGGAGCTGCTGGAGCTGCTGCTGGAAAGCCGTCAGGAAAACGAGCAGCTGCAACAGGTCATCCGTGAGCTGCGGGAGCAGAACCGTCTGCTGAAGGCACAGCTGGAGGATAAGCACATCAAGATCAATAAAGCCGGTACGCTGGCAGAGGCTTCGCTACTGCTCAACGGCGTGGTAGAATCCACCCAAGCGGCCGCCCAGCAATATCTGGACAATCTGCAGGATCTGTACCACCGCGAGACGGTGCAATGCCAGCAGAAAGAGGAAGAGGCGCAACAGCACGCACAAGACATTCTGTGCAACGCATCTCAGCAGTGCGATCGGCTGTTCCGCACCACCGAAGAGGCTTGCCTCTCCATGGAGAAGAATACCCGCGAAGCCTGCGAGGCCATGAGCCGCCAGGCTAAAGCGGATATCGAACAATACTGGGAGTCCTTATCCGACCGGATGGAGCGCTTCTACGAAGCCCATCAGGGACTGCAGGAATTAATGCAGAACGCAGGACACATCCCGCCGGGAGGTAGGTATGGCTAAACGACACCTTCCTGCCACCGCCGATATTGAGAAGGAGCTGCAACGGATCCGCTATAAGGAGGCATATTCCCGCACCCTCAAAAGCACCTTCTTTGCGCTGGTCTCTTTGGCGGCGGTGCTGGTGCTCCTCTTCACGCTGGTGCTGCCGGTATACCGGGTGCACGGCACGTTGATGGACCCCACACTGGCGGACGGACAGCTGGTGGCAACCCTGCCCCACACCGACATCCGTCCGGGCGATATCATCGCCTTCTACTACAACAATAAGGTTCTCATCAAACGGGTGATCGCCCTAGAGGGGGATACGGTCAATATCGATGCCAAAGGCAACGTATCCATCAACGAGCGACCACTGCAAGAACCCTATATCGCCGAAAAAAGCATCGGCGAATGCAATATCACCCTGCCCTACGTGGTGCCGACGGGCAAGGTGTTCGTGATGGGAGACCACCGTGCGCTGTCGGTGGATTCCCGCCACACCGAGGTGGGATGCATCACCCGGGAACAGATCATCGGCACCGTCATTTGTCGCGTATGGCCATTATCTGACCTTGCTACATTCACATAATTTTCTATTCCGCACAAAAGAAAGGAAGTAATCACTATGAAAAAAACCAACGTTATTCTCAGCATGCTCCTGACCCTGCTGATGGTCCTCAACCTGGCCATCCCCGCTTTTGCCGCAGACACCTACACCCTGACCATCGATAAAGAGACTGCCGGCCACACCTATGAGGCCTATCAGATCTTTACCGGTACGCTGTCCGAGGACAACGGCGACCTGGTGCTGTCCACCATCCTGTGGGGCACCGGCGTGACCGCCGACGGTCAGACCGCTCTGGGCAACGCCCAGGAGAAGGCCGACACCATCAAGACCACCGCCGACGCGGAGGCCTTTGCCGATGCCGTGGCCCCCTATCTGTCCTCTGTGTGCACCACCGCCACCTACAATGCCGCGGATAAGTGCTACACCATCGAGGGCCTGTCCGCCGGCTACTACCTGATCAAGGACAAGGACAATTCTCTGGACGCTGATCAGGGCTACACCGCCTTCATCATGAAGGTTGTGGGCGATGTCTCTGCCACCCCCAAGGACGGAGAAACCACTCTGACCAAAAAGGTGGACGACAAGAACGATTCCAACACCTCTCAGGACAACATCGAGTGGCACGATTCTGCCGACCACGACATCGGCGATAAGATCGACTTCAAGCTGGAGGCCACCATCTCCGAGAACTATGCCGAGTACGACACCTACTATCTGGCGATGCACGATACCGAGGAGAAGGGCCTGACCTTTGACCCCGCCTCCGTGCAGGTATTCCTGGATGGCAACCTGATCACCACCGGCTATGAGGTGGTCACCGACCCCGCCGACGACTGCACCTTTGAGGTCGTCTTTGAGAATCTGAAGAACACCGCTGCCACCGCCGGCAGCTCTATCATCGTGCGCTATCAGTCCACCCTGAACAGCGATGCCGTCATCGGCAACCAGGGTAACGTGAACAAGGTGTACGGCGAGTTCTCCAACAACCCCAACAACGAGGACCGTGGTACCACCAAGGAGGATACCGTTATCGTATTCACCTACACCGTCGAGGTCAACAAGGTAGACAAGGACAATCTGCCCCTGTCCGGCGCTGCCTTTACTCTGGAGAAGTTTGTCACCAATGTCAACGGCGCCGCCACCTATGAGGGCGTTGTGGGCGATTGGGTTGCCCTGAGCACCGTAGAGACCACCCCCGACACCACCTTCACCTTTGAGGGTCTGGACGATGGCGCCTATCGCCTGACCGAGACCAAGGCCCCCGAGCACTACAACGCCATCGATCCCATCTACTTCTCTGTCAATGCCGACCACGAGGTAGAGTGGACCATGGACCGTGAGGACGTGCTGGTCTCTCTGACCGGCGACGTGGCGACCGGTGAGATCAGCTTCTCCTCCGACAAGGTTGCCGGCGAGCTGTCCACCAGCGTGGTCAACGAGCGTGGCGTGATCCTGCCTGAGACCGGCGGTATCGGTACCACCATCTTCTACATCGTTGGTGGCGTTCTGGTCATCGGCGCCGTCATCTTCTTCATCACTAAGAAGCGTATGTCTTCCGACAAATAAGCATGCGGATTGCCCTGCGGCGGAGTGATCCTCCGCCGCAGGGCGCTGCCCGTTGCAACCCGAAGGAGAGCCCTATATGAAGAAAAAGAAAAGTATGGCGTTGCCCATCCTATTGATCATAGGGTTGTCCTTTCTGTTGTATCCGACCCTGAGTAACTACTGGAACGCCCAACACCAAAGCCGTGCCATCGCCGGCTATCAAGAGGCTGTGGCGGAGATCGATCAAGAGGATTACGACGCGATCCTTAACGCCGCTCTGGAATACAACCAAAGCATCAACCGCCTCACCGTGGGGGCACTGGCCGATACGGAGCAGGAAATGTATGAGAATCTGCTGAACGTCAGCGGCAACGGCATTATGGGATACATAAAGATCCCCGCCATCAACTGCACCTTACCCATCTACCACGGCACCGACGACAGCGTATTGCAGATTGCTGTCGGCCATCTGGAGGGATCCTCTCTGCCGGTGGGCGGTGACGGCACCCACTGCGTCCTTTCCGGACATCGGGGGTTGCCCAATGCCCGTCTGTTTACCAACCTGGATCAGCTGATCGTGGGGGATTCTTTCACTTTGGCTGTGTTGGACGAGGAATATATCTACGAGGTGGATCAGATCTCCATTGTCAATCCCGAAGACGTCAGCTGCCTGACCTTTGAAGAGGGGCAGGATCTCTGCACCCTGGTCACCTGCACCCCCTACGGGGTCAATTCCCACCGTCTGCTGGTGCGGGGACATCGAGTGGAGACCGCCGGCGAGACTGTTCTGCGTGTTACCGCCGATGCCACCCAGATCAGCAACTACTGGGTGACGGCCATTGCCTCTATCCCACTACTGCTTGGTCTGCTGATCCGGCAGATCGTCCGTCGGTGCCGCCGACGCTAACCTGCGGCAAATCTATGAAAAGGAGGGGAACCGTCCATGAAATATATCCGCTGTCTGGCGATGCTGTTGCTGATTGCATTGCTGATGCAAGTGCCGTTTGTGACGGTGTCCTCTCAAGAGGCGGCCGCCATTACCATCCACTATACCCACGGCCCCTGCACCTTTGATTTTTACCGCATTGCGGATTTCTCGCCCACCAACGGTCTGACCCTGACCCCGCCCTTTGCCGCCTATACCCAGTCGGTGACCGCACTGGATGCGCTGGGCGAGCTGGGTCCGGATGCGCTGCGTACGCTGTCCACCACCCTGGAGGCTGTCGTGCTGCGGGATGGAGTCGCCCCCACCTATACCACGGCGACGGACGACACCGGCACCCTCACCCTCTCCCAGCCGGAACTGGGTGTGTATCTGGTGCTGGGCGAATCCACCTGCGACGATGCCTATCGGTACATCCCTGCACCGATTCTGGTCAGCGTACCCAACCGCTATGAGGGGGACGCGTGGCAGTACCAAATCACCGTAGAGCACAATAAGCTGGAGAAATATCCCACGGAGGATATAACGCTCCGCTATCGGGTGCTGAAGATCTGGGCGGACGACGGCAATGAAAGCCGCCGCCCCGCAGACATCACCGTCCAGCTGCTGCAAAACGGCGCCGTGTATGATACCGTCCTGCTTAACGAAGAAAACAACTGGGCCTATCAGTGGGCCGATCTGCCCGCCGACGGCGTATGGACCGCCGTGGAGCAGGCCGTGCCGGAGGGCTATTCCCTGACGGTGGAAAAGGAAGCCACCGGTATCGTGCTGACCAACACCCACACCTCTCCCCCGCCCCCCGGCGAGGATCTGCCCCAGACCGGTCAGATCTGGTGGCCGGTGCCCATCCTGCTGGTAGCCGGACTGGTGCTGTTGATACTGGGAATTTCCCTATCCAAAAACAATCCAACCGAACGGTGATGCTATGAACATTCCATGGATCAAGCGGCTGCTCATGAGCAGCGGCGTGCTGCTTCTGTTGTTGGCGGCGGGACTATCCGTCTACAATATGGTGGACTCCGATCGTGCCGATCGGATTTCTGTCCACGTGACCGATCAGCTGGTAATCGCCATCCCGCCCCAAGCAGAAACCGATGGGGCAACGCAACCGGATCACGTTGCCCACCCCGATAAAGAAATGCCCACCATCCTGGTGGACAATCAGCGGTATATCGGCTATCTGGAGATTCCGGATCTGGATCTGCGGCTACCGATAGCGGCGGGAGAATTCCGCCTGAAACAACTGCTGAAAACCCCCGCCCTGTACACGGGGTCGGTGTATCAAAATACCATGGTGATCGCCGCCCACAACTACAAGAGCCATTTCGGACGGCTGAATCAGCTGGACGTGGGGGCCCCCATCCTCTTTACCGATGCGGAGGGCAACGTGTTTCGCTATACCGTAGGATGGTCCGAGACCATCGCCCCCTCCGATCGGGACCAAATGGTGACCGAAGGGGAGTGGGATCTGACCCTGTTCACCTGCACCTATAACGGAAAGCGCCGGTTTACCCTGCGCTGTGTGGCCGATCCTTCGTAAAAAAGACACCCTGCGGGTGTCTTTTTTGTTTTCGGGAAGGAGGTTACGGGATTTCTTGCAGAAAGGGCTATTGTCTTTTGGCAACAGATGATGTATAATAGGAATGATATCAACCTTACGGAGGTACAACTATGGCAAAGACAGTCAAAGATATTATGAAGATTATTCAGGATAAGGACATCAAGATGGTGGACTTTAAGATGGTGGATATCAATGGTCAGTACCGCCATGTCACCATCCCTGCTCAAAACTTCTCCGAGGAGACCATGACCGCCGGCATCGGCTTTGACGCCTCCAACTACGGCTATGCTATGGTGGAAAAGAGCGATATGGTGTTTATCCCCGATCCGGATACCGCCGTCATCGACCCCTTCTGCTCCATCCCCACCCTGTCCATGACCGGCAACGCTATGATCATCGACTCCCCTGCTAACCGTCCTCTGCCCCAGTATCCTCGCAATATCATCCGTGCGGCGGTCAAGGCCATGCAGGACAGCGGTATCGCCGATACCATGTACATTCTGCCGGAGTTCGAGTTCTATCTGTTCGACCAGGTGACCTGGGGTCTGTCCAACGGCTATATCGGTGCACAGGTGGATGCAAAGCAGTCCTTCTGGAACAGCGACGTAGAGGGCAAGGGTGTGGTCGTACCCAAGCAGAAGAACTACCACATTGCCAAGCCCTTTGACATCTCCTACGAGTGCCGCAGCGAGATGTGCCTGCTGATGAAAGAGGCCGGCATCGACATCAACTATCACCACCCCGAGGTGGCCGCCAGCGGTCAGTTCGAGATCGAGCCCCAGCTGGGCGAAGTGGTACATATGGCGGATGCCTCGATGATGATCAAGTACATTATCCACAACACCGCCCTCAAGCACGGTCTGACCGCCACCTTTATGCCCAAGCCCATTTACGGCGAGGCAGGCAGCGGTATGCACGTGCATATGCTGCTGATGAAGGACGGCCAGCCGGTCTTCTCCGATGACAACGGCTATTCCCACCTGAGCAAGGAGGCCCACTGGTTTATGGGCGGTCTGCTCAAGCACATCGCCTCCCTCTGCGCCCTGACCAACCCCAGCACCAACTCCTTTAAGCGGCTGGTGCCCGGCTTTGAGGCGCCCGTCACCGTGGGCTACGCCACCAGCAACCGCAGCGCGGTCATCCGCATCCCTGCCTATGCCAAGTCCCCCGACAAGCGCCGCTTTGAGCTGCGCAACCCCGACGCTACCTGCAACCCCTATTTCTGCTATGCCGCCATCCTGATGGCGGGTCTGGACGGTATCAAGAATCAGATCGACCCCCACGAGAACGGCTGGGGCCCCTACGATATGAACCTGTACCACCTGCCCGAGGAGGAGAAGGCTAAGCTGCAAGGTCTGCCCACCAGTCTGGAGCAGGCGCTGGATGCTCTGGAGGCGGATCATGATTATCTGACCGCCGACGGCGTATTCCCCGAGGAGCTGCTGAGCAACTTTATCAAAGCCAAGCGTGAGGAGTGCCGCCAGATGGCCGCCATCCCCCATCCCGCCGAGTTTGATAAGTACTATAACCTGTGATCCGAAAAAAGAGGTGTCTGCGGACACCTCTTTTTCTTTACTTTTTTGTCGGAGTTTGTTACAATAGGTGGGTAAATATTCCTATTAAGGTAGGTAATCCTATGAACGAGAAGATAAAAAATGATTTCCTCGCCATACTGGATGAGGAATTGATCCCCGCCATGGGCTGTACCGAACCCATCGCCCTGGCCTATGCCGCCGCCCGTGGACGTGCGGCGCTGGGGGCGGCGCCGGAGGGCATCCTCGCCCGCTGCAGCGGCAATATCATCAAAAACGTGCGGTGCGTCCGCATCCCCAATTCCGGCGGTATGACCGGCATCGAGGCCGCCTGCGCCCTGGGCGCTCTGGCGGGGGATCCCTCCCGTGAGATGGAGGTGCTGGAGGGGGTCACCCCCGCGGGCATCGCCGCCACCAACGCCCTGCTGCAAAAGGGCACCTGCTCGGTGGAATTTCTGGATTCCTCCATCCCGCTGCATTTCATTATCGAGCTGTTCGCCGGCACCGATCGGGTCGAGGTGGAGGTGCGCCACAGCCACCGCAACATTGTCCGCATCGCCAAAAATGCCGAGGTGCTCTTTGAGGTGGAGGATCAGGTAGACGTCACCGAGCGTGCCGACCGCTCCGCCCTGAGCATTGAGAATATCTACGCCTTCGCCAACGAGATCGAACTGGAGCGTATCCTCCCCCACACCCAGCGGCAGATCGCCTGCAATATGGCCATCGCCCAGCGGGGTATGCAGGGGGACTATGGCATCGGCATCGGAAAAGCACTGCTGGACACCTATGCCCACAGCGTCTATACCAAGGTGCGTGCCTATGCCGCCGCCGCATCCGAGGCGCGGATGGACGGCTGTGATATGCCGGTGATCATCACCTCCGGCAGCGGCAACCAGGGTATTACCTCCACCGTGCCGGTGATCGTATACGCCCGTGAGCGGCAGATCCCCGAGGACACCATGATGCGGGCGCTGGTATTCTCCAGCCTGATGACGGTGTACCAAAAGGAGTATATCGGCAAACTGTCCGCCTTCTGTGGTGCCATCTCCGCCGCCACCGCCGCCGGCGCTGCCATCACCTATATGCTGGGGGGCACCCTCACCCAGATCAAGGACACCATCGACAACACGCTGGCGGATATCCCCGGTATCATCTGCGACGGTGCCAAGGCCTCCTGCGCCGCCAAGATCAGCTCTGCGCTGGATGCAGCGCTGTTCTCCCACGCGCTGGCCATGCGGGGCAAAGCCTATTCCCAGGGCACCGGCATCCTGCGGGAGGACACCGGCGATACCATCCGCGATGTGGGACACATCGGCCGTGTGGGGATGCAGCCCACCGACCAGGAGATCGTCAAGCTGATGATCGATTAATGCAACTAACACCCCGAACAACCGCTGTTCGGGGTGTTTTTTTCGGTAAAAGCAGGAATTTTTGGGGAAAATGGCGGATTTTTGTGGCTTTTTGCGCCAAACGTGCTATAATGGACGTGTTAGAGAGGAGTTTTCCTATGGCCTATCAAAACCCCAACCTGTTTTACTACCGTCTGGCGCAGGCGGCATCCGGCGTAGTAGCAAAACTGGTATTCCACAGAAAAATACTCCGCAACGAGATCCGTGATAAGCAGGGTCCCTTTGTGGTGATCGCCAACCATCAGGCGGCGCTGGATTTTGTCAATCTCATCGGCGCCACACGGCGGCCGATGTCCTTTGTCATCAGCCGTTCCTTTTTCAGTTCTCTGCCCATTAAAGGCATTATGGAAAAGATCGGCGTCATCCCAAAGCAGCAGTTCCAAACCGCCTCCAGTGATCTGCGGAAAATGCGGGCGGTGATCGATGCGGGACAGCCGGTGGTCATCTATCCTGCCGGACTGATGTGCGAGGACGGTCTGTCCACGCCCATCCCCTCCGCCACCTATAAATTCCTGAAATGGCTGGACACCGACGTGTACGTGGCCCGCGCCACCGGCACCTATTTCGTCACCCCCAAATGGGCACGGGGCATCCACCCCGGACGCACCTATATGGATATCTATCAGCTCTTCTCCCGCGAGGAATTATCCACCCTCAGCGAGGAGGCAGTGCGGGAAAAGGCGGAAGAAGCCCTGCTGTTCGACGCCTATCGAGAGCAGGAGCAGACGCAGGTGTGCTATGGCAACCCCACCGTTGAGGGGCTGGAAAACGTGCTGTACGTCTGCCCCCACTGCGGGCAGGAATTCACCATACAGGCGGAAAAGAATACCCTGCGGTGCACCGCCTGCGGCTATGAGCAGGTCAGTGACCGCTACGGCTTCCTCCACAACCATAAGGGGCTGGGTGAGGAGATCCGCTATGTGTCCGACTGGAGCCGCAAGATCTATGCCGGCGTAACCGAACGGCTGCGCAGCGGTGCCCTGTCCGAGCTGTCGTCCGCCGTCACCATCCGTATGGTGGACGAACAGAAGCACAAATTTGTAGACGTGGGCGAGGGTACCATTCACCTCAACGAGGAGGGTTTCCGTATCTGCGGCACCATCCACGGAGAGACGGTGGATCTGCAGGTACCCATTGCCCATATCCCCACCCTTCCCTTCTGCCCCGGCAAGCATCTGGAGATCCAGCAGGGCAGCACCATCTATCGCTGTGTGCCCACGGACGCCCGTCTGGTGATGAAATTTGTCAATATGGTGAAAGGTTTTTACACCCTGCGACACCAAACAGCAACCGTATAACAAAAGGGCTCTGCGCATCTGATGCGCAGAGCCTTTTTTTATTCAGAATACGGAGGATAATCGGGGTGGAACACACATTGATCAAATACCCACGACCGCAGAGCCTCGTCATTGCCATAAACGGCGTCTACAAACTGACGGTAGGTGTAGGGAGCGTAAGCGAAATGATCGGTAGCCTTTTCGTCCAGTTTTTCCTCCCACCCGTAGGCAGTAATAAACTCCTCACGGGTGATATGAAACTCCTGTACCAGTTCAACAATCGTCCCACGATAGGAAAAATTGCGATCCCATCCCTCTTTTTTCTTGACGTATTCCACCAAAGGATCGGGAAAAGACGGGTCATATGTTACAAAATAATAATACTGATACAGCCCCTCCCTACCACGTTCATACAAGTACGACGCATTATGATCAAATACCCATGCGGATAGATGGGGGTCGTCTCCGAAAATGGCATCTACCAACTGACCAAACGTAAATAAATGATAGGACGGCTCGCCCACAAAAGAAGGAACGTAGGTATAGATCTCATCCAACACATTCTCCCAACCCATTACCTCAATATATTGTTCGCGGGTAATGCCGCAAAAACGGACAAAATTGACAATGTTACTCTCCGGATAATGGCACTCGTAGGGATAGGTGCGATCCGGTGCACTACTCTCCGGCAACGAGGCCAAAAAAGCCTGCACCATGGCAGTTTCGTTATACGCGGCACCCCGTCCGCCCAAGCCAATGGTATGGTAATCTAAACTGTGAACAGGGCACGACCATTGGTCTCCGCCGGTACCGTCATCAGGATGGGTGGTGGTAGTAGTGGAGGACTCTGTCGTATTGGTCGTAGTAGTCGTTTTATTCATGGTGGTTGTTCCATCGGTCGTAGTGATGCTCGGTGGAGTCACGGACGGCGTGTCGGGGGAACGCCCGTTAAACCACCATATGCCCAAAGCGGTCACCATCACAGCGGCAACGGCCACAGCCGCAACCCACGGCAAGGGACGTACTCTAAGCGGCGTCTGCGCCGCCCGCTCCACCAGTTCGGAATCGATATCGCCCAATGCTTGTAATAAAAAGTACGGCGTCATACGGTATACCCCTCCTTTTCCAGATAAGTACGTAGTTTATCCCGCGTGCGTTTCAACGTCATTTTCACTTTACTTTCGCTCCATCCGTACCGAATGGCAATCCGCGCGATGGAATCCATATACCAATAGCGCCGTACAAACAAGTCGCACTCGGCACGGGGCAGAGCGCGCAAAAACACCGATAACAGCGCTGACAGTGCCGCCGCCTCCATCTCTTCCATAACAGAATCCGCTGTGCCCACGCACGCCTCTAACTCCGCAAGCGATAAGGCCACTTCCCCTCCGCCGCGCTTATCCGCGTGGCGAAACCGCCAACGATCCAACGCCAAATGACGGGTGATAGCCCCCAAATAGGAGCGCAGACCGTGAGGACGATCGGGGGGCATACGTTGCCACGCCCTCCAATAGGTATCGTTTTCACACTCGGCGGCATCCTCGCGATCCTTCAATATCTGCCATGCAATCTCACGGCAGTAGGCACCATATTGCTCGCGGGTGTACGTTAAGGCAGCTTCATCACGCTGCCAATACAAAGCAATAATATAGCTGTCCTCCATACACAGACCTCCCCTCTGCATCTGCCAAGACGGAAAAGAACGGGTTTCGTCACACAAATTATACCATTTTGCGCGAAATTGTGCTATGTTTTTCATAAAAAGTATGCTATAATGGCGGTATTATGTGAATGGGAGGGAAACACCGATGACCATCCAGACTATTTTTGATTTTTTGCAAGAGCGTGCCCCCTTGGATACTGCCGAGGGGTGGGATAACCCCGGTATGCTGGTGGGGGATCCCCGCCATGAGGTGACACGGGTGCTGGTGGCGCTGGACGCCACCGCAGGCGCCGTAGAGACCGCACAGGCGGTGGGCGCCGAATTGATCGTAACCCATCACCCCGTCATCTTTGCCCCCCTAAAGAGGCTGGCGGCGGACAGCATCCCCTATCGCTTAGCGGCGGCGGGCATCCATCTCATTGCCGCCCACACCAATCTGGACAAGGCCGAGGGCGGTGTCAACGACACGCTGGCCGCCCGCTTAGGGCTGAGCGAGGTGACGGTAGCCCCCGACGGCTATACCCGCATCGGCAAACTGCCCGCACCCATGACCGCCCGTGATTTTGCCGCCCACGTGGCGGCGGCGCTGGACACCGCCGTGCGGTACAGCGGCGAAAAAACGGTGCAAACCGTTGCGGTCTGCGGCGGCAGCGGCGGCAATTTCATCGCCGCCTGCGAGGGCGCGGCAGATGCCTACGTCACCGGTGAGGTAAAGCACCACGAGTGGCTGGATACCGCCGGACACATCAACGTCATCGAGGCAGGACACTACGCCACCGAGGTGCCGGTGGTGGATACCCTGACGGCATGGCTTGCCGAGCAGTACCCCGACCTGACCGTCATCCCCTATCGGGACGGCGACCCCTACAGCGTCGTAAAATAAGTGCGATTGTTTTGAGAAAGTGAGGTGAACCGGTATGGCATTGGACGGTGCATTATTAGCCTGTCTGCGACAGGAATTGGAAGCGGCGCTGCCGGAGGCGCGCATTGATAAAATCCATCAGCCCGGACGGGAGGAGCTGCTCATCGCCCTGCGCTATAAGGGCGGCAACCGTAAGCTGTATCTCTCTGCCGGTGCCGGTTCCCCCCGCATCCATTTCACCGAGCAGGCGCCGGAAAACCCCGCCCAACCGCCGATGTTCTGTATGCTGCTGCGTAAGCGGCTCACCGGCGGACGGCTGGCCGCCATCCGTCAGGAGGGCTGGGAGCGGGCGCTGTATCTGGATTTTGACTGCATCAGCGAGCTGGGCGACCCCGTACGGCGGACCTTGGCCGTGGAAATCATGGGCCGTCACAGCAACATCATCTTAGTGGGACCCGACGGCATCATCATCGACTCCATCAAGCGGGTGGACCCTGCCATGTCCTCAGTGCGCCCCATCCTGCCCGGATTACGGTACGAGGTGCCCCCTGCGCCCGCAGGGCGCTATGACCTATCCCGCCACACCCCCGATGAGGTGGTAGAGGCTCTGCGCACGGGACGGGATGCCCCCTTATCCAAAGCATTGCAGGGGATTGTCACCGGCCTGTCCCCCCTATCCTGCCGTGAGATCGCCTATCGGGCCACCGCCGGGCTGGATACCCCCATCAGCGGGATGGCCCCGCGGGAATGGGACAAGCTGACCGACTGTCTGACCCGCACCCGGGAGGCGGTGCTCACCGGAGAGCGGCGGGTGCCCTATCTACTGACCAAGAGCGACGGCACACCGCTGGAATACAGCTTTCAGCCCATCATCCAATACGGGCTGGAGGCCGCGGGGCGGGAGATGGACTCCTTCTCTGCGCTACTGGACACCTTCTATGCCCAGCGTGCCGCCGCCGAGCGGATGCGCACCAAAGGACACGATCTGCTGCGGGTGCTGCAAAATGCCATAGAACGGGTCAGTCGCAAACTGAACGTTCAGCGGCAAGAGCTGGACGCCGCCGCCAATCGGGAGACCCTGCGACTGTACGGCGACCTGATCCATGCCGGCATGCACCTCATCCCCGTGGGGGCGGCATCGGCAGAGCTGATCAACTATTACGACGAAAACTGCGCCACCATCACGGTGCCGCTGGATCCGGCGCTCTCCGCCGCCGCCAATGCACAGAAATATTATAAGGACTATCGCCGTGCCCAGACCGCCGAGCGGATGCTCACCCAACGCATTGCCGCCGGAGAGCAGGAACTGATCTATCTGGAATCGGTGTTTGACAGTCTTTCCCGTGCCACCAGCACCCGTGAGTTGGAGGAGCTGCGACAGGAGCTGGAGGCGGAGGGATACCTGCGCCGCCAGCGGGGCAAGCAAAAGCCCCCACCGCCTATGAAGCCCCTGACCTTCCGCTCGGATGACGGCTTTACCATTTACGTGGGGCGGAACAATCTGGAGAACGATCGGCTGACCCTGCGCACCGCCAAGGGGTCGGACATCTGGATGCACACCAAAAACATCCCCGGCAGCCACGTCATCGTGGTGACCGAGGGGCAGACACCCCCCGACCGCACCCTGGAACAGGCCGCTATCCTGGCCGCCACCCATTCCAAAGCGGCGGACAGCGTGCAGGTGCCGGTGGACTATACCGCCGCACGGTATGTGAAAAAGCCCTCCGGCGCCAAGCCGGGTATGGTGATCTATACCGACAACCGCACCGCCTACGTCAACCCCGACCCCGCCCTGCGGGATCGGCTGAGGATAGAATAAAGAAAAAAGCCGAGGCTGATGCCTCGGCTTTTTTATATGCTCTTTCAGTTCTTGACGTGAACATCCATCTGAGGATAGGGGATCTGAATACCCTTTTGATCAAAGGCCTTCTTCACTCCCTCGGTCAGGTCAAAATACAGGTCCCAATAGTCTGCATTCTTACACCACACGCGGGCGGTGAACTCCAGAGAACTATCTTTATGGACAGACAGACGCACGAAGGGAGCGGGATCCTTTAACGCCATAGGATGAGCCGTCGCCAGATCCGTAATCAACTTCTTAACCTGCTCTATATCGCTGCCGTAATCCACGTTAAAGGTCAGATCGACACGGCGCAGACTCTCAGTGGAATAGTTCTCAATCACCGAATTGGTCAGACCGCCGTTAGGGATGGTAACCCGCTTGTTATCCGGGGTCAGCAACACCGTGTACACCACCGTAATCTCCTGCACCACACCGGTCTCGCCGGAAGCCTCGATAAAATCGCCCACCTTAAAAGGCTTAAACAACAGGATCATCAGACCGCCGGCAAAATTGCTCAGGGAGCCCTGCAGCGCCAAGCCGATGGCAACACCGCAGGACGCCAAAATGGTGATGAAGGAAGTGGCGGGCACGCCCAAAATCATCGCAATGGTGATCACCAACAAAATGTACAAAACAATGCCGGAAAAGCTCACCAAAAACGAGCGGAGACTGGGATCCAGTTTATCCAGCTTGGGGCTGGACTGGAGCCACTTTTTCAGAGCGCTGATGAGCTTGAGCCCCACCAACAGAATGACGATCGCCTCCAGTAGCTTAATCCCCCAGGAGGTAGCCAGTTGAACAAGAGAATCCAAAATACCTTGCCAATTCATACAAATACTCCTTTACTTTATATTTTCAGGCGGGGCACAGCGCCACGCCCGACCAACCAAATGATAACTGCCTATTGCCAGCGCCACGCCCAGCAGGGCGCCCGCCAGCACGTCGGTAGGATAATGCACAAACAAATACAGCCGGGAAAAGCCGATCACCGCCGCCAAAGTCAGCGCCGCGGAGCCCCACCGCCGATGATACAGCGTCAGCGCCGTAGCGGCGCCGAAAGAGGCCAGCGTATGACCCGAAGGAAAGGCAAAATCGTGAAGCCGCTCCACCAGCAGAGTGACGTCGGTGGCAAGCTCATAGGGACGGATGCGTGCCACCAAATTCTTCAGCGCCAGGTTGCCGATAAGGAAGCCCAGCAGCAGGGTCAGCCCCATGGTAACCCCCACACGGCGGGCCTTGGGCACGCAGAGAAGCACCAGCGCCAGCAGAATCCAGATCTCGCCGTGGGCGGACAGGGCGGACACAAAGGGCATCAGCCCATCCAACAAGGGGCAGGTAAGATGCTCCCGTATCCAATAGAGGAGGGGTAATTCTAATCCATTCATACCAAATCCTCCAACAGCCATTGGGCGCAACGGATGCCGTCCACCGCCGCCGACATAATGCCGCCGGCGTAGCCCGCACCCTCGCCGCAGGGATACACCCCCGCCACCGCCGACTGACCACGGGCATCCCGCAGCAGACGAACGGGAGAGGAGGAACGACTCTCCACACCGGTGAGCACCGCATCCGCCCGATCAAAGCCTTTCAGTTGGCGTCCGAACAGGGGCAATGCCTCCCGCAATGAGGAGGACACAAAGGGGGGCAGGCACTCCCGCAGATCGCACCACGTGACACCGGGCTGATAGGAAGGGATAACCTCCCCTGCCCCCACCGAGGCACGCTCTGCCAGAAAATCCCCCACCAATTGTGCGGGGGCGCGGTAGTTGCCGCCACCCAAAGCATAGGCGGCCTGCTCCATTTTCCGTTGGAACGCAAAGCCCGCCAGAGGATGCTCCGAACCGAAATCCGATGGATCCACCCCCACCAGCAAGGCGCTGTTGGAGTTGGCGGCATCCCGAGCAAACACACTCATACCGTTGACCGCCACGCCCCCTTCTTCCGAGGCGGCGGCCACCACCATGCCGCCGGGACACATACAGAAGGTGTATACCCCTCTGCCATTGGCAGGACGGCAGGATAATTTATAATCAGCAGCACCCAGCGCGGGGTGTCCCGCCGCAGGGCCATACTGGCTAACATCAATCATAGAGCGAGGATGCTCCACCCGCACACCCACCGCAAAGGGCTTCTGCTCCATAGGCAGGCCGCGACGGTGCAGCATAGCGGCGGTATCCCGCGCGCTGTGTCCAATAGCGAAAATCGCCTGTCGGCAGGGGATCTCCCGCTCCCCGTCGGGGGTGGACACGATCAAGGCGGACAGCACGCCGCCCTCCGCGACCAGATCGGTGACTTGATGACGGAAATACACCTCTCCACCCAGCCGCAGAATGGCATTGCGCAATCCACGTACGGTATCCTGCAGGCGGTCGGTACCGATATGGGGCTTTGCCTGCCACAAAATCTCGGCGGGCGCACCCGCCTCTACAAAGGTCTCCAGCACACGACGGCAACGGGGATCCTTGATACCGGAATTCAGCTTACCATCCGAAAAAGTCCCGGCACCACCCTCGCCAAACTGGACGTTGGAGGCGGTATCCAGCACTCCGGTGCGATGAAAGGTATCCACCGCGCGGCGGCGGCTGTCCACGTCATCCCCCCGCTCCAGCAGGATGGGGCGCACCCCCGCCTGCGCCAGCGTCAGGGCGGCAAACAGACCCGCAGGGCCGCTGCCCACCACCACGGGGGGCAGATCCGGCTGCCTGGACGGGGCGGGAAGCACATACGGAGGCTCCTCCACACGGGTGACGTTACCCTTTGCCCGTCGCAAGAGCGACTCCTCGTCCGCTACGGTGACATCCACCGTAGCGGTGAAATGCAGATTCTCTTTTTTACGGGCATCCACCGACCGCCGATACAGACGGCAGGTCTGCAACGCTTTCGGAGATACCCCCAATCGGTCAGCGGCACGCCGCCGCAAGTCGTCCTCGGTATAGGACAGGGGTAACTGAAGATTGCTGACACGCAGCACACCGCTCACCTCACTTTCTGATCAATTTCGACAGATGCTCATCGCCGCCACGTAGGCGGAGGACCAAGCAAACTGCAGATTATAGCCGCCGCAGTCGCCGTCCACGTCCAGCACCTCACCGGCGGCATACACACCGGGCAGGCGCCTGACCGCCATAGTGGCGGGGTCGATCTCGGCGGCGGCAATACCGCCGGCGGTGACCTGTGCCCCACCAAAGCCCTGGGTGCCGGTGACGGTCAGCCGCCAATCCTTCAGGGTGGCAGCCACCGATGCGGCCTCGGCATCGGTCAGGGTGGCGGCGGGACGGGTCAGGGGCAGTACCCCCGCCACCCGCAGTACCGTCTGCCCCACCCGCTTGTGGGTCAGGCCGGTCAGCAGATCCTCCAGCGTGCGCCCGGGCAAATGGCGGCGCGCCATAATGCGGGCGGTTAAATCCGACAGACTCCAGGTGGGAAGCAGATCCAGATGGGCGGTGAATTCCCCTTTCTTCTGCCGCTCCCAATCGGCGGCAGGACGGGAGATCTGCATCACCGCCGGTCCGGACAGACCGTAATCGGTGAACAGCACCTCGCCGGTATTCTGCGCCACCTGCTTGCCATCACGGCACAGGCGCAGGGTGGCGTCCACACGGATGCCCTTGACCGACCGCACGTAGTCGGTGGCGGTGCGCAACTGTACAATGGAGGGGAACAGCGGCTTTTTATCACAGCCGTGGTCGGTGAGCAGACGGTATCCCTCGGCATTGCCGCCCAAGGCGGGTGCCGCCGCACCGCCCACCGTCACCAGCACGTAGGAGGCGGTATACACCTCCGCCCCTACGATGACCCGCCAATCGGCGCCCGCCCTTTGCAGGCGGTCTGCCTTTTTCTCACACAGAATGGTAACCCCCTGCGCCTCGGCGGTGAGCCGCAAAGCGTCCAGCACCGCCCCCGCCTGCTCTGAGGCGGGATAGACTTTTCCATCCCCACGGGTGACGCAGTCTACACCGATGGAGGTGAAAAAATCCAGTGTTTGCGGGATTGTAAGCGCTTTCAATACCCGATCCGCCAACGCGGGAGCGCCATGATAATCGGCAACGGTGGCGGTGATATTGGTCAGGTTGCAGGTGCCGTTGCCGGTGGCCATCAACTTCTTACCCACCCGCGGATTCTTCTCCAGAAGCAGCACCCGACAGCCGGGCTTTTCACGGGTGAGGAAGACCGAGGCCGCCAGACCGGCGGCGCCGCCCCCGATAATGATTACATCATAGGACATATCAGCCTCTCCTTGCCAACAGCTTCAGGGCATCCCGCACCAGCGTCTCCACCGGCTGGGCGCTATCCAGCTTGCCCACGGCGGCGGAGGCCTCGCCTGCGGTAAAGCCCAAAACGGTCAGCGCCTCTACCGCCTGCGTGGCGTTGGAGGAGGCGGAGACCGCCACCGCGGCGGGGAGATCCACCCCGCCGAAAGAGGTGCCGCCGCTGAAATCGGCACCCACCTTATCCTTCAGTTCCAATACGATGCGCTGGGCCAGCTTGGGGCCCACGCCCGCCGCCTTGGTCAGCGCCTTATAGTCCCCCGAGGCCACCGCCAGAGCTACCCGCTCCGGGGTTAATTCGGACAGGATGGACAGACCCACCTTAGGACCCACACCGGAGATGGAGGTGAGCAGCTTAAAGCTGTTCAGCTCCTGCTGATCGGCAAAGCCGAACAACTCGATGGCATCCTCCCGCACGTTCATAAAGGTATACAGCATAGCCTCTGCTCCGATGGCAGGCAGCTGACGGGCGGTATTCATGGTGATCTGCAGACGGAAACCAACACCGCCGCAGCACACTACCGCCATCTTCGGCTCCAGACGGAGCAGCTCACCTTTCACACAATACAGCATTTATACCTCTCCTCTCAACAGGGACTGCTTCAGCGCCGTGCCGCCATACTGGGCGTGGCAGATGGCAATCGCCAACGCACCCGCCGTATCGTCCGGCTTCGGCACCGCCTTCAGGCGCAGCAGGCGCTTGGTCATCTCCATCACCTGCGGCTTCTGCGCCTGACCGAAGCCGGTAACGGCGCATTTGACCTGCAGGGGGGTGTACTCAAATACCGGGGCGCCGCTCTTCTGCAATGCCAGCATAGTGACACCGCGGGCCTGCGCCACGTCGATGGCGGTCTTTTGGTTGTTCTGAAAATACAGCTTTTCCACCGCAACGGCATCCGGCGTGTGCCGTGCCAGCAGGGCGGTCAGCTCATCATAGATGATCTCCAGCCGTCGGGCGAAGGGCATCCCCGCCGGGGTGGTGATAGCACCGAAATCCACCGGTATGAACTTGCCCCGCTCGTAGCGGATAACACCCCAGCCGATGATGGCATAGCCGGGGTCAATTCCCAATATGATCATAGTTCTCTCCGTCTGTTTCGTCGTGATCCACATCTCCGGCATCGGTAGTGGTAGTCTCGCCCGCCTCGGTGGAGGTGGTGCTGTCCGTATCGGTCACGGTGGTGATATCCCCGCCCGCCTCGGTGGAGGATTGAGTGACGGTGGTATCCTCCGTGGTGACCGTCGTTTCGGTGCCGGTGGTGGTGGAGGTTGCGGTGGTCGTGGTCGCGGTGGTCGTGGTGCTGCGGGTGGTACGGGTGGTGGTGCGTCCGCCGCTCATTGCCGCGGGCATCTTGGCCCGATTATTCACCCGATAGGTGGTCTTCTGCGCCTCGCCCTCCAGACGGCGGGCGGCCACCACCAGCTGGGCACCGTTAAACCCGTATTCCCGCTGGGCATTGGCGGTCAGCAGCAGGAGGGAATCCTCCTCGGTCACCGTCAGGTCAGACAGGAACAAAGACCGCACCAGAACAGAATCCAGAAAATCGCCGTAGTCCTTCGGCTCCTCTTGTAGATTAAAATGATCCGTATCGCGGCTATCCAGCACAAACACCGCAAAAATCTGCCAATGGGCATTGCCGTACAGGGTGTTCATCTCAATCACGGGATGCTCCCGCAGATAGGCTACACGGCGATAATGAAGCAGGTCCGAAAACATCTGCCCATCACCGGTATTACGCCCGTGCACCACCAGCATCTGGGGATGCTCTAGGGAAAAATGATGATCCAGATACGGCTGACCGTAAATGGAATATTCTTTGTCAAAATTATGATTGCGGTAATAACCATCGGTGTAATTCATCACCGGATAGTCCACACCGCTGTCGGGGATGTGAATCCAGCCGCCGATATCCCCGTTCATATCATACAGACCGCGGAATACCGCCATCATCCCCTCCGGATAGGTCGTATCGGCGGCGCCATCGGTCAGGTCGTTGGATTCGTAGTACAGATCGCCTAAGCTATCCTGCAGCTCACGGTTGCGGTCCGGCTCCAGCAGATAGGTATAGCCTGCCCACAGGCTGACCGCCAGCACGGCGACGGCGCATAGCCACGCCGCCCATTTGATCCAAAACACAGGGCGGGAATCCCCCCGCCATGGCAGGATGCGGGATAGAAGCCGCGGCTGTCCCGCCCCTTGGGTGCGGGGAATCTCCCGCTTCTGAATCGCCCGATGGGTTTCTCCCCCCGCCATCACAGCAGGATAGGCAGAGAGATACCGCCACAACAGCCACAGCACGCTGTCGGCGGCCTGCCCACGGATGGCGGCACGGTCGACGCCATCCAGATGGAGCTCCTCCACCCACGTGCGCTTGGCATCTGCCAAGGCGATAAATACGGTGCCCACAGGGTGATCCTCCGCCGGGATGGGGCCCGCCTCGCCGGTGACCGCCACGCCGATGGAGGCGTCGGCGGCGGCACGGACGCCACGGGCCATCTGCCCCGCCGTAGCGGCGCTGACCGCACCGGTGGCGGCGAGGGTATCCGAGGACACCGCCAGCAACGCTTCTTTACAAGTGTTGGAATAGCTGACCACACCGGTGCCGAACACACGGGAGGCGCCGGGGACGTCGGTGAGGGCGGCGGCAATCAGACCGCCGGTACAGGACTCGGCGGTGGACACCGTCAGGCCGTGGGCCGTCAGCAGGCGCACTACCACGGCGGCCAGCGTTTCGTCCTCTTCGCTGTAGACGTAGCCGCTCAGGCAAAGGGATGCCTCAGCAGCCCATTCCTCCATACGCTCCTCGGGAGCGGTGAGGGTAACGGTGCCGTGACCCCCACAAACAGACAGAGTGACCCCAACCGACGGGTCGACGCACATCTCTGCCAACCGATGCCGCAGGGCATCCTCGGACAGACCGTATACACGCAACTGCTTGGTCATAGGGTCACTCTCCTTTCTTCATTTATTTGTCGTTCACACCTGTAGGGTACGGATGCCCTCCAGCGCCTCGGACACCAGTGCATCCACGTCCAGCACCGCCTCGGCCTCCTCCACCTTACGCAATTTGGGGCGGGTGCAGGGGTGACGGGGGGTGAACACGGTACAGCAATCCTCATAGGGCTGGATGGACAGATCAAAGGTATCGATCTTACGGGAGATGGCAACGATCTCCTCCTTATCCATACCGATCAGGGGGCGGAACACCGGCATGGTCGCCAGAGTATCCACCACCGCCATCGCAGGGATGGTCTGGCTGGCCACCTGACCCAAGCTCTCGCCGGTGATGAGGGCGCCGCACTCGGCATCCCGTGCCACCCGCTGAGCCAGCCGCATCATAAAGCGGCGCATAATGAGGGTGAAAAACTCCTCGGGGCAATGCCGCTGGATCTCCTCCTGAATGTGGGTGAAGGGCACGATATGCAACTTCATATGGCCGGCATAACGCCCCACCCGCTCCAGCAGGGAGATCACCTTCTGTTCCGCCCGCTCGCTGGTATAGGGGGGCGAGGCGAAATGAATGCCGGTCAGCTGGATGCCCCGCTTGGCCATCATATAGGCCGCTACGGGACTATCAATGCCGCCGGAGATCATAATGGCGGCCTTTCCGCCGGTGCCCACCGGCATACCGCCCGCACCAGGCAGCTGCTGGGCGTGGATATATGCGCCGAAATCCCGAATCTCCACCATAATCAGCAGATCAGGGTTATGCACGTCCACCCGCAGGTGGTGGTAGTGGGACAGTACGTAGCCGCCCACCTCACGGCTGATCTCGGGGGAGGTGTAGGGGAAGGATTTGTCCGCCCGCTTCGCCTCCACCTTAAAGGTCTTGGCCTGTGCCAGACGGTCGCCCAGATACTCTACGGCGGCCTGCTGGATGGCGGTCAGATCCTTTTGAGTGACCCGTGCCCGGGAAAAGGCGGCGATGCCGAACACACGGGACACCGCATCGCAGGCGCCCTCCATATCGACGTAATCGTTCTTGGGCTCAATATAGATGGTGGACTGAGCGCGACGCAGCAGAAAATCGCCATAGCGACGCAGACGATAGCGCAGATTGCTCATCAGCGCCTCTTCAAAGGTACGGCGGTTGAGCCCCTTTAAAGCCAGTTCGCCGTTTTTAATTAGTAGGATTTCATGGGGAGTGTATTCTTGCATCTCTATCATCCTTATTCCGCGGCGGCCGCCGTGGTGGTGGTTTCCTCCGCAGAGGTAGTGGTATCCTCGGCGGCGGTGGTGGTATCCTCCGCAGAGGTGGTGGTATCTTCCGCAGAGGTAGTGGTATCTTCCGCGGAAGTAGTGGTATCCTCCGCAGAGGTGGTGGTATCCTCGGCAGAGGTAGACTCCGTCGTTGTCGCATCCTCGCCTGTCACAGCGGTGGTAGTATCGCCACCTGCCACAGTGGTGGTACCCGTGGTCGTGCTCTCACCGCCGCCGGCGGTGGTGCCGGCAGTGGTGCCGGCAGAGGGATTGGCGGAAGTCTGACCGTTGTGCGTGGTGGTGCTACCACCGGGGGTCACTACGCCGGTCATACCGGGCACATTCCCCGTGATGTTGGTGCCGCTCGTGGTGTGATCGCCGGTGGTATCCGTGGCGAAGGGATCCCCAAAGGGCGTATCCATCGTGGTGGTTCCACCGCCCACGGGAGTATCCTCTACGGCAGGCGGATTGGTGTAATACTCGTGGGGCTCCAGCTTCTGGTTGATATACCAGTTATAGGGCATAATGACATCGGTATTCTTCACAATAGCATTGGTCTTGATGCTACCCTCGCCCTGGCGACAGCGGCGGGCAAACACCAGCACACGACCATCGTTCAGATGGGCGCTGGTCTTGCCGGTGCAGGTGGCCAGAATCAGGATGGAATCGTCCTCCCGCACGTCGGTGGGATAATCAAACAGGGAGCGATCCCGCACCTGCTGGATAAAGGACATAAACTCCTTACCATCCGCAAACGCGGTGCGCCAATAGTTGAAATAGGTGGGGGTATCCAGCTCCGCCTCTTCGGACAGGGCCACGGCAAATACCACGTATTCATCCCTGCGGAACAGACTGCTAAAGGTGAAATTGGTGGCAAGACGGGCATTATTCTCACTGCCGATGAGCTTGTTCAGACCCGCAAACATCTGGCCGCTGGCCATATTATGGCCGTAGATGATCATGGACTGATCCATACCATAGGGGCCGGTGATCTCATTGCGACCGTCCAAAAACAGGGTGCCGTTTTTGTTCTTGTTGCCATCATAATCCCGGTGGACGTACTTTTTGTTGTCGCCGGAATACATCACCGGCAGCTCCACGTTAATAAAGTCTTTATTGCCGTAGGAATGATAGCTCAGCCAGCCGCTGACCTCGGGGTTACGGGCATACAGCTCTTCAAAAGAGAGCAGCGTATTCTCGGGATAATCCGGATTATTGGTGATGACCTCACTCTGCTCCGGACGATACATATCCCGCAGCTCATTGTTGAGCTGCACGTTCATCTGAGGCTGGACACACAGATCGCTGATGAGATAAACCAGTGCCACCAGCAGCACCAGCAGGGACAGCCAAAAGCCCGATTTGCGCAGAATCAACAGGGGCTCATCTCCCTTACGGGGGAAATTGGCGGCAAAGAAAGCGCCCAGCACAGCCAGCGGGCTACGGCGCTCCTCCGGCGGAGGAGGAAGATCCTCGGTCATGGACTCTTCGTCGATGCTTTCCAGCAAAAAGGCGGCCTGATGCTCCGCCTCAGCCTCCTCGTCCTCCGTGGGGGTGCCTGGGGTGATCAGCAGCTCGGACAGATCGCCCTGTACCATATCCGGCACAAAGCCCTTTTCCTGCAGGATCGCCTCCTGGGGCTTATCCTCGCCATAGCCGTAATGCAGGATCGCCTCCTCGATATCCTCATCCAGAGAGCGATTCTCAATTTGATCCAGCATACGCAACAGATCCTTCATCTCATTGCCGTTTTGTTCAGGCTTGTTCACATTGTTTGCCATATCGCTTATCCTTTCCGCGCTAACGTACGCATTGCCTCCAGCAGACCCTCTGCAAAGCGATCCATATCCTCCTCGGTATTCTCCCGACAGAGGCTGATCCGCAGAGCGCTGTCGATCTCCGCCGCCGGCAGACCCAAGGCGGTCAGCACCGGGCTGGCCGCTCCCTTAGAGCAGGCGGAGCCACTGGACACGTAGATCTCTCTTTGTGCTAAGAAATGCAGCATTGTTTCACTCTTCAGCCCCGGCACCGACAGATGAATGATGTAGGGCACCCCAAAGGCAGGGATGTGAAAACGAATGCCGGGAACCCCCTCCAGCCGCGCCAACAGACGGCTGCGCAGGTTGCTGTAATGCTCCATCTGCCGATGAGGCGGGGGGAGCTGCTCCACCGCCGCGCCAAAGGCAGCAATCAGCGGAACGGCCTCGGTGCCGGGGCGCAGACCGCCCTCCTGCTTGCCCCCCATTTGGCGGGGGATCAGCCGCACACCGCGGCGGATGTACAGGGCACCAACACCCTTTGGCCCGTGTAGCTTATGGGCACTGACGGACATGGTATCGAAGCACCAGCGCTGAGCATACAGGGGCAGCTTGCCCGCCGCCTGCACCGCATCGCAATGGATATGGGCGCGGGGGCTGTTTTGACGAATGCCGCACACCGCATTTTCCAGCGGGAAGCGGGCGCCGGTCTCGTTATTGACCATCATCACCGCCACCAGCACCGTATCCGGACGGCAGGCCGCCGCGATGGTGGGAGCATCCACAAAGCCGCTCTCGTCGGGGACAAGGCGGGTGACCTCGTAGCCCTGCTTTTCCAGCTGGTCGATGGCCGCCGCCACCGAAGCGTGCTCTACGGCGGTGGTGACAATGTGGCGTCCGTCGTGGGGACGGGCGGCAACACTGCCGAAAATGGCCAGATTGTTGGCCTCGGTGCCGCCGGAGGTGAACAGAATCTGCTCTGTCTGTGCGCCCACCAGCTCCGCCACACGGCGGCGGGCGGCGGTCAACTCCTGCTCCGCACGGAAGCCCATACTATGGAGAGAGCTGGGATTACCGTATACCTCGGTCATCAGCTCATAGGCTTTGTCCGCCGCCGCCGTACAAACACGGGTGGTAGCGCTGTTATCCAGATATGTTTGCGGCACACAGACCCCTCCAATCTAATCATAACTATACAGAATATAGTATACTATATTATAAGTCACAATGCAATAGTTTTGTCGTGACCACCGTGGGTTTTATGGCATAAAAAAGACACCCTCACGGGTGTCTTTTGGTTGGTTTATTTGCGGCTGTCCAAAAAATCCTGCAGGATAATGGTGGCCGCCACGGTGTCCACCACCTGCTTACGCTTTTTGCCCCGCACGTCGGTCTGATTCAGATACCCGATGGCGGAAACGGTGGTCATCCGCTCATCCCACAGCCGGGTGGGTAAGCCGGTCAGCTCCCCTAATCGGGCGGCAAAATCCTCTGCCCGACGGGCGCTCTCCCCCCGCGTGCCGTCCATATTGCGGGGGTGACCCACCACGATGAACTCCGCCTTTTGCTCCGCCGCCACGTCCGCCACACGGGTGAGCAGACGCTCCGGATTGTACTCGGTCAGGGTGCCCACGGGACTGGCCAGCCGCTCCCCCACGTCGCTGACGGCGATGCCGGTACGGGCGGTGCCTAGATCCACGGCCAATATCTTCATCGGGTCACCTCTTCCGCCACAGCGTATTCCGGCAGCAGTGCCTCCTCCTTACGATTGACGCTGAACACCATACCGCTCATGGGATACACCCACTCGCTGCTCAGCGCCACGTCGTAAATGCCGTTCAGGTGCTCGTGAGCCACCTCCAGAGAGGACTCCTCTCCCTTGCTGAGGAAGGAGTACATCTCCACGCTCATATAATCCTCCGGATAGCTGACCGAGATCTGGGGCGCCCGCACCGGATCCACCAGTGCTACCTCCAGCACGGAATCCCACCGCTTAGGCATATGGAAAATGATGCGGACGGTGTGATCCATCCGTGTGCGGTCAAAGTCCACCCGAAACAGGCACACCACGCCGCCGGAGCACACCAGCACGTCCTCCAACACTCCCTTGAACTGGTCGATCTGCAGATCCATCTTAAACAACTGCTGGAACGCCGCCTTGTCGCCCGCCACTTCCTTAATGCGGGCAATATCGCAGGCCTTGATGTCCAGACTTTCCCGGAAGATGCAGTTGCTCATGGCCTCCTCGCTGTATTTATCCCGCAGTACCGTATCCAGGCACTCATTGTCAAAGGCAAAGCCGATCTTGACCCACTCGCTCTGCATATTGTTGGAGGAGGCGGACAGATACTTGATCCGATAATTCAGCTTCTCCTGCACGTAGAAATAGGCGCTCTTATCCGCCAAAACCGTATCGTACACGGCGGGCAAGGATTCATCCAGCTCGAAGTTGTAATTAAAGGCCGTCCGGATCCGATAGTCCGTATCGGAAAACAGAAAATGACGCAGGCTGTCGTTGACCATCTCGGTGGCGTCCGGATCCTTGACGATGGAGGCAATGGTGGAATGAATAAAATTCTTCTTCTGCTCCTCCGTGAACAAATCCAGCGTCTCCGGATTGCTCATCAGGGTCTCGGTGATCTTATTGGACATCTCGATGGCAGAGGCGTCGCGGGACAGCTTTTCATTAAAAAAGTCGAAAATCAAAATGGGCGGCAAAATGCCGATGATGTTATTCACCACGTTGATCACAAATTCTTTTCCCGTGAAATAACCCTTCAAAAAAGAGAAAATGACCATCACGATCCACACCAGCAGGGTGACGGTGTATAGAATGGTGTAGTTTCTTCTCTTTTCACGCTGTACAGCCTTGATCAGTTCCGTTTTTTTATCGTCCTTACGTTTCATTCTGCGTTCAGCTCCTCTTCTGTAAACACTCCTGAATAAAGAATCGGTTGTTGGCGGTAATGGGCCCAGTAGCCGTCGCCGTAATCGTAATGCCACCACTCGGAGGGGATATTGGTGAAGCCGGCCTGCTCCATACAATGGAACAAAACACGGCGGCGATCACGGATCGCCGCCTCCGTCGGGGAGGCGGTCTCAAAATAATCCGTCCGCGCCTTTTCGGTGAATTCATCAAACGCGGTGCCCATATCCAGTATCTGCCCATCGGCATCCATCAGCGTAACGTCCACGGCACCGCCGGTGGTGTGCACCGGCGCATAGCGGCGATCCTCACGGGGGTAGGAAATAAACGGCGCCACCGCCTGCCGTTGCCGCTGAGGCGGAGCGTCCAGCAGGTCAAAGCGCCGCAGGACATCCCGGGCATAGGTGTCGTAGATCTCCTGCTGCAGGGCAAAGGGGCGCCAGCCGTCCCAGATGCACAGCCGCCAGCCGTTGGGCAGGCTCTGCTGGGCCGACAGCAGGCGGCGGTACACCTCCCGCCGTACGTAGCACACCGGCACTGCATGACGCAGACCCTGCGCCGGATACTGCAGCCGCACCGCAAAATCGGCGCCATCCCGCACCGCCACGAAGGGCTCCTCCCGCAATGCCGTCTGTGTATACATATTCGGTTGTTCCATCGACACAATGGCTCGCTCCATCACGGCGACCGCCCCTTTCTCTACGGTTTAGTGTATCATAAAACAAAAAAAATAGCAATCCTTGGTTCTTTGCAATTTTCGGATGCCGAGAATGTCAATTTTTGCCATAAAAAGCAAAACACACAGGGAAAATGCAAAAAAATATGAATTTCTTCTAAGAATTTCTTGCAAATCCATATTTTTCTGCTATAATAAAACCATCGTCGGATCTCATCCGACTCAACTACCCAAAAAGGAGTGTTCTATATGTCTTATGTTACCCGTGTACTGGATGAGCTGAAGTCCCGCTATAAGGATCAGCCCGAGTTCCTGCAGACCGCTGAAGAGGTGCTGGAGAGCCTGCGCCCCGTCATCGATCAGAACCCCAAGTACGAGGCCGCCTCTCTGCTGGAGCGTCTGGTGGAGCCCGAGCGCGTCATCATCTTCCGCGTGCCGTGGATCGACGATGCCGGCAAGATCCAGGTCAACCGCGGCTATCGTGTCCAGTTTAACAGCGCCATCGGCCCCTACAAGGGTGGCCTGCGCTCCCACCCCTCTGTGAACCTGAGCATCATCAAGTTCCTGGGCTTTGAGCAGACCTTTAAGAACTCCCTGACCAGCCTGCCCATGGGCGGCGGCAAGGGCGGCTCCGACTTTGACCCCCGCGGTAAGTCGGATAACGAGATCATGCGCTTCTGCCAGAGCTTCATCACCGAGCTGTATCGCCACATCGGCCCCGATACCGACGTGCCCGCCGGCGATCTGGGCGTGGGCGCCCGTGAGATCGGCTATATGTTCGGCCAGTACAAGCGTCTGGTCAACCGCTACGGGGGCGTGCTGACCGGTAAGGGGCTGTCCTACGGCGGCTCCCTGATCCGCCCCGAGGCCACCGGCTTCGGCGCCGTGTACTACACCGATGAGATGCTCAAGTCCTTCGGCGACGCCATTAAGGGTAAGACCTTTGCCATCTCCGGCTTCGGCAACGTGGCCTGGGGTACCGCCAAAAAGGTCGCCGAGCTGGGCGGCAAGGTGGTTACCATCTCCGGCCCCGACGGCTACGTCTATGACGAGGAGGGTGTCATCACCGAGGAGAAGCTGAACTTTATGCTGGAGATGCGTTCCTCCGGCCGCGACAAGGTGAAGGAATATGCTGATAAGTTCGGCGTGCCCTATTTCGAGGGGCAGAAGCCCTGGGGCACCAAGGCGGATATCCTGATGCCCTGCGCCACCCAGAACGAGGTGGGTATGGCCGAGGCGGAGCAGATCGTCGCCAACGGCGTCAAGTATTACGTTGAGGTATCCAATATGCCCACCACCAATGAGGCCGTTGCCTATCTGAAGAAGAACGGCGTCATCGTGGCCCCCTCCAAGGCGGTCAATGCCGGCGGTGTGGCGGTATCCGGTCTGGAGATGAGCCAGAACTCGATGCGGTACAGCTGGACCGCCGAGGAAGTGGATGCCAAGCTGAAGCAGATCATGTACAACATCTACTGGAACTCCTACAAGGCCGCCGAGAAGTACGGCATGAAGGGTGATCTGGTGGCCGGTGCCAACATCGCCGGCTTTGAGAAGGTTGCCGAGGCTATGATGCTGCAGGGCGCCGTATAATCCAACATACGCTGAGAGCCGCTATCCCGTGGGATAGCGGCTCTTTTTTTGTGACCGAAGAGAGCGGTAGCGCATAGGCTGAGAATAAGCAACCTTTCAAAGGAGATGACCGCTATGCCGTCTGTTCCTCTCAGCACGCTGCGCCCCGGTGAGGGGGGTGTGGTGCAACAGCTGAATACCGTCGGATCTATGCGCCGCCGTCTGATGGACTTAGGGTTTTTACCCGGGGCGGCGGTGGTGTGCGTGGGATACAGCCCTGGTGGCGACCCCGCCGCCTACGGGATCCGTGGAGCAGTGATCGCCCTGCGGCGGGTGGACAGCGCCGCCGTGCTGGTACAGCCCTGGGAGGTGGAACGGTATGACGCCACACCGCCAAAGGGTTGATACTGCCCTGCCCACCCTCGCCCTGGCGGGCAACCCCAACGTGGGGAAAAGCACGGTATTCAATGCCCTGACGGGACTACGGCAGCACACCGGCAACTGGACCGGTAAAACCGTAGCCACTGCCGCCGGTGTGTGCCATCTGGAGGGGCAAGACTGCCGTGTGGTGGATATCCCCGGCACCTACTCCCTCCACACCCACTCTGCCGAAGAAGAGGTGGCACGGGAACTGCTGTGCGGCGGCGGCATTGACGGGGTGGTGGTGGTGTGCGATGCCACCTGTCTGGACCGTGGGGTGGGGCTGGTGCTGCAAATTATGGAGATCGGGCACCCTGTGGTGGTGTGCGTCAATCTATTGGACGAGGCGGCACGGCGAGGGCTGACCCTGAACCTGCCCCTGCTGGAAAAACGGCTGGGAGTGCCGGTGGTGGGGGTATCCGCCCGCCGCAAGAAAACGCTGGCACCCCTGGAGCAGGCGATGGCGACCCTGCTGGCCTCCCCCAGAATGCCCCTGGGGGCGGCGGTCACCTACCCCGCCGCCGTGGAGAACGAGCTGATCCGCCGCATCCCCCAACAGACCGAGGGGACGGTCAGCCGCCGCTATGCCGCCCTGCGGCAGATGGAGGCAGAGCAGGCCGCCCTGACCGATGAGATCGTGGCCGCCCTGACCGACACCGCCCGACGGCTGTGCCGCGGGGTGGTACGGGAGGGGAACAGCGCCCCCGACCGACGGGATCGGCAGGTGGACCGCATCGTCACGGGACGGCGATGGGGGTATCCCCTGATGCTGCTCCTGCTGACCCTTGTGCTGTGGCTGACCCTATGGGGCACCAACCGTCTCTCCGACGGATTATCCGTCGCCCTGACATGGGTGGAACAACAGCTGACCCACCTATTCACCGCCCTCCGCGCCCCGTCGTGGCTCTACGGGGCGGTGGTGCAGGGGGCATGGCGGATGCTGGCGGCGGTGGTGGCGGTGATGCTACCTCCTATGGCCATCTTTTTTCCGCTGTTCACCCTCTTGGAGGACGTGGGCTATCTGCCCCGTGTGGCCTATAATTTAGACCGCCCCTTTGCCCGCTGTGGCGCCTGCGGTAAGCAGGCACTGACCATGTGTATGGGATTTGGCTGTAATGCCGCCGGTGTGGTGGGGTGCCGCATCATCGACTCCCCGCGGGAGCGACTGATGGCGGTGCTGACCAACAGCCTGGTGCCCTGCAACGGGCGGTTTCCTGCCCTGATTCTGCTGATCTCCCTAATGGGAGTAGGGGGCGGTACTCTGGGCGGGGCGGCGGCGCTGACCGGATGCATTCTGCTGGGGGTGGGTGCCACCTTTGGGATCACGGCGGTACTGAACGCCACCCTATTGCGGGGCAAGACCTCCTTTTTCACCTTAGAGCTACCCCCCTATCGCCCGCCGCAGGTAGGGCAGGTGATCCTGCGCTCGGTACTGGACCGCACCCTGTTTGTGCTGGGGCGGGCGGTGGCGGTAGCGGCACCGGCGGGGATGGTCATCTGGCTGCTGGCCAACACGATGGTGTCGGGCGGCTCTCTTCTGCACCATTTGGCCGCATGGCTGGACCCCGCGGGGCGGCTGTTAGGGATGGATGGGGTGATCCTTCTGGCCTTTATACTGGGACTGCCCGCCAACGAGGTGGTGCTCCCTCTGGCGGTGATGCTCTATTCCGCCGAAGGCGTCCTGCCCACCGCCCTGACCAGTGAGGGGATGGCGGCGGTGCTCACCGCCGCCGGATGGACCCCCGTTACCGCCCTATGCGTGGCGGTGTTCACCCTGTTCCACTGGCCATGCTCCACCACCCTGCTGACCATCCGCAAGGAGACCGGCGGGATGAAATGGGCCCTGCTGGCAGCAGGGCTGCCCACCGTCCTCGGGGCGCTGCTCTGTCTGCTGATCCACGGTGTGGCAGGGCTGTTGTAAGCAAAAGAAAACCCGCCGAACGGGGTATGCCGTTCGGCGGGATCAACGTTTGTGTATTCAATTCATCTCACCGGTTTTTGCCGGTGCGTCAATTCACTTGTACATTGGTTTTCACCTTATCGGTCACAGTGGATACGTACAAAGTATTATGTGTTCATTGGAATTCACCTGAAAGTTAACACGGTTTTTATGCGTACATCATAAGACACTTAATTGTGCATCGGTTTGTACCGTTTCCTTTTCGTGAATTGTTCTGAATGAGGTCAATTACCTCTCTATTAACTAAGTTTTTGGACTCAGTCCTTTACAAAAAATTTTGGTCGAAATTCAAATAACTAAACCTTTGGACTCATTCCTTTCTGCATCAATTCGGTTTTCGTGGTTGGGCGGGGTATCACCAAATGCCATGGGAATCAGTCCTTTCTCTACCCGTCTTCTTCACGGTTATTTGTGTGATTTGGTCTTCTCTCTGGCTTCAGTATACACGATGAAAAGGGGCGCTGTCTATACACAAATTGCCCAAAAAACCAGCCAAAACTTTTACTAACACCTTTGCCCAAAAGTGTGCTATACTAGATGTGTTGGGGTGTTGAGAGAATTTTCGACACCCTTCTATTATACCTAAATTATATAAAGAGAAAAGCGGCTGACCATTCTAGGTCAGCCGCTTTTTTTATTGAAAAATTTTTATACGGTGAGAATTTTTTCTGCGGCGGCGCAGAGCTTTGCCTCCATCTCTGCGGCGGCGGCGGGGGTATCACCGATGGCGGTGATGTAGCCCTTTACCTTCGGCTCGGTGCCGGAGGGGCGCACTATCAGACCCAGACCGCCCTCTAAGGTATAGGCGAGGACGTCGGAACGGGGCAGAGTCAGGGGGGTGCGGTCACCGGTAACAAAGTCAGTGGCCACACGCTGGCCGTAATCGGCACAGGCCACCACCGGAATGCCGGCAATGGTCTTGGGCGGGTTCTCCCGCAGACCGGCCATCAGCTTCTGCATATCCAGCATGCCCTGCTCGCCTTCAAAGGCCACGTTCACCAGAGCATTGCGGTAGAAGCCGTGCTCCTGATACAGCTGCTCCATCCGCTGCAGCAGGGTCAGACCCTGTTTGCGGTAGTAGGAGGCCATCTCCACGATCAGCATGGAGGCCACCACAGCATCCTTATCCCGTACGTAGGAACCGGCCAGATAGCCGTAGCTCTCCTCAAAGCCGATGACGTAGCGATCCTCTTCTCCATCCTTTTCCAGCAGACCGATCTGCTCACCGATGTACTTAAAGCCGGTCAGCAGATCCCGCAGTTCACAACCGTACTTAGCGGCGATGGACTTGGCCAGATTGGTGGTAACGATGGTCTTGATCACCACCGGGTTAGCGGGCAGGGTGCCGTTCGCCTTGCGGCAGGCGACACAGTAATCCAGCAACAGGCAACCTACCTCGTTGCCCGACATCAAGGTATAATCGGCGCCATCCCACACGGCGATGCCCACACGGTCACAGTCCGGATCGGTGGCCAACAGCAGGTCGGCAGGCTGAGGCAGGCTGTGGGCGGTGTTCAGCGCACATTCAAAGGCCTGACGGATCTCGGGATTCGGGAAGGGGGCGGTGGGGAAATTGCCATCCGGCAGTTCCTGCTCGGGGACAATGGTCAAATCCTGAATGCCCACGCGGCGGAGCATCTCCCGCACCGGCAGGTTACCGGTGCCGTTCAGAGGGGTATAGACCAGACGCAGACCCGCCTCGGCAATGATGCCGGGGTTGACCTGCTGCTCCAGCACCTTTTCGGTGTAGCTGTCCAGCACGGCATCCGGGATCAGCTCGATCTTACCGGCGGCCACGGCATCCTCATAGGCCATGGTCTTAACGTCCGCGAACAGATCCACCTTGCTGATGAAGGAGGTCACGTCGTTGGCATCGGCATCAGTCATCTGACAGCCGTCGGGGCCATAGCACTTATAGCCGTTGTATTTTGCAGGGTTGTGGCTGGCGGTCACCATAATGCCCGCCTCGCACTGATAATAGCGCACCGCATAGCTGAGCACCGGGGTGGGCTCCAGCTGGGGGAACAGGTGCACGGTAATGCCGTTGGCGGCCAGTACACAGGCGGCCTCACGGGCAAAGACGTCCGACTTGATACGGGAATCAAAGGAGACCGCCACAGAGGAAGAGGCATAGCGGTCGTTCAAATAATCCGCCAAGCCCTGGGTCGCCTTGCGTACGGTGTAGATATTCATACGATTGGAGCCGGCGCCAATGACACCACGCAGACCGCCGGTACCAAAAGCCAGCTCGCGGTAAAAGCGGTCACGGATCTCCGCATCCTTGCCCTCGATAGAGGCCAATTCGGCGGTGACGTCCGCATCCTCTGTGGCACGTACACGCCACAGATCATATTTCGCCATAATCTCGTTCATTCGATAGCCCTCCTATGTCTTTTGCAGGTCAAAGCAACCTACGCTGAATAATAGTATACCATATTTTACCCTCCAACACAACCGAAAATTGCAAAAACTTGCCAAGTAAGGTACAATATGTTAAAATGTAATGGCACAAATCCAATGCCAATGAGAGGGGACTATGTTATGAAACCGAGAAACAAAGCCGTCAACGTGATCACCGCCATACTGGCCGCTCTGCTGAGCATACTATTGGTGGTGGTGCTGTTCGCCACCGGTCTGGTGGGTGCTGCCCGCACCGCCGTGACCCCCAGAGCCATGGAGAAAATGATAGTCAAGGTCATCCACGGCATTAATTTTGAACAATTGGTCATCGATAACGCCGGTGAAAACGGCTATACCGAGGAGGATCTGGCCCAGGCACAGATTATGAGCAAGCTGTTTGACAGCGATGCGGCCAAAGAATTCTTTAGGCTGTATACACAGGATCTGGCGGCGGCGCTGGCCGGCACCTATACCGCCGAGACCGCCGTTGCCAACGGACAGACCCTCCGCGATCTGGCCCATACCCATATTGACGATATGGTGGATATCATCGGTGCGCTGGATACTGAGGCGGATCGGGAGAATATCCGTCAGGAGCTACTGAAATTCGTGGACGAAAATGCCGACGATCTGCTGGGCAGCCTGTCGGTGGAAACCATCGTTCAGGATAACGGTTTGAGCGATATGCAGGAGATCATCAACGTGCTACCCACCGTGCTGTGGGTGCTGATTGGGGTCTGTGTCCTGCTGGCAGGTCTGATCTATGCCTGCCGCTATTACCGCTTCGGCGGCTTTATCTGGATCGGCGTCAACGCCGGTATTGCGGCGGTGCTGATGCTGGGTGTCACCGTCATCATCAAGAGCGGTATCCTGCTGACCGCTATCAATGCCATGGAGGCCTCGGATCTTCTGACCGGTGTTTTCTCCGCCGTATCCGGCGTATTTACCTCCGTCACCCTGATCCTGCTCGGCGTGGCGGTGCTGTTCATCGGGCTGTTCATCCTGCTGAAATATACCGCGCTGAACAAATGGGATGCCCCCGCGCAGGACATCCCCGACACGGTTGAAGAAACCGACACAGTACCCCAATCCATCTAAGCCACGAAAGGAGGCGTCCCCATGAGCCGACGCCCCAACCCCATAAAACGAGTGATCCACGGCCTGCTGGCGCTGGACGGGACAGGGCATTCCATTCAGGTGGAGGCGGTGCCTCTCACCTGCCCCGGTCTGCCCCCGGAATTTCATCTGGCACGCATCGCCGTGGTGGCGGATCTGCACCTGCCGGACGGGCTGATGTCCATCCCCCGTCTGGCTCGCTGCATCGCCCTACAACAGCCGGATGCTATCTTTCTCCCCGGCGATCTGACCAATAGCTATGCCGACTTTGATGCCGACGGGCTGCGGCAATTAGCCATCGCCCTCACCGCCATCGCTCCCTGCTTTGCCGTGCCCGGCAACCACGAATGGCGGCTGGAGCGGGAGCCGCTGTACCGCCGCATTCTCACCGAAAACGGGGTGCAGTACCTCTGCGACAGCTATGCCGACTGGCACAAGGACGGCGGCACCCTGCGGCTGTACGGCGTGGGGCGCAAGCGCCCTGCCCCCCTATCCGTCAGCGGACAGCCCTCGATCGTGCTGTCCCACCAGCCGGAGTATATGCCCGACTATGTGCGGGCAGGATGGGATCTGGTGATCTGCGGGCACGCCCACGGGGGACACGCCCGCCTAGGCCGTGCCGCCCTGTACGCCCCGGATCAGGGCTTCTTTCCCAAATATACCCACGGGGTCTATACGGAGGGCAACACCCGTATGGTGGTCAGCCGCGGACTGGGTAACAGCTCTCTGCCTTGGCGGGTGAACAACCCACCCCACCTGCCGCTGCTGGTACTCAGTGCGAAATAACGACAAAAAAGACAAAGTGGGCTTCGGACCCGGGTTTCTTTTTTTTTTTATTTC
>JAZQFG010000049.1:0-30930 GCA_045539375.1 Acutalibacteraceae bacterium | reverse complement strand
GTCGGTGCCGGGGATATATGCCTCGGGTTGGTAATAATCGTAGTAACTGACGAAATATTCAACCGCGTTTTCGGGAAAGAATTCTTTAAACTCGGTGCAAAGCTGTGCGGCGAGGGTTTTATTGTGAGCGAGAACGAGGGTGGGACGGTTGACCTGAGCAATGACATTGGCCATGGTAAAGGTCTTGCCCGAGCCGGTGACACCCAGCAGGGTCTGCTCCTTCATCCCTTTGTTCAGGCCGTCCACCAGCGCCGCAATGGCCTGAGGCTGATCGCCGGTGGGGGCATAGGGGGATACCAGCTTAAATTTGTCCACAACAAAACCTCCCTTCACCGAATGTATGTTTGTTTAACCAATATAGTATATCATACTATTTGTCAAAATAAAAGATAAAACACGGAAATTCTGAAAAAAAGCATTCCCCCTTGCATTTAACGCTTTAATGTGCTACACTAACGAAATAAAGGATTCATAAGATACCCTTGACTGTCAAAGGAGCGAGAACTATGCGTATCGTCGTAAAAGTGGGCACCTCCACACTGGCACACGCCACCGGATTGCTGAACATCCGGCGGGTGGAGCAGTTGTGCGGGGTGATGAGCGATTTAAAGAACGCCGGCCACCAGCTGATTCTGGTGTCCTCCGGTGCGATTGGTATGGGCGTGGGCAAACTGTCCCTGCCCGGCCGCCCCACCGATATCCCCACCAAGCAGGCTGCCGCCGCCGTGGGCCAGTGCGAGTTGATGTACACCTACGATAAGCTGTTCACCGAGCACAACCACACCGTGGCCCAGCTGCTGGTCACCGGTGCAGATCTGGATAACGACCATCGGCGGGATAATTTCCGCAATACCCTGTTCCGTCTGCTGGAGCTGGGGGCGCTGCCCATCGTCAATGAGAACGACACCGTGGCAACGGAGGAGATCGTCATCGGCGATAACGATACGCTGGGCGCCATTGTGGCCACCCATACTCAGGCGGATCTGCTGATTCTGCTGTCGGATATCGACGGTCTGTACACCGCCGATCCCCATACCAACCCCGATGCGCAACTGCTGTCGGTGGTGGAGACCATCACCCCTGAGATCGAGGAGATGACCGGCGGCGCCGGCACCAAGCTGGGCACCGGCGGTATGCAGACCAAGATCTCTGCTGCCAAGATTGCCACCGCCGCCGGGGTGACGATGGTGATCGCCAATGGGCAGGATCCTGCCGTATTGTATGATATTGTGGAGGGGCGCCCCGTGGGTACCCGCTTCACCGCAAAAGAGGGGGCAACGGTATGACGACCTTAGAGATACTGCAGAGGGCTAAGGCGGCCACCGCCTCTCTGTCCACCCTCACCACCGCCATGAAGAATACCGCCCTGCTGGCTATGGCGGATGCGCTGATGGAGGATACCTCCGCCATTCTCGCCGCCAACGGGGAGGATATGGAGGCGGCCAAGGCCACCATCTCTTCGGTGATGCTGGACCGTCTGGCATTGAGCGAGAGCCGCATCGCCGCCATGGCGGAGGGCATCCGTCAGGTGGCGGCGCTCCCCGATCCCGTGGGGCATCAGCTCAGCGAGACGGTGCGCCCCGACGGGCTGTGCATCCGCAAGGTGTCGGTGCCGGTGGGGGTGGTGGGCATCATTTATGAGAGCCGCCCCAACGTCACCTCCGATGCCGCCGCACTGGCGGTAAAATCCGGCAACGTATGCGTGCTCCGCGGCGGTAAAGAGGCGTGGCGCTCCGCCAATGCCATTGTTACCGCCCTGCGCCGTGGCCTGGTGCAGGCGGGGCTGTCGGCGGACCTGGTGAATCTGATTGAGGATACCACCCGCCAATCCGCCACTGAGCTGATGAAGGCGGATGCCTATGTGGATCTGCTCATCCCCCGTGGGGGAGCGGGGCTGATCCGCGCCTGCGTAGAGAACGCCACCGTACCCTGCATCCAGACCGGTACCGGTATCTGCCACATTTACGTGGATAAGGCTGCCGATCTGCAGATGGCACTGAACATTGTGGATAACGCCAAGATGAGCCGTCCCTCGGTGTGTAACGCCTGCGAGGTGTGCTTGGTGCATCGGGATATTGCCGCCGCCTTCCTGCCCCTGTTGCAGGAGCGGCTGTGTGACCCCGCCCGCGCCAACACCGCCGAACTGCGGCTGGATGCGGCGGCCGCCGCTATTATTGACGGCACCCCCGCCGGAGAGCAGGACTTTGATACCGAATTTTTGGATTATATCCTTGCCATCCGTGTGGTGGAGGACGTGGAGGAGGCCATCGCCCATATCGCCGCCCATTCCACCCACCACTCTGAGGCGATCGTGACGGCGGATGCCGCCACCGCCGCCCGCTTCACTGCCGCGGTGGATTCCTCGGCGGTGTATGTCAATGCCTCCACCCGCTTTACCGACGGCGGCGAGTTTGGACTGGGGTGCGAGATGGGAATCTCCACCCAAAAACTCCACGCCCGTGGCCCCATGGGTCTGGCGGAATTGACTACATATAAATACATCATTACCGGAGAGGGACATATTCGATGAAGAAACGGAAAGAACTGCTGTGGTTTTTGATTCCTTTCTTGCTGTTGCCGGTGGCCGGTTCCTTTGGTTACTTGTGCGAACAGATCGATTCGGTTCCGCAGTTTGTTAGTGTTGAAAACTATTATCGGTTGTTCTTGCGCGACCCGCTGTTTTGGCCCGCGTTATTCAACACCATCATTAGTCATTGGATGACTGCCGCTGTATTGGCAGTGATCCTGGGGCTGGCGGTACGGTGGTTGCGGGTATCCCGTGCTGCGAAATACGTCATCCTTTTTGCCGCCGCCGTTGTTGTGACAGCGGTAATCTGGTGTGTCGGCGTGCGGCTGATGCCGCGCTGGTACAACCTGCTGTATTTTGTGACCTACGGTAACGCCGCCGCCTTTTTTGCGTGGCTGGCGGAGTGTATTTGGACAGCGAAAAAGCCGAAACAGGAGAGTGAAACAGTATGAAAATCGGATTTATCGGCGCCGGCAATATGGGCGGCGCGTTAGCCACCGCCGCCGCTCAGGCGGTGGGCGGCGAGCATCTGCGGATTGCGGATCTGGACAGCCAAAAGGCGGCGGCTCTGGCCACCGCCATCGGTGCTGTCACCGCCGACGGTGCTACCGTGGCGGCGCAGTGCGATTATATCTTCCTCGGCGTCAAGCCGCAGGGGATGGAGGCGGCGCTGACCGCCCTGCGTCCCACCTTGACCGCCCGTGAGGATCAACCGGTGCTGATCTCTATGGCGGCGGGTCTGACAGTGGCGTGCATTCAGGAGTGGAGCGGCGGTATGCCGGTCATCCGCATTATGCCCAACACCCCCGTAGCGGTGGGGGAGGGAATGACCCTCTATACTCTGTCGCCGGAGGTGACGGCGGCGCAAAAGGCGGATTTTGTGGCGATGATGGCGGCCTCCGGCCACATCAGCGAGCTGCCGGAGAGCCTCATTGACGCCGGCTGTGCCGTGTCGGGGTGCGGCCCCGCCTTTGCCTACTTGTTTATTGAGGCGCTGGCGGCAGGCGGCACGGAAAAGGGCTTGGCTCCCGCTCTGTCGCTGGAGCTGGCCGCCCAGACGGTGCTGGGCGCCGCCAGGATGGTACAGCAGACGGGGCGTGACCCCATCGCCCTGAAGGATGCGGTGTGTTCCCCCGGCGGCGCCACCCTGCAGGGTGTCCGTGCGCTGGACGAGGGAGGATTCCGTGACGTGGCAATGGCCGCCGTGGATGCCGCCTATAAGCGCACGTTGGAAATGAAGAAATAAAAAAAGACGAGGCAGCAGCCTCGGCTTTTTCTGTTATATGGTTGCTTCTACCCGATAGATGGGCAGACCCTGAGCGATGAAACGGCTCTCGTATTCGGTGACGATATTATCCTCAATGCCGTCGGCGTGGAGATCCAGCGACACGTTCTCTAAGGTGTATCCGCACCGGGACAGTTGCTCCAGGGAATATTGGAAGAACACCCGCCCGTCGGTTTTCTGCACCAGAGAGGCACCGGGCATCAGCAGCCCCTTATACATCTCTAAGAAATGGGGGTGGGTCAGCCGATGGGTGGCCTGCCGCTTTTTGGGGAAGGGGGTGGAGAAATTCAGATACAACCGCCGTATGCTGTGGGGCGGAATGAAGCGCTCCAGATATTCTGCATTGCCGGAGAGAAAGCGGATATTGGTCAGTCCCCTCTCTTTAGCACGCTCGCAGGCGGAAACCAGCACGTTGGCATACAATTCCACCGCCAAAAAATTCACGTCCGGATGGCGGGCGGCCAGCTCGCAGATGAAGCCGCCCTTGCCGCAGCCGATCTCCATCTCCACGGGGTTATCGTTGCCGAATAAGGCCGAAAAATCCAGGTATTTCGGGGCTTCGTCGGCATCAAAGCGGATGGTGTCCACCCGCAGGTTAATGATCTGTCCGGACACAAGATCCAGTCGTTCGTCCAGATGTTTTTTACGTCGCATGCGCATAGAAAACGCTCCTTTTGCAAATTATGCTGGTAATTTGCCGGAATATGTGTTAAAATAGAATGGATGTGGTGAAAATCACAGCTTAATGACCAATTCCGAGCCCGCCCGCCGCATACCGGCATCGCCGGTGAGGATGGCTAAATTGCCACGGAACAGCAGCGCGGGATCCGCTAAAAACTGCTCTTTGATCTGATCCGCCTGCCACTGGTCGGACACCCGCAGGGTGACGCTCAGTAGTGCTTGCCCCCGATCCTGTACGGTGCAAGTGACGGCATAGCCGCCCTCCTCCAGTTTGCGGATATCCACCTTGTTATCCCGCTCGACCTCGCGGCGCTTGAGCAATTTCAGCGCGGCGGCCACCGACCGCTCCCGCAGGGTATAGGGGATACGGACGCTGAGAGAATCGCCGATCTGGGCGCCGGTGGCGGTCACCGCCAGCCGTCCCTCCTCATCGGCATTTAAGTGACGCTGGCGCAGCAATTCTTCGATGGCCGCCTCGGTATCGAAGTAGTTGGCCATGCCGCCGCGGATGATGATCTCGGTGACGGCGTCCCGCTCGATGGGTTGTCCCACCGTGCGGAGCATATAGCACAGGAGAATGCGGATCTCCTGCAGATTGGTCAGTCCACCCGGCTCTACGCCGGCGATAAAAGCGTCTGCCATAGACAGTTACTCCTTCAGCATGATACTTGCGGCATCCGCCGCAACAGAAACCTATTATACACCATCCAATGCGAAAAGAAAAGAGCGGAATGGGAAATTTCCAAAATTTCTTCCGCAACCGAAAGGGGCTTTTTCCAATGAAACTGATTGCCAAATTACTGATTCTTTGTCTGACCGTTACGATGCTGTTCTGCGGCTGCAGCAGCAATGAGACCTCTGAGCCGGATTACAGCAGACTGATCGTGTCGCCGGTGGACCTGAAGATCACCGATTGCATCAGCGATCAGCAGCTGACCTCTGTGCTGGGTCACCCGATGCAGCTGCTGGGTCTGTACGAGGAGAACACCCAGGCCATCTGGATGTCCGAGGACGGCGCCTGTCAGGTGAACATCAACCTGCAGAATCAGGATCGTGCCGTGTTCGACAGCAATGCGGCCACCCAGCAGACCAAGCTGCAGGAGGGTCTGGGGGATACCGCCTATTGGAGCGTGGAGAGCGGTGAGCTGGTGGTGTATGCCAACGGCTATGCCCTGGGCGTGGCGGTGACCTGTGCGGACACGACGATGAACGAGGCATATACCCGTCAGATCGCGGATATTCTGCTGAAGGCATTACAGCCGGAATAAGCGCATAGGGTAGTACGATAAAAAGGAGGTGTTGACCGATGGAAAATACAGGATTTTTATGGGAACGTACCTGGGCCGAGGTGGATCTGACCGCCATTCGGCATAATTATCATACCATCCGTGGCGCTCTGCCGCCGTCGGTCAAGCTCTGCTGTGTGGTCAAGGCCAATGCCTACGGCCACGGCGTCAGCAAACTTGCCCCGCTGTACGAGCAGTTGGGGGTGGACTGGTTTGCGGTGTCGAATATTGAAGAGGCGCTGCAGCTGCGCCGCTACGGGGTCACCCGCCCGGTGCTGATTCTGGGTTATACCCCTGTCACCTGCGCCGCCACCTTGGCGCAGGAGCAGTTCTCTCAATGCGTCTATTCGGCGGAATACGGACACAAGCTGGCACAGGCGGCGCAGGCCGCCGACGTCACAGTCCGTATCCACGTGAAATTAGATACCGGTATGGGCCGCCTTGGCTTCCGTTGCCCCGGCGAGGGCGAGGATTCCGTTGCCGCGGCGGCGGCGGTGTGCCGTCTGCCCGGCTTAGAGCCGGAGGGTGTGTTCACCCACTTTGCCAGCGCCGACGAGGGCGCGGCAGGGGATGACTTCTCCCGTCTGCAGGCGGATCGCTTTGTAGAGGGGATCAATCGGTTGGCAGCAGAGGGCATCACCTTTTCCGTTCGTCACATGGCCAATTCGGCGGCGCTGTCCGACCATCCGGAGTGTCGGCTGGATATGGTGCGTGCCGGTATCGTGCTGTATGGCTTACAGCCCTCCGGGGATCTGCGGCAACCGCTGGCGCTGCGCCCCGCTATGAGCTTAAAATCCGTCATCTCCCACGTAAAGACGGTGCCACCCGGCACCACGGTCAGCTATGGCCGTACCTTCGTTACCCCGCAGGAGATGCGTATCGCCACCGTGCCCATCGGCTACGCCGACGGCTTTTGGCGGCACAATGGGCCCTCCGGGGTCACCCTGACCGTCCGCGGTCAGCGGGCGCCGATTTTGGGGCGGGTGTGTATGGATCAGCTGATGCTGGACGTGACCCATATCCCCGAGGTGGCTATGGGGGATGAGGTAACGGTGTTCGGCACCGCCCCCGCCATGACCGCTGAGGAGGTGGCCGCCGCCGATGGCACCATCGGCTATGAGGTGGTGTGCGGCGTGGGCGAGCGTGTTCCCCGCCTGTATATGGAAGAGGGACAGATCGTGGATATGCTGGATAACCTGATGCGCTGATAAGGAGTGCGTTCGTATGTTTGATGCAGAGAAAATCAAGAATCAATGCGTAGCGTGGATCCGCCGCTTTTTTGAGGAGAACGGCCCCGATTGCAATGCGGTGGTGGGCATCTCCGGCGGTAAGGACAGCTCGGTGGTGGCGGCACTGTGCGTTGAGGCGCTGGGCGCCGACCGTGTGGTGGGTGTGCTGATGCCCTGCGGCGAGCAGGCGGATATCGATTGCTCCCTGCGGCTGGTCAACCATCTGGGCATCCGCTATTATACCGTGAATATCGGAGAGACTATGGAAGCGCTTACATCCGCTGTATCTCAGGCATTACCTCTCTCTACCCAGAGCGTGACCAACCTGCCCCCCCGTCTGCGTATGGCCACGGTGTACGCCGTATCCCAGAGCGTGAACGGGCGGGTGGCCAACACCTGCAATCTGTCTGAGGATTGGGTGGGCTATTCCACCCGCTACGGCGATTCGGTGGGGGATTTCAGCCCCCTTTCCCGCCTGACAGTGGCGGAGGTCAAGGAGCTCGGTCATCTGCTGGGCTTGCCCTACGATCTGGTGGAAAAGGTGCCCATCGACGGTCTGTGCGGTAAAACGGACGAGGACAATCTGGGCTTCACCTATGCGGAGCTGGATCGGTATATCCGCACCGGCGAGATCGACGATAAGGAGAAAAAGGCACGGATCGATCGCCTGCACCGCATCAATCAGTTTAAATTGGAACTCATGCCGATTTTTGAACCGGAATGGTAAACAGAGAACCCCTCCGACCTCGTCGAAGGGGTTCTTTTTGTAAACGAAAAACACGGGATCGTTGCGTGGTGGGATAAAGCTTGAGCGATGAAAAAGCCCGCCGCAGCGGGAAGGCCCCCTTGTGTAAAGGGGGCTCCGCCCGTAGGGCGGTGGGGGATTGTCATTGATAAAACGGTTAGTCTGCAAGTAACAATCCCTCCGACCTCGTCGCGCACATACTACGGAGAATGGAGCAAAGCGACATTCTCAAGGAGTGGCAAACATAAACTGCGATAAGTACAATCTAAGAGCCACTCCGCACCTCCTTTTACACAAGGGAGGCTTGTTAGGCGCTATGTCCGAAAATGAAATCCCCCCGCTATGCGGGGGGATATTTATTTATCCGATGATCTGTTGGGCATACCGCACCGCCTCCATGGCATCCTTGCCATAGGCGTCGGCGCCGATGCGGCTGGCATAGTCGGGGGTGAGCACCGCACCGCCCACCACCACCTTACACCAAGGGGCGTGTTGCCGCAGCAGGCGGATGGTCTGCTCCATGGCGGGTACGGTGGTGGTCATCAGGGCGGACAACCCCACCACCGGTGCGTGGCGCTCCACGACGGTCTGCACCACCGTCTCCGGCGGCACGTCCCGTCCCAGATCCACCACTTCAAAGCCGTAGTTTTCCAGCAACAGTTTCACGATATTTTTGCCGATATCGTGAATGTCCCCGTGGACGGTGGCCAGCACGAACACCCCGCGGGCGGGGGGCTTTTCACCGCCGCTCATAGCCTCCTTAATTCGCTCGGCGGCGGCAGAGGCGGCTTCGGCGGCCATCAGCAACTGGGGCAGATACACCCGCTTTTCCTCAAAGCCCTTGCCCACCTCGTTCAGGGCGGGGATGATCTCCTCATCCACCACCGTCAACGGCGGGGTGGTTTGGAGCAGTTGGTCGGTCAGGGTGGAAGCCTGCTCCCGCAGGCCCTTGATGATGGCCTGCTGCAGGGGGGAGCCCCCCATCTCGGTGGCGGGAGTGGTAGCGGCGGCGGTCACCGCCGTGGTGAAGGCGTCCGCCGCACCGATATAGTCGGCACAGTTGGGGTCCAGTCCCTTCAGCGCCCGATAGGTGTAATAGGTCTGCATCATCGCCGGGGAGTGGGGATTCATAATGGCGGCGGACAGCCCGTTCTCTAGCGCGAGGGCAAAGAAGGTGCTGTTTACCGCATCCCGATTGGGCAGACCGAAGGAGACGTTGGACACCCCCAGGGAGGTGTGGCAGCCCATCTGCCGACGGATATGCTTTAGGGCGGTCAGGGTGACCGCCGCGGCGGCGGGGTCGGCACTGACCGTCATCGTTAACGTATCAAATACGATATCCTTTTTCGGGATGCCGTATTGGGCGGCGGTAGCCAAAATCTTTTCCGCCACGGCCAGCCGTCCCTCCACCGTGGCGGGGATACCCTCCTCGTCCAGGGTCAGGGCGATGACGGTGCCGCCGTATTTCTGCATCAGCGGGAATACCGCCGCCATACTCTCCTGCTTGCCGCTGACCGAATTGAGCAGTGCCTTGCCGTTGTAGCGGCGCAGGGCGGTTTCCATAGCGGCGGGGTCGGCGGTATCGATCTGCAGGGGCAGGTCGCACACCGCCTGCAGGCGGCAGACCGCCTCGGTGAGCACCGCCGCCTCGTCAATGCCGGGCAGCCCTACGTTCACGTCCAGGATGTGGGCGCCCGCCTCTTGCTGGCGGATGCCTTCGTTGAGGATATAGTCCATATCCCCCTCCAGCAGCGCCTGCTTAAACCGCTTTTTGCCGGTGGGGTTGATGCGCTCCCCGATGAGGAGGGGCTGCTGATCAAAAACAACGGCGTGGGTATAGGAGGATACCACCGTGCGCCCCTTATCCGACAGGGGGGCGGGGGTCATCCCGCGGGTGGCGGCGGTCAGCGCCCCGATATACTCCGGGGTGGTGCCACAGCAGCCGCCCACAATCCGTACACCCGCCGTCATCATCTCTGCCATGGCGGCGGCAAAGGCGGCGGGGGATACGTCAAACACGGTCTGTCCGTTCTCAACACGGGGCAGGCCGGCGTTGGGCTTGAGCAGCACCGGCACCGAGGCCACCTCTAACAGCGTGGTCACCACTCCCTGTAGTTGGCGGGGGCCCAGAGAGCAGTTGGCGCCGATGGCGTCCACCCCCAGACCCTCCAGCAGTGCCACCATAGCGGCGGGGCTGGCGCCGGTCATCAGCTTGCCGTCCTCGCCGTAGGCATTGGATACCAGAATGGGCAGATCGCTGTTCTCCTTGGCGGCGAGCACCGCCGCTTTGGTTTCGTAGCTGTCGTTCATGGTCTCGATGAGGATGAGATCCACCCCATACTTGACACCTAGGCGCACCGTGTGGGCAAACACCGCCACCGCCGCCTCAAAATCCAGATCGCCCAGGGGCTGCAGCAGCTTACCCGTGGGTCCGATATCCAGCGCCACAAAGGTGGGGTGATCCACCGCCGCCGCCGTCTGTGCCTCGCGGGCGTTGCGCACGGCGGCCCCGATGAGGGTGTCCAGCTCGGCGGGGTCAAAATGCAGTGTGTTGGCACCAAAGGTGTTGGTGGAAACCACGTGGCTGCCCGCCTCAAAATATGCCCGATGGATGGCGGTGATCGCCTCCGGATGGGTGATGTTCCACCGCTCCGGATGCTCACCGGGGGCGAGCCCCTGCTGCTGTAGCAGGGTACCCATACCGCCGTCCAGACGGACGATATGCTCTTTTAAAAATGCACGAAAATCCATAAGCGTTCCTTACTTTCCGAGAATATCCGACAGATTGTCCAGAATTTTGGCCGCCACGTCCGGCTTGTTCATGGAATATACGTGGACGTGGGTGATGCCGTTGGCATACAGATCGATGATCTGGTCGGTGGCATAGACGATGCCCGCCTGCTTCATCGCCGCGGGATCGTGGCCGAATTTATCCACCAGACTCTTAAACCGCTGGGGCATAAAGGAGCCGGATAGCTGGATAGCCCGTTCCACCTGATTGCCGTTGGTGATGGGCATCACGCCGGGGATCACCGGCACAGAGATGCCCGCCTGACGGATCTTATAGAGGAAATTATACAGCAAGTTATTGTCAAAAAACATTTGGGTGGTGAGAAAATCACAGCCTGCTTCCACCTTTTCTTTCAGATAGCGGATGTCGTCGGCCTGATTTTCGCTCTCCGGATGGATCTCCGGATAGCAGGCACCGCCGATGCAGAAATCACCGGCCGCCTTCAGCTCCCGAATCAGGTCGATGGCGTAGCGATACGCCCAGCCGCTGCGGTCGGCATCCTGCATGGCGGCGGGGATATCCCCCCGCAGGGCCATCACGTTCTCCATCCCCGCCGCGCGGATGGCGGCGATCTTCTCCTGCACCGTCTCGCGGGTGGAGGATACGCAGGTCAGGTGAGCCAGGGTGGGCACGCCGTACCGTTCTTTGATATTCTTGGCAATGTCCAGCGTGTAGCGGCTGGTACCGCCGCCGGCACCGTAGGTGACGCTCATATAGGCAGGGCGTAGACGGGCGATCTCCTCGGTGGCGGTCCGCACGCTGTCAAAGCCGGATTCGGTCTTGGGCGGGAACACCTCGAAGGAGAGGGACAGGGTGTTCTGACGCAACAATTCGGTGATTTTCATTCGGGTCACTCCTACCATTGTAGAATATATATCATTATACACCTGTTAAGATATGGAAATCAAGTATATCCTGCATCGCTCTTGTGTTTTTGACGGCGGTGTGGTATAATGAGGCATCTATACGGGAGGACACATCTATGGCGAAGCATTATGCAAAAACAAAATGGTGGCTGATCGCCGCCGTTGCCGCTGCCTGCGTGTTGGCGGCGGTGGGGGTGGCGTTTTTGGTGGCGTCTTTGGCCCGTTCCGCCCCTGCCGGCGGCACGGTATCCTCGGCGGTGTCGGTGGAATCGGTGGTAACCACCACCTCCGCCTCTACCTCTACCACCACCACAACCACGTTGCCCTCCACCACCGTTACCACAACCACCACCCGTGCCAAGTATCAAAAGCTGTCCGTCACCTCCCACAAGAGCACCTCTACCTCCACCAACGAGCCCTTTACGGTGTTTCGCGGCACCTCAGACCCCGATAGTCCGCTGTATCTGAACGGGCAGGAGGTCAAGCGGGATGCGGTGGGTGTTTTCTCGGTGGAGATGACCCTCAAGCCGGGGAAAAACACCTTTGTGTTCTCCCATAAGGGAAAGGACACCGCCTATACGGTGACCTATCAGCAGGTCATCCTCCGCTCCTGCACTCCCGCCGGCAACCAGCGGTATAAAAGCGGTGCCTCCTTTACGGTGTCGGTGGAGGCACGGGTGGGCAGTACCGTCACCGCCACCTTTAACGGCAAGACCATCACCCTCAAGCGGAGCACCGGTCTGGGCGGGGATGAGGAGATTCAGCAGAGCGACCATTTTGCTACCTACAGCGGTAGCTTTACTCTGCCGTCGGATAATACCACCGACCGCAATCTGGGCAAGGTGACCTTTAAGGTCACCTGCAACGGGCAGACCGCGACCAAATCCTCCGGCAGCATCGTGTGTGAAAAGGCGGTCAAGCCGGTCATCGGCGAGATCGTTACCTTCTCGGCGGAGACCTTTGACGGCAACACCAGCGACGACGATTCCCGCCCCACCAACAACTATCTGCCCCAGGGCACGGTGGACTACGTGGTGGGTCGTGCCTATTACGGCGAGAAGGAATACCTGCGTCTGCGGTGCGGACGGCGTGTATACGTGGAAAAGACCCTGTCCCCCAGTTCTAAGGTGGTCACCGTCACCAAAGAGTATGCCGGTACCCTGCCACAGACGAATCAGCTGTCGGTGGCGGCGGTGCAGGAGAGCGAGCAATGCACCCGCTTGATTCTGGACACGGCGTGGAAAGCACCTTTCCTGCTGGATCTGCTGCCCCAGAAATACACCAATCCCTCTACTCAGGATTATACGGTGACGGAGGTCACCTGCGAATACCTGCAGATCACCTTCTGTTACGCCACCGAGTTGTCCGGCGATATCTCCTTTGATAAAAACAATCCTCTGTTCTCCCGCGCCACGGTCAGCCGCTCCGGCGAGCATACCGTCCTGCGGCTGTATCTGCGGCGGGTGGGGCAATTCTATGGCTGGGATGCCTCCTATAATGAGAAAGGCCAGCTGGAGTTCTATTTTCTGCATCCGGCACAGGCCACGGTGGCCGACAATGTCTATGGCGCCGATCTGAGCGGTATCCGCATTATGCTGGACGTGGGCCACGGGGCAACATCCGTGGGCGCCGCCGGTCTGGACCCCAAGCACCCCGAGGGGGAGCGCAACTACTATCTGGCGCAGCTGCTGAAGGAGGAGCTGGAGAGTATGGGCGCTACGGTGCTGCTCAACCGCACCGCCACCGGCGAACTGAATGTGGACGAGCGATGTTTGGCGCTGAAAAAGGCCAAGCCGAATCTGTGCATCGCCATTCATCACGATTCCAACAGCTCCTCCCGCCCCAACGGCTTTGGAGCCTTCCATTCCACACTATTCTCGGTCAAGGCGGCGAAATACATCTATGACCGCACCATGGCGGCAGGTATTTATTACTCCGCTGCCGCCAACAACCGCAATCGGTTGGAGTGGCACTATTATTTTGTGGCACGGATGTCCGATTGTCCGGTGGTGCTCACCGAAAACGGTTTTATGTCCAGCCCGTTGGATCACGAGGGCATCGTCAGCGACGTGGTGAATCGGAAAAAGGCGCAGGCCATCGCCCGGGGCGTGGCGGATTATTTCCTGTCTATCCGCATCCCCGGCCGTCAGCCGCTCGGTACTACCGCTACAACGGCTACGACCACCACCGCAACGGAAACGACACTGCCCTCCGCCACGGAGGATACGACCACGACCACGGCGGCGGATACCACCACAACCACCGCCTCCGTTACTGCAACACCTACTGAAGAATAATAAAAAGAGCCGTACCCGTTGGGTACGGCTCTTTTTGTTTGTTTTAGGGAGCAATGGTGGTTCCCGTTTGATAGGACGGTTTTTTCCCCGTGGAAATGGTGGTGTTGGAGGGGGCGTCACCGTTGGGGAGGGGAGTCAAAGTTTCATAAACGCGGCAATAGTTCTGGACGTATGCCATAAAGGCTGCTACCTTATCCTCGCCAATGTGGAACACCTTTTCTGTATCCAACAGATTGGTGCGCAGATACCCGTCCTCCGAAAGGGACATGCTAATGTTTTGATATCCCAACAGCGGCATATCTATACGGATGGAAATCTTGGTGTTCCTTTGTGTCTGCCAATTTTCTTCGTCACACACATTGCGCAGAGCGTTGTCATTGAGTAGCATTTCCCACACTTTCTCCACCGTCAAACCTGCATATTCTCGGTCGTGGAGGGTGCCCTCGGCGTCACGATAAGAGTGGTACACCGTACCCACACGAAGATGCTCACGAAGATTCAAATCGGTAATAAACTCTCCCAGCGTGTCGGGTTTGTAACCAAAGTTGCTCGCAGAGAAAAAATCGCTACGGTCGGGATACTGCAATGCCACGGCACAGACGGGATTGATCCCCTTAATACGGTACACCTTGCCTATTACGTCGTAGGAGGTTTCGGTATAGATATCATATCCGTGGAGATTCACCTCCTCCAGATATTCCTCTACCATCGTCTTGTCGATGTTTCTATCGCGGACGGTATAGTGCATGTTGCCGTCGTAGCCAACAGGGATGGCACGCTGAAATTCTGGGAATCGTTGCCAAATCGGCTTATCCTCCCATTGCGGCTCGTACCATACGCCGCTTTCGGTAGGGGCAGTGGTCGTGGGGGTGCCGCCTGTGTGGGGGGATGTGGTTGTCGAGGTGGTAGGGTTGTCTGTTTCGTGGTTAGCATCACTGCCGTGGGCGTTTTTCAGGCATGTAGTGGTTGTCGCATCCAAGGTAGTGGTCGTGTTGGGGGGCGTATTGTCTTGGATAGGCGGTTTTTCATTCGCGTTGATTTGCGACAGGGCCAATCCTACCGCCAGCGCCACAGCGGCAGCGGCGGCGCTGACACGGGGCAGCCAAAGGCGCAGGGGGATGGTATGGGTTGTGGCCTCCGCCACCAGATCGTCGTCGATGTCACCCAACAGACGGTGCAATCGCTCTTCTTTTTTCATAGGGCAATATCCTCTTTCTCCAAAAATGTTTTCAGTTGATCACGAGTGCGGGAGAGCATCATCTTGATGCGACTCTCGGTGGAGTGGCAGGCGGTCGCAATCTCACGGATAGGATCGCCGTACCAGTAGCGGCGAAGGAAGATGCGTCGTCGTTCGGCAGGCAACTGCCGCAGAAAGCGGGACAATGCATCTTGTATTGTCAGATCGTCGACGGGCTCACTGTTGGTGTCGGGCAGACAATCTCGCCATTCCTCCAGCACGTGTTCCTGAATCGATCCGCCGCGCTTTTCGGCGGTGAGGGCGGCATAGCGATCCAGCGCCAGATGGCGGGCAATCTTGCCCAGATATACACTCAGCCGTGTGGGACGGTTGGGTGGGATGGCGTTCCACGCGCGCAGATATGTGTCATTCATACACTCCTCCGCATCCGGCTCGTTTTGCAGAATATTGTAGACGACGCGGTGTAGATAAGGATTATATTTCTGCTGTACTTCGGACAGCGCGCGCTCGTCTCGTTGAAAAAACAGTTCTACAATGTGTTGATCATCCATTTTGCCACCCCCTTGTCGATTGAGTAAAAGGCCTTTCACCTGTATACACGGTTTTAGTGCGGTAAAGGTCACATTTTTTGGAAAAAATGGTTATATTTCAACGAAAACAGCCTGACCGCTGGGCGGTCAGGCTGTTTCAAATCATTACTTTAGGGCGTTCATGGATTGGGTCAGCAGGTTTAACTTCTCCTGCATGGCGGCGGCCTGCTCACGGGCGCCGTTGACCACGGCCTCGGGGGCCTTGTCGGTGAAGGCCTTGTTGTTCAGACGTGCCGTCACGCCGTCCAACTGCTTCTTCACGTTGGTATACTCGCGCTCCAGGCGGGCCAGCTCGGCAGCCTTATCCACCAGAGCATCCATGGGGATCTTCACGGTGGCGGCAGCGGTGACGATGCTCACGGCCCCGGGCACGTCAAAGCTCTCGCCGATGTGCACCTCGGCGGCAGAGGCCAGACGCTGCAGGAAGGGCACGCCGGCGGTAAAGGTGTCCGCAAAGGCGGTCTCGATGTACAGATCTGCCTTCTTGGAGGGGGGCACGTTCATTTCGGCGCGGCGGTTGCGGATGCCGCGGATGGCCTCCATAATGCGCTCCATCTCCTTCTCCTGCTCGGGATAGGATAGGGCGGTGTCGTACACCGGCCATTCGGAGATCATCAGGCTGTCGCCCTCGTGGGGCAGGGTCTGCCAGATCTCCTCGGTGATGAAGGGCATAAAGGGGTGCAGCAGCTTCAGCATACCGGTCATCACGTACAGCAGCACACGGCGGGCGCTGTCGGCACCCTCGCCCTGCAGACGGGATTTGCACAATTCAATGTACCAGTCGCAGAAGTTATCCCAGATAAAGTCGTACAGTTTGTTGACCGCGATACCCAGCTCGAATTTCTCCAGATTATCGGTCACCGCCTGCACCAGTTCGTTGTAGCGGGACAGGATCCACTTATCCTCCAGCAGCAGTTCCTCGGGCAGGGTCAGCGGGATCTCGTGGTCGGCAAAGTTCATCAGCAGGAAGCGGGCGGCATTCCACAGCTTGTTGGCAAAATTGCGGCTGGCCTCCACCTTATCGGTCATATAGCGCATATCGTTGCCGGGGCTGTTGCCGGTGGCCAGCATAAAGCGCAGGGCGTCAGCGCCGTACTTGTCGATCTCCTCCAGAGGATCCACACCGTTGCCCAAGGATTTGGACATCTTGCGGCCCTGGCTGTCACGCACCAGACCGTGGATGAGCACCGTCTTAAAGGGGCTCTTGCCGGTATAGGCCAGACCGGAGAAGATCATACGGCTGACCCAGAAGCCGATGATGTCATAGCCGGTGACCAGTGTATCGGTGGGGTAGAAATACGCCAGCTCCTCGGTGTTGTCCGGCCAGCCCAGAGTGGAGAAGGGCCACAGGGCAGAGGAGAACCAGGTATCCAGCGTATCGGGGTCTTGGGTCAGGTGGGCACCGCCGCACTTGGGGCAGACGGTGGGGGCATCCTTGGCCACCACGGTCTCGCCGCAGTCATCGCAGTACCAGGCGGGGATGCGATGACCCCACCACAGCTGACGGGAGATACACCAGTCGCGGGTGGCACGCATCCAGTTCAGATAGTTCTTGGTAAAGCGCTCCGGCACAAAGGTGATCTCACCCTTCTCCACCGCCTCGATGGCGGGGCCGGCCAGAGGCACCATCTTGACAAACCACTGCTTGGAGACCATCGGCTCGATGGTCTGGTGGCAGCGGTAGCAGGTGCCTACGTCGTGCTTAAGATCCTCTACCTCTTTCAGATAGCCGCCCTCGGTCAGATCGGCCAAAATGGCCTTGCGGGCCTCCATGGTGGTCATGCCGGCGTATTTGCCGCAGTCCAGCACGGTGGGCTCGTCGGCGGGAGCCTTGCCGCTGGCGATGTACTCATCGGCGGCAGCCTTGTCCGCCGCGCCGGTCATGTGACCGTCATAGGTAAAGCAGCGCACCATGGGCAGATCGTGACGACGACCCACCTCAAAGTCGTTGGGATCGTGGGCGGGGGTGATCTTCACCACGCCGGTACCCTTGGTCATATCCGCGTGCTCGTCGCACACGATGGGGATTTCTTTGTTCAGCAGGGGCAGGATAACGTGGCAGCCGTGGAGGTGCTTATAGCGTTCGTCCTCGGCATTGATGGCCACGGCGGTATCGCCCAGCATGGTCTCGGGACGGGTGGTGGCCAGCTCCAGCTGCTCACCGGTCTCCTTGACGGTGTACAGCAGGTGCCAAAAGTGGCCGTTCTTCTCCTCGTACTCCACCTCAGCATCGGAGATGGAGGTCTTACAGGTGGGGCACCAGTTGACCATCCGGTTGCCGCGGTAGATGAGGCCCTGCTCGTACAGGCGGATGAAGACGTCCTTCACCGCACGGCTGCAGCCCTCGTCCATGGTAAAGCGCTCGCGCTCCCAGTCACAGCTGGAGCCGATGGTCTTCAGCTGGCTGACGATGCGATTGCCGTATTTCTCTTTCCACGCCCAGGCTCTCTCTAAGAAGCCGTCGCGACCCAGCATCTCTTTAGTCAGACCCTCGGCCCGCATTGCCTCCACCACCTTGGCCTCGGTAGCGATCGAGGCGTGGTCGGTGCCGGGCATCCACAGGGCCTCATAGCCCTGCATCCGCCGCCAGCGAATGAGGATGTCCTGCAGGGTGTTGTCCAGTGCGTGACCCATATGCAGCTGACCCGTAATATTGGGGGGCGGCATCATCACGGTATAGGGCTTTTTGGGGTTGCCGTTTTTGTCCTTGGCGTTGGGGGTGGCGTGGAAATAGCCGCCGTCCAGCCAAAACTGATAGGTGCGCTTTTCCACCTCGCGGGGCTCATACACCTTTGCCAGTTCTTTTTGTGCCATAGGTTATCGTTCCTTTCTGGTGAATACTCGGGTAATTTCACCGGTATACACCCGGTGGTAATCGTTGTTGTAGCAGGCCTCCACCGCAGGATCAAGGAATCCGGCGGGGTCGATGTCCTGTGCCGCCATCTTGCGGCAGATGAGGACCGTTTCTGCCTCATCAAAATAGGGGGCCTCGGCATCGTAGCGCAGAGTCAGTCCCGTCTCGGCGATCTTATCCCGATCCCGTCCGGATACGGTGCCGCAGAGCTTCAGCGCGTCCCGATAGTCCTCGGAGAAGAAGCAGAGGGAATAGTAGTCCTCCCGCTCGGTGTATTCGTAGGTGTAGCGGGTGGGGCGGATAAACGCAAAGCTTACCGGCTTTCTCCACAGGATACCCAGACCGCCCCAGCTGGCGGTCATGGTGTTGGCCTGCTCCTCGTCGCCGGCGGTGATCAGCATCCATTGCTTGTCGATCATCTGAAAGGGGTTGCCCTCCAGCTCGTAGGGGGTGATGGTGATAAACTCGTTCATACCGCTCACCTTAGTGGATGGCGCTGCCGGGGGTCATCCCGTCTACGAACAGCACCTTGACGTCCTCTTCACCCTCAGCGGTGTGGTCGGTGGCGGCCAGGATCATACCCTGGCTCTCCACGCCGCACAGCACGGCGGGCTTCAGGTTGGCGACCAGCACCACACGGCGACCCACCAGATCGGCGGGTTGATACCACTTCGCAATACCCGATGCCACGGTGCGGGGGGTACCGGTGCCGTCGTTGAGGGTCAGCTTCAGCAGCTTTTTCGCCTTTTTGATAGGCTCGCAGGCGGTGATCTCTGCCACCCGCAGATCCACCTTAAAGAAATCGTCGATGATGATCTCGGGCAGGAACACGATGCCGGCCGTATCCTCCTCGGCGTTGGCGGCAGCCTCCGCCTCCTGCTTGGCGGCGATCTCCGCCAGCATCTTCTCCGCATCGATGCGGGCGAAGAGGGGAGAGGGAGTGCCCACGGCATAGCCCTCTGCCGCACCATAGCTGGCGGCATCCATATCGGTAACGGCGGCGTCCACCTGCAGCTGTGCATGGATCGCGGCGCCGGTGTCCGGCATAAAGGGGGTCAGCAGGATGCCTAGCACACGGATGCAATCCAGCAGGTTGTACAGCACACCCTCCAGCTGCTCCCGATTGGCTTCATCCTTGGCCAGCGCCCAGGGGGCGGTCTCGTCGATGTACTTGTTGCACCGCTTGGCCAGATTCATTACGGTCTCGGCGGCATCGGCGTTGTGCCAGGTATCCATCTGCTCGTAGTATTTCTTGATGGTGTCGGTGCAGGCATCGGCCAGCTCCTGACCCAGCGCATCGAGAGCGGCGGGCTTCTTGACAGCGCCGCCGAAATACTTGTTGGTCATGGCGATGGAGCGGTTGACCAGATTGCCCAGTGTGTTGGCCAGATCCGCATTATAGCGGTTGATGACCTGCTCGTAGGTGATGGTGCCGTCCTGGGCAAAGGGCATCTCGGACAGCAGGTACCAGCGGATGGCATCGGTGCCGAACTGCTGTGCCAGCTCGTCGGCATACAGCACGTTGCCCTTGGATTTACTCATCTTATCCTCGCCGCTGAGCAGCCAGGGGTGACCCAGCACCTGCTTGGGGAGGGGCTGACCCAACGCCATCAGGATGATGGGCCAGTAGATGGTGTGGAAGCGCACGATATCCTTACCGATGACGTGCAGATTGGCGGGCCAGTATTTCTCATACAGCGCGGAGGGGCCGTCGGGATCGTAGCCGCAGCCGGTGATGTAGTTGGACAGAGCGTCCAGCCACACGTACACCACGTGATCGGGGTCAAAGTCCACCGGAATACCCCACTTGAAAGAGGAGCGGGATACGCACAGGTCGTTCAGACCGGGCTTGAGAAAGTTGTTGATCATCTCGTTGCGGCGGGATACCGGCGCAAAGAAATCGGGGTTATCGTTGTAATACTGCAGCAGCTTGTCCTGGTACTTGCTCAGTTTGAGGAAATAGGCCTCTTCCTTCGCGTCCACACAGTCGCGGCCGCAGTCGGGGCACTTGCCCTCCACCAACTGGCTGGGGGTGTAGAAGCTCTCGCAGGGGACACAGTATTTGCCCTCGTAGCTGCTCTTATAAATATCGCCCTGATCGTACAGCTTTTTAAAAATCTTCTGGATCACCGCCACGTGGTCGGGGTCGGTGGTGCGGATGAAGCGGTCATAGGTGACGTTCATGCTGTCCCATACCGCCTTGATGATCTCGGCGGTGCCGTCCACGTATTCCTGGGGGGTCTTGCCCGCCTGGTTGGCGTATTCCTCGATCTTCTGGCCGTGCTCGTCAGAGCCGGTGAGGAACCGCACGTCAAAGCCCATCATCCGCTTATAGCGGGCGATCATATCCGCCAGCACGATGTCATAGACGTTGCCCACGTGGGGCTTGCGGCTGGCATAGGCGATGGCGGTGGTGATGTAAAACTTCGGTTTGCTCATATGAGAGCGCCTCCTTTAGCACATACGGGATAAATGAACCCCGCTTTTTTCGCAGAATAGCACTATTTTACCATTCTAACCGCTATATTTTATCATATATAGAAAAAATTACAATGTTTTTTTGTAATTTTTTTGCGCTTGTGCGGAAAAATTGTCTTTCGCAGAAAAAACCTTGATTATTATGATAAAAAGTGCTATAATGGTCACGCTTAAATGTAAGGTGCGTTATTGTGCCTATTGATAAGCAGGGAGGTGGGAACGGATGCAAAAACGGTTTTGCGCCCTGTTGCTGGCGGCTTGTCTGTTGCTGCTCGGCGGCTGTGATACTCTGCCGGAAACCTCCCAGCCCTCGTCCGGTGACGTGTCCGTGCCGGAGGCCGACGCCCCTGCGGGTCTGACCCAAATGGCGCTGGCCTACAGCCACGACGACACCCTCAATCCCTTTGCCGCCACCACGGTGGTGAACGCTCAGCTCACCGGTCTGCTGTACGACAGCCTGACCGTGCTGGATGCACGGTTTGTCCCCCAACTTTCCTTGGCGGCGGAGATCACTCAGCCCGATCCCACCCATTTGGTGGTACAGCTGCGGGAGGGAAAGGTGTTCTCCGATGGCTCTGCCGTCACGGCGGCGGATGTGGTCACCTCCTTTAACGAGGCGAAGAAATCCACCCGCTACGGGGCGCTCCTGACCAACGTCGTCTCCGCAAAGGCGGAGCGTAAGACACCCACCGTCACCTTTACGCTGGCGGCGGCGGACCCCAATGCGCGGGCCTGTCTTACCTTCCCGGTGGTGAAGGGATCCACCCTCACCGCAGAAAAGGGGATGGCTCCCCTGGGCGGCGGTGTGTATCGGTTGCAAACCACCGATAGCGGGGATCAGCTGGTGATAAACCAGCATTACAGCCCCAAGCCCCATTATGCTACCGTGTCCCTGCGACATCTGCCCAACCATAGTGCCCGCCATTATGCGCTGGCATCAGGGGATATCGCCTATTATTATAACGACCTGTCCGACGGCGACCTGCCCGGCATCGTGGGCGCTAACCGCGCCGTGGCGATGAATGCCCTGGTGTACGTGGGGGTCAACGGCACCCGTGCCGCCTTGGCACAGGCACCCGTGCGTCAGGCTTTGTCTAAGTTACTGGATCGGGAGGCGGTATGTCGGACGGCGTATGCCTCGTGGGCGGTTCCCTCGGCCCGGCCCTTCCACCCTGATTGGGGCGAGTCGTCGGAGGAGATCACCTCCGGCCGTGATATCGACGGGGCTATGGCACTGCTGGACGGAGCGGGTTTTACCCCCAAGAACGGTAAGCGCCTGACCTTAGAGCTGATTTACAGCACCGCCCGTGCCGATCGCGCCCGTGTGGCGGATCTGGTCCGCTCCCAAATGGAGGGCGGCGGCGTGGCCGTTACCCTTGTCCCTCTGGAAGAGGCGGAGTACCTTAAGCGGCTGGCGGCGGGGCAGTATGATCTGTATATTGCCGAGATCCGTCTGACGGCGGATATGAGCCTGCGCCCCTTGCTGATGGGCGGTGCGGCTTCCTACGGCATCTCCCGCAATGGCGCAGCGGCGGTGGCCTACGGACAGTATCTGTCCGGCGGTATGGAGCGGGCGGATTTCCTCACGGCGTTTGCCGCCGATTTGCCCTATATTCCGTTGTGCTGGCGCCACGGTCTGGCGGCCTATGATCGGCGCCTGACCACCGTAACCCCGCAGGGCCATGACCCCTATGCCGGATTTGCGGCATGGCAATGATTGTGTTTGTGATTCTGCTTCGCAGGTTTTCATGATATGTGATTAAGAAAGGTGTGTTTTTTATGATCCGCATCGATAATCGTTACGGTACCATCGAGGTATCTCAGGAGTATTTCCGCTATCTGGTGGGGGACGCCGTGTCCTCCTGCTATGGCGTTGTGGGTATGGTGCGCAACGGCACCCGTCAGGGTCTGCGTTCTATCCTGACCCGCCGCACCCACGTGGATGACGGTGTCCGTGTCCGCAACGAGGGCGACCAGCTGGTGGTGGATATCCATATTGAGGTGGTGTTCGGTATGAACATTGCCGCCATCGCCAAGAGCATTGTGAACAAGGTGCGCTATACCATTGAAGAGGCCACCGGCCTGACCGTGAAAAAGGTAAACGTATTCGTTGACGGCATTCAGCCGGAATAATACGGGTCCCCGATGATGAAAACGGCAGGCTCATGCCCTGCCATACAAAGGAGTGCTTACATTGATTCAAGGATCTATGCTGCGGGATGCGATGATTTCTGCCTCCCACGCTTTGTCCAACGTCAAACAGGCAGTTGATGCCCTGAATGTGTTCCCCGTACCGGATGGCGACACCGGTACGAATATGTCTATGACCATTGCCAATGCGGCCCGCGAGCTGACCCGGCTGCAGAATCCTACCGCCACCGAGGTGGCGGATGTGGCTTCCTCTGCGCTGCTGCGTGGCGCCCGCGGTAATTCCGGCGTTATCCTGTCCCTGCTGTTCCGTGGCTTCTCCAAGGGGCTGAAGGGCAAGACCGAGGCCGACGGCGCCGATCTGGCGGCGGCTCTGAGTCTGGGCGTGGAGGCCGCCTATAAGGCGGTGATGAAGCCTACTGAGGGCACCATCCTCACCGTGGCCCGCGAGGCCGCCGAGGTAGGTAAAGCCTTCGCAGAGCAGAATACCGACCCCATCGCTGTGTGGGAGGCGATCTGTGCCGAGGCAGAGGCCTCTCTGGAGCGCACCCCCGAGCTGCTGCCCCAGCTGAAAAAGGCGGGCGTGGTGGATGCCGGCGGTAAGGGCTTCTGCGTTATTATCGAGGCGATGCTGGACGTGTTCAAGGGCGGCGAGATCATCGCCGGCAATGACGGCGCCCCTGCGGCCAAGGTGCAGCAGAAGAGCACCGTGGGTAGCTTTGAGCAGGATATTGAGTTTGCCTATTGCACCGAGTTTATCGTGGGGCGGGATCCCAAGTGCACGCTGGATCCTCTGAGCCTGCGTGCCTATTTAGAGAGCATCGGCGATTGCGTCGTGGTGGTGGATGATGAGGAGATTATCAAGGTTCACGTTCACACCAACCACCCCGGTAAGGCGCTGGAGGAGGCCATCAAGTACGGTCAGTTCGAGACCGTTAAAGTGGAGAATATGCGCATCCAGCACGAGAATGCCGGCTGGGTGGAGGAGGAAGATGCCTCCGCCGCCGTGGATCCCGTGCTCCAGCGTGTGGAGCCGGAGAATGAGTACGGCTTTGTATCCGTTGCCGCCGGCGAGGGTCTGCACAGCCTGTTCCACGACGATCTGGCCTGCGACCAGGTGGTGTCCGGCGGTCAGACCATGAACCCTTCTACCGACGATATTCTCTCCGCCATCGAGGCCACCCCGGCCAAGACGGTGTTTGTCCTGCCCAACAATAAGAACATCATCCTCGCCGCCGAGCAGGCGGTGCCGCTGGCAGACCGCCGCGTGTGCGTGTTGCCCACCCGTACCATCCCTCAGGGCATTGCCGCGATGCTGGCCTTTAACCCCGATGCGGATGCGGATACGAACATTATGGAGATGCAGCGCGCCGCCGACAACGTGTCCACCGGCTCGGTGACCTTTGCCGCCCGCGACAGCGATTTCGAGGGGCATAAGATCCAGGAGGGTCAGATTCTGGCACTGGATAACGGTAAGCTGTCCTTTGTGGATACCGACGTGGCTGTGGCGGCCCCCCGTCTGGCCCGTCGTCTGGTGCGCAGCCGTTTCTCTGCCGGTCAGGACGTGAATTTCATCACCGTGATCTACGGTCAGGATATCACCGAGGAAGAGGCCGAGCAGGTCTGCGAGAACATTCGGGATAAGATGGCCCGTATGAACGTGGAGGCAGACGTGTCTGCCATCCCCGGCGGCCAGCCCGTGTATTATTACTTCATCTCTGTGGAATAAAGAGAAACAGCGGAGCGGATTGTCCGCTCCGCGTTTTTCATAGAAAGAGGAAATCGTATGAACGTATTATGTATCGGTGACGTGGTGGGCGTCGTCGGCTGCCGCCATCTGCAGGCGGTGCTGCCTCGGGTCAAGCGGGATCTGGCGGTGGACGTCTGTATCGTCAACGGCGAGAATTCCGCCGATGGCAACGGCATCACCCCCGCCTCTGCCGGCTATCTTTTCGATGCCGGTGCAGACGTGATCACCGGTGGTAATCACACCTTCCGCCGCAACGAATTTTATGACCATCTGGACACCAACGAGTGTCTGCTCCGCCCCGCCAATCTGCCTGCCGGCACACCCGGTCGGGGGATGACGGTGGTTGACCGCGGCCGCTATCAGGTGACGGTGATCAACCTGCAGGGGACGGTGTATATGGAAGCGCTTACATCTCCCTTTGAATCGCTGGATGCACTGCTCGCAGAGGCGGGTAATCCTAAGTTCTGCATCGTGGATTTTCACGCCGAGGCCACGGCAGAAAAGCGGTGTCTGGCGGCCTATGCCGACGGGCGTGTTTCCGCCCTGTTCGGCACCCACACCCACGTCGCCACTGCCGATGAGCAGATCCTGCCCGGGGGCACCGGCTTTATCACCGACGTGGGTATGACCGGCCCGATCCAATCCTGCTTGGGGGTACGCACCGAGCTGGCACTGCAAAAGATGCGCACCAAGCTGCCGGTGCGGTTTGCCACCGCTGAGGGGCCCTGCGCTATGGATGGCGTGCTGTTCACACTGGAGGATAAGACCGGTCGGTGCATCTCCGTAAAACGAATTCGTGTATAAGGAGCCAAGGATATGCGTTACGATATTACCAACATTCCCATTGCCGAGGTGTTTGAGGAGGGGGATAGCTGTCCCATCTGCCGCCTGCGGAATACGCTGGAAAAGCGGGCGGTAGAATACATCACCGGCGCGGCGATGATGGAGCCGGATATTCGCATTGAAACCAATAAAAAGGGCTTTTGCCTGACCCACTATCGTCAGATTCTGGGGCAGCGCAACCGCCTTTCGGTGGCGCTGATGCTGGAGAGCCATCTGGATGAGATGGAGAAGCAGATCTTCGGCAACAACGTGCTCATGGGCAAGAACGCCAAAAAGCAGGCTAAGGACGCCCAGCAGAAGCTGGAGGGGTGCTACGTCTGCGATCAGATGGAGGACGCCATGACCAAGATGCTGGCCACCGTCTGCCGCACCTACGATATGCAGCGGGATTTCCGTGAGCTGTTTGACAACCAGGATTGTCTGTGCCTGCCCCATTTTGCCGCACTGGTAGAGTCGGCGGCGGGGAATATGAGCAAGCGGATGCAGCCCGATTTTGCCAAGGCGGCCTCCCAACTGGCGCGGAAGTATTTCACCGAGCTGCGGGGGGACGTGCATCATTTCTGCGAGATGTACGACCACCGCAATGCGGGCAACAACGATTGGGGCAATTCCAAGGATTCCATTGAGCGGGCGGTATGGTATCTCACCAGCCGTGAGCCGTAATCGACGGGATGTGTAAGGAGAATGACGATGAAAACGATAGGCCTATGCTTCATGATCGGTCTACTGATGACGATGCTGATGAGCGGGTGCGGTGACGTGCCCCATGGTGTCAGCGCACCCACCACTACCACAACCACCACCACTACCACCACCACCACTACCACGACCTCGATTACCACCACGACCACCCTGCCGCAGAGCGGTAGACTGGATACCCTCTCTTTTACGGGACGGGTACTGGAGGTGGATGCGGAGGCCGTGCTGATGGAGTGTATCGGCGCGTGTGCGCTGGGCGACCGTGCGTGGGTCCAGTTGGGACGGTTCCCCGACCTTAAGCCGCAGGTGGGAGAGACCTATAAGGTTACCTATGAGGATATGGTGATGCTGTCTTTGCCGCCCCGTGTCGTGGCGGTGGCCATCGAGCCTGCCGTATCGGAATAATGAGAATTGCGACGCCGTTCTATGTAGGACGGCGTTGTTTTTTGTCTTTTCTTCCGTTTACACAAAATTTACCGTCCCGACGGTTGCCACGGGGAGAATAATGTGTTATAATAATTTTTAATCTGTGTTCATACGGACTTTTTATGAAAGGTTTGAGATAGAATGTCTTTGCTGAAGAAATTGTTCGGCGATTACAGCCAAAAAGAACTGAAAAAGGTGCGCCCCATCTGCGATCGGGTGTTGGCGCTGGAGGAGACCTATGCCGCTATGGACGAGGCGACCCTGAAGGGGCAGACCGCCCTGCTGAAGGAGCGTCTGGCGGCGGGGGAGACCCTGGACGATATCCTGCCGGATGCCTTTGCGGTGTGCCGCGAGGCCTCTTGGCGTGTGCTGGGGATGAAGCATTTTCCCGTGCAGATCATCGGCGGTATCATCCTGCACCAGGGGCGCATCGCCGAGATGCGTACCGGCGAGGGTAAGACGCTGGTGGCCACCCTGCCCGCCTACCTAAATGCCCTCACCGGCAAGGGTGTGCACATTGTGACGGTGAACGATTATCTGGCCCGCCGTGACAGCGAGTGGATGGGGAAGGTGTATCGCTATCTGGGGCTGACGGTGGGTCTGATCGCCCACGATCTGGATAAGCCCCAGCGCCGCGAGGCCTATGCCGCCGATATCACCTACGGCACCAACAACGAGCTTGGTTTTGACTATCTGCGTGATAATATGGTGGTGCATCAGCGGGATAAAGTGCAGCGCGGCCATCATTTCGCCATCGTGGACGAGGTGGACTCCATCCTCATTGACGAGGCCCGTACCCCTCTGATCATTTCCGGTCAGGGGGATAAATCCACCGAGCTGTACAACGTGGCGGATCAGTTCGCCAAGGGGCTGAAGGCCTATCGTATCAAGGAAATGGACACCAAGGAGGAGCAGGACACCGTCGACGGCGATTACATCGTGGACGAAAAAGCCCGCACCGCCACCTTGACCCAGTCCGGCGTGGCGAAAGCGGAGGCCTACTTCAAGGTGGAGAACCTGATGGAGTCGGACAACGTCACCCTGCTGCACCATATCAATCAGGCTATCAAGGCCCGCGGCGTGATGCGGCGGGACGTGGATTACGTGGTTAAAGATGGGCAGGTGCTCATCGTAGACGAGTCCACCGGCCGCATTATGTTCGGCCGCCGCTATAACGAGGGTCTGCATCAGGCCATTGAAGCCAAGGAAAACGTGAAGGTGGAGCGGGAGAGCAAGACCCTGGCCACCATCACTTTCCAGAATTTCTTCCGTCTGTACAAAAAGCTGTCCGGTATGACCGGTACCGCTATGACCGAGGAGATGGAGTTTAACCAGATCTACCGTCTGGACGTGGTGGAGATCCCCACCAATAAGCCGGTGATCCGTGAGGATAAGGCGGACGTGGTCTACAAGACCGAAATGGCGAAATTCCGCGCCATTATCCAGCAGATCAAGGAGTGCCACGAGCGCCGTCAGCCGGTACTGGTGGGTACCATCTCCATTGAAAAATCCGAGCTGCTGTCCCAGCTGTTAAAGCGTGCCGGCGTGCCCCACGAGGTGCTGAACGCCAAGTACCACGAGAAAGAGGCGGAGATCGTCGCACAGGCCGGTAAGCTGGGGGCGGTCACCATCGCCACCAATATGGCGGGCCGTGGTACGGATATTATGCTGGGCGGTAACGCCGAGTTCTTGGCTAAGGCGGAGATGCGCCGCTTGGGCATTCCGGAGGAGCTGATCGCCGAGTCCACCGCCTATGGCGAGACCGACGATGCCGAGATTCTGGCCGCCCGGGCACAGTTTAAGGAACTGAATGAGAAGTATAAGGAGCAGATCCGTCCCGAGGCGGATGCGGTCCGAGAGGCCGGCGGTCTGTTCATTTTGGGTACCGAGCGGCACGAATCCCGCCGTATTGATAACCAGCTGCGCGGCCGTGCCGGCCGTCAGGGCGACCCCGGTGCCAGCCGCTTTTACCTGTCCTTAGAGGACGATCTGATGCGTCTGTTCGGCGGCACCCGTGTGGATGCGATGATGGATGCACTGGGCGTGGAGGAGGATATGCCCATCGAGGCAAAGCTGCTCACCAACGCCGTAGAGAGCGCCCAGCGCCGTCTGGAGGAGCGCAACTTCGGCATCCGCCGTGACGTGCTGAAATACGACGACGTGATGAACAAACAGCGCGAGGTCATCTACGGTCAGCGCGATGATGTGCTGGCGGACGGCAACGTGCGGGAGAGCATTATCAAGATGATCGCCGGCTCCATCAGCAACAACGTGATTATGTATTGCTCCGATGCCGAGCACGAGGAGTGGAATCTGGACGGCCTGCGGAGCTATTACCGCGGCTGGCTGTGCACCGATGAGGATTTCCGCTATTCTGCCCAGGAGCTGGAGGATACCGAGCGGGATGAGATCATCGATCTGCTCACCCAGCGGGCGATGAAGGTCTATGAGGCTAAGGAGCAGAAATACGGTGATACCCTGATGCGGGAGATCGAGCGTGTGATGCTGCTGCAGACGGTGGATCGCTATTGGATGGATCACATCGACAATATGGACGAATTGCGCCGTGGTATCCACCTGCGGGCCATCGGTCAGCACGACCCCGTGGTGGTGTACCGCAACGAGGGCTTTGAGATGTTCGAGCAGATGGTGTCCGCCATCCGCGAGGATACCGCCCGCGCCATGCTGACGGTGGAGCTGCGCTCCCAGCAGGAGCCGGAGCGTAAGCAGGTAGCCAAGGAGACCGGCACCTCCGCCGACGGCACCGATAAAAAGCAGCCGGTGCGTAAGAAGGCCTCGGAAAAGATCGGGCGCAACGATCCCTGCCCCTGCGGCAGCGGTAAGAAGTACAAACAGTGCTGCGGCCGCTGATGGGGCGAAAAGAAAGGATGTTTTGAATGAAATTAGGTATCGTGGGATTGCCCAACGTGGGCAAGTCTACTCTGTTTAACGCTATTACCAATGCCGGCGCCCAGAGCGCCAACTTCCCCTTCTGCACCATCGACCCCAACGTGGGTGTCGTGGCGGTGCCGGATAAGCGGCTGGATGCCCTGCGGGATATGTACACCGAAAACGGCAAGGTGCCCCCCGTGGTGCCCGCCGTCATCGAGTTTGTGGACATCGCCGGTCTGGTCAAGGGTGCCAGCAAAGGCGAGGGTCTGGGCAACAAGTTCCTGGGCAACATCCGTGAGTGCGATGCCATCGTCCACGTGGTGCGCTGCTTTGAAAATGACGATATCATCCACGTGGAGGGCTGCATTGACCCCCTGCGGGATATCGAGACCATCGACCTGGAGCTGATCTTCTCGGATATGGAGATGGTGGAGCGGCGCATCGCCCGTGTCACCAAGGATTTGAAGGGGGATAAGAGCCTGCAGAAGGAGCTGGATTTCCTAAAGCGGCTGTACGACCTCTTGGAGGGTGGCAAGCCCGCCCGCGCGCTGGATTGCGACGAGGACGAGGTGGGTATGATGGGGCAGATGGCTCTGCTCACCTCCAAGCCCATTATCTATGCCGCCAACCTGTCGGAGGATGACTTCGCCGGTGGCGAGCCCACCGGCAACCCCCACTATCAGAAGGTGGCGGCGCTGGCCGCCGAGCAGGGGGCGGAAGTGTTGCCCATCTGCGCCCAGATGGAGGCAGACATCGTGGATATGGACGAGGAGGAAAAACTGATGTTCCTCTCCGAATTGGGGCTGACCCATTCCGGTCTGGATCGCCTGATTCAGAAGAGCTATTCTCTGCTGGGTCTGATCTCCTTCCTCACCGCCGGTGAGAAGGAATGCCGCGCCTGGACCATCCACCGTGGCTGGAAGGCGCCTAAGGCCGCCGGTCGTATCCACACCGACTTTGAGCGTGGCTTTATCCGTGCGCAGGTCATCGCTTTTGATGCGCTGATGGAGTGCGGCAGCTTGGCCAATGCCCGCGGAAAGGGCTTGGTCCGTACCGAGGGTAAGGAATACGTGATGCAGGACGGCGACGTGGTCGAATTCCTGTTTAATGTGTAACCACGGATTCCTATCTCAGTCACGGCTCTCGGTGGTTGCTTTTCCGCCGTTTGTGTCAAAAATACGCGGCAATACATACAGTGTTACCTGCGTTTTTTGCCTGGTCGACGAAAAACCGTCTCACCGATAACCGCAACCCGATAGGATCAGCGGTTACGAAAGCGCTCTTTTAAAAGTGCATACATTTGTCGCAAAAAGCCGCCCCCAAACTCCGTTTGGGGCGGGGTTTT
>JAZQFG010000048.1:0-16246 GCA_045539375.1 Acutalibacteraceae bacterium | reverse complement strand
GCGGGGGCTTCTTCAGCCTCCTCAGCGGGGGCCTCGACGGCCTCCTCGGCGGGGGCTTCTACAGCCTCCTCGGCGGGGGCTTCTACAGCCTTCTCAGCGGGGGCCTCAACGGCCTCCTCGGCGGGAGCCTCGGGCTCCAGCAGAGCACGGATGGACAGGCTGATGCGCTTGCGGTCATAGTCCACAGCGGTGATCTTGGCCTGAACCTCCTGACCCACCTGCAGCTCATCCTGAGCCTTCTCCACGCGGTGGTTGGCGATCTGGCTGATGTGAATCAGACCGTCCACGCCGGGCAGGATCTGAGCGAATGCACCAAAGGTGGTCATGCCCACGATCTTAGCGGTGACGATGCTGTCCACGGGATACTGGGCCTTGAACAGCTCCCAGGGATTATCCTCGGACTTGCGATAGCCCAGAGAGATCTTACGCTTCTCGGGATCCAGAGCCTTGATGAAGACGGTGACGGTGTCGCCCACGTTCATCACCTCGGAGGGATGCTTAATGCGGCTCCAGGACATCTCGGAGATGTGGACCATACCGTCCACGCCACCCAGATCCACGAAAGCGCCGTAGTTGGTCAGAGACTTAACCGCGCCGGTGTACTCCTGACCGACCTCAGCCTGAGCCCAGAAGGCCTCCTCCTGCTCCTTGCGGGCGGCCTGAGCCACCAGACGGATGGAGCCGACGGCGTGACGACGGCGATCGTTGACCTCCAGGATCTTCAGCTGGACATCCTGACCCTTCAGGGGGGACAGATCCTCCATGCGGCCTACAGAGGCGTGGGAGGCGGGCACGAATACGCGCACGCCGTTGGTGACGACCAGGACACCGCCCTTGATCACCTCGGTGACGGTACCATCCAGGATGGTGCCCTCAGCCTCGGCATCCACGATGATCTGCCAGCCCTTCAGCGCATCTACGCGCTTTTTGGACAGCATAATGGTGCCTTCCTGATCGTTGGTGCGCATGATGAGCAGCAGCAGCTCGTCGCCAACCTTCACCAGATCGGCGGGGTTGGCAGAGGGATCGTTAGACAGCTCATCAGCAGGAATGTAGCCGGTCTGCTTGCGGCCAATGACTTCGACCTGTACCTCGTTGGGCGCAATGCTGACGACCAGACCGCGGACTTTATCATCAGTCGGATTCTGCAGAGTTGCGTCGATAGCGGCGGCAAACTCTTCAGAGCTCATCTCCTCATAGTTTTTTTCCAGGGTTTCGTTGTTGTTGACGATTTCGGACATAGTTGTGTGTACCTCCTTTATAATATCGGCTGGCGTGGATGCACCGGCGGTCAATCCGACCGTCATACCGGGGGCAAACCGGTCACGGGGCAGCTCGTCCGCTGTCTCGACCCAGAGGGTGGGGCAGTGGGCGGCGCACACGTCACGCAGTTTGGCGGTATTGGAACTCTCCCGTCCGCCGACAATAACCATTTGATCGCACTTTTGTGCGAGGGAAACGGCCTCTTCCTGCCGTTTTGCAGTAGCACTGCATATTGTATCAAAAATTTTTAGATTTGTACAGAGTTTTTTTGCCTTTTTTTCACACTTTTTCCAAACATCTTTGTTAAAAGTGGTCTGAACCACCATAATGCAGGGGCTTTCCGCCAATTGCGGATGGTCGGCGAGGCATTTTTCCAGCTCATCCTCGTTGCGGAAGATGTGCACCTCTCCCTGACAGTGCCCGCGGATACCCAGCACCTCCGGGTGAGTAGGATCGCCGGCGATGAGCACCGTGGCGCCCTCGGCGGAGTGGGTGGCGGCGATGCGATGGATCTTGGCCACAAAGGGGCAGGTGGCATCGCAGGAGCGAATGTTCTGACGGCGGATGGTCTCGTACACGCTCTCCGGCACGCCGTGGGAGCGGATGACCAGCACGTGGTCGGCGGGGGTGTCGGCGGGGTCATCCACGATGCGCACTCCACGGGCGGCCAGCTCCTCCACCACCTGCGGGTTGTGGATGATGGGGCCCAGGGTGCAGACGCGCTGTCCCTCGTCCAGCAGCTTATACACCTGATTGACTGCGTTGTTTACGCCGAAGCAGAAGCCCGCGCTTTCAGCCAAATGGACCGGCATAGCGATCACTCCTCGTTCAGTTTTTTGTAGACGATCTCTTTCAGACGGGCCACCGACTGCTCCAGAGTCTCACCGCTGGTATCCACCGGAATGGCATCCTCCGCCTGCTTGAGGGGGGCGATGGCACGGTGGCTGTCGTCATAGTCCCGCTTGATCATATCCGCCAGCACCTCTTCATAGGTGGCGGGGTCGCCCTTTTCCTGTAGCTCCGCATAGCGGCGGGTGGCACGGGATTCGGGGCTGGCGGTAAGAAAAATCTTAATCTTGGCATCCGGCAGGATGACGGTACCGATGTCCCGTCCATCCATCACCACCGAATGGGTGGCGGCGATATCCCGCTGGGTGTGCAGCAGGTACTCCCGCACGGCGGGGATGGCGGATACCGCCGATGCCGCCATAGACATAGCGGGGGTGCGGATGAGGTCGCTGACGTCCTCGCCGTTGGCAAACACCCGCTGTACACCGTCCACGTACCGCAGCTCCACCTGCAGGCCGGACAGAGCGGTAACCACCTTGTCGGTGTCGGCGGTGTCCACACCCTGCTGGGTGACGTAATAGCCGATGGTGCGGTAGAGGGCGCCGGTATCCACGTAAATAAGCTCCAGCTCCTTGGCTAAGATTTTGGCGATGGTGCTTTTCCCCGCGCCGGCGGGGCCGTCAATGGCAATGGCGTAGTTCATACGTATATTCTCCTTTTATATAGCATTACCGGCGGCCATACCGGTGGAAAAGGCAATCTGTAAATTAAATCCGCCCGTATAGGCATCCACGTCCAGCACCTCGCCGGCAAAATACAGACCGGGCACCAGCTTGGATTCCATGGTTTTGGCGTTGATCTCTTTTACCGCCACGCCGCCGGAGGTGACGATGGCCTCGGCGATGGGACGGAACCCGTCAATGCGCACCGGCATACTCTTGATACCGGCGGCCAGCCGCAGCCGCCCCTCGCGGGTGATGGCATTGCACTTTTTATGGGGGTTGATCTGGACCTGCCGCAGCATCACGGGGATGAGCAGGCGGGGCAGCAGCTTGCCCAGCGCATTGGCAATATCCATATTGCTCCGTTCGGCAAAATCCCGCAGGATGCGGGCATCCAGCTGCTCCGGGGTGAGCCCCGGCTTCCAGTCAATGAGCAGGGTGTAGCGCTCCGGCTCCATCTGCCGCATATGGGCGCTGGCGGACAGCACCATAGGACCGCTGACCCCAAAGTGGGTGAACAGCATCTCTCCCAGATCGGAGTAGATGACTTTATTTTTCACGTTATCCCGTACCTGCAGGGCGCAGTTTTTGAGGCTCAGCCCCTGCATCTCCATACAGAAGGGATCGGGGGATTCCAGCGCCACCAGACTGGGGCGGGTGGGGATGACGGTGTGCCCCGCCTGACGGGCGAGGGCATAGCCATCGCCGGTGGAGCCGGTGCCGGGGTAGGAGCAGCCGCCGGTGGCGACGATCACCCCGTCGGCGGGGATGGCGGTGCCATCCTCCAATTTTACGCCGGCGCAGACCCCTTCGTTTAGAATCAGGGCGGTGACCCGTCCCTCGATGATGCGGGCGCCGCCCTCTTTGGCATAGCGCACCAGCCCATCCACAATATCCACCGCCTTGTCCGATACGGGGAATACCCGATTGCCCCGCTCGGTTTTCAGCGGAACCCCCAGTTCCTCGAACAGAGCCATGGTATCCTGGGGGGTGAAGGCAGAGACGGCGCTGTACAGAAAACGCCCGTTTTCCGGCACGTTCTGGATCAAGGCATCCACCGTGCAGTTGTTGGTTACGTTGCACCGTCCCTTGCCGGTGATCATCACCTTGCGGGCGGGGCGGGGATTGCGCTCCACCACGGTGACGGTGTGCCCCTGTCGGGCGGCGGCCCCTGCCGCCATCAATCCGGCGGCACCGCCGCCTACGATGATTACGTTCATTCCGGACTCCCCGTTTCTTCCACCGATTGGTAGACGCCGTAGCTGTGCCACAGTCGCTCCAGCTCCTCCAGCTTCGGGCGGATGCGGTCCATGGTCTGCAGGGACACCGCCACGATGAGGGCGTTGATCAGGCTCAGGGGCGCCACCAGCGAATCCACGATGGAGGTCATATCGCTGTGGGCGGTGAGCAGTGCCTGAGCATAGGGAGCGATGGGGGACAGGGGGCTGTCGGTGAGGGCAATCACCCCCGCCCCTTTATTATGGGCATAATGGAGGGTCTGTACGGATTTTTTGGAATAGCGGGGAAAGCTGATGCCGATGACCACGTCCTCGGGGGACAGATCCAGCATCTCCTCGAAGATCTCGGCCTGACTGCCTACGGGGATACGGCGCACCTGTCCCCCCAGCAGCATCTGCAGATAGTGGGTGAGAAAGCCTGCCAAATGCTTGCAGCTGCCGGCGCCGAAAATATACACGTGCCGCGCCTGAACGATGCGTTCCACCGCCTCGTTGAACACGGCTTCGTCCAAATGCTCCATGGTGCGGCGAATGTTGTTGATATCGCCGGCGGCCACCGTCTTGAGCACTTCTCCGTCCTCGATGCGGGCACGGGTCACGTCCAGCCGCTGGACGATGGTCAGCTTGCTGCGGATGAGCTCCTGCAGCGCCTTTTGCAGGCCGGGATAGCCATCAAAGCCCAATTCGGTGGCAAAGCGCACAACCGTAGATTCGCTGACGCCGACCTCCTCGCCCAGACGGGCGGCGGTCATAAAGGCGGCCTCGTCGTAATGGTGGGTGATATATGCGGCGATCCGCCGTTGTCCTTTGGAGAATTGCGGGGCATGGGCTTCAATCAGTCCAGTGAGGGTAGTGTTCATTAGAATTACACTCCTTGCCTTGCAGAATACACCCATAATTGTACCTTAATATAAAGAAAAATGCAAGATGCAAAGCCGCATCTTGCAAAATTTTCTTCTATTAAAATTGGAACAACCGTCGCAGGGTGGGCTGTAGGCGGGTGGCATACAGGCTGACCAGCCCGGTGAGACACCAATCGTATAACCCAAAGACGGCGCACAGCGCCAGAGCGCCCACGGGGATTACCCAAGACAGGGCGGGTACGGGCATCTTTAGCAGGAATATCCATAGGGCGCCGTAGACCGCCAGTGCCACGGCGAAAACGCCGTATTTGATCCCCCATTCGGCGGGACGGGGGAGATTTTTCTGTTCCAGCCATGCCTTAAACACGGTGTACCAGCCGGCAAAGACGGTATACAGCAGGTTACCTTCGGCGGTGGGCATCAACAGCCACACCAACGCCGCCACGGCGATAAAGTGGAGCAGTCCTGCCCGCCGACCCAGCTCGGTCACCACCGGGATGCCGCAGACCGCAGCCAGCGCCGCTGTACCCACCGTGGCAATCGGGGTGGCGGTGAGCAGCAGAAAGACCACCGCCAAGGCGGAAAACACCGCAGCCAGCGCCAGTCTACCGGCACGTTTTGCTTTCATCCTACCCCTCCGTCAGCAGCAGCGGATAAAGTCGCCGCCCATACATTCGCAGCAGCAGTCGGCACAGTACAGACTGGTGCATACGTCGCAGGTGTTGCAGGTTTCGCCGTTGGGGTCGGCGGTGCGATAGCCGCCGGTCTGACGGCTCTGGGATACCCGCTGGAAGGCCTGACGGTACTCCCCATTGCTCGGATCCATACGGCAGGCGGTGGCAAAGTGGTTGTAGGCCTCCTCCAGCCAGCCCTTTTTATAGGTCACGCTGCCCTTAAGGAAATACCATTCCGCATCCCGATTGGCGGCGGGGATGCCGTCCAGCAGCATCTCGGCGTCCATAATGCGGTTTTGCGTGATCATACGGCGGATATCCCCATAGCGGGAGGGGCCGCCGGTGGGGGCACGATAGCCGCCGTTGGAATAGCCGCCGTTGCCGCCGGCAGAGCCCCCCTGACGGGAGCGCACGATGGTATCGTAGGCCTCGTTGATCTCCTGCATTTTCTCCTGTGCCAGATCGGACAGGGGATTGTCGGTATAGTTGTCGGGATGGTATTTCCGCGCCATATTGCGATAGGCGGTTTTTACCTCTTCATCGGTGGCGGTGCGGGGGATGCCCAGCACCTCATAGGGATCTCTCATGTGTTGCTTCCTCTCCGGCGATGACCCGTTTTTGTGTATGGGGCATCCCTTGTTCCAGTATATTGCGCAGTATGCCGTCAAAGCGGCGGATCTCCAATAGATTATAGGCGGCGATGCATTCCGCCAGACAGGCGTTCAGACTCTCCCCCGCATAGCGGCGGGTCTCGGTCAGGGCATCGGTGTCCTCTGCCCGTAGGGAACGGGCACAGGCATAGGGATTATAGCGTCCTTTTTGCAGATCCTCTGCCAGATCGTCCACCGCATCGGTGAGATACACCCACCGGCCCAAGCAGTAGCCGAACCGTTCCAGCACCCGCTTTTGGGTGTCGTCGGTGGCAATGTCTGCCGCCAGCGCCTGCAACATCAGGGCAAAGGGCTCTGCTGCCCGGTCGATGGAGGCGGTATGCGCCGTCTCTAAGGCCGCCTGACGGGTCATCATTTCCGCCGCCAGCGTGTCAATGGCAGGGCGGCGCTTTTGCGCCCGCTTGCGGGCCATCGCCGCAAAGGGGAGCAGGCACAGCGCCCCTATGCGCTTTGCGATACCCTCGTCGGCGAGGGTGTCACGGAGCTTATAATAGGCAAGGATGGTACCCACGTCCGCCCCACGATCCAGGGCGGTGGTATTCTGCGCCTTTAGGCATGGTTTGGTGGGGTTGAAGCTGCAGCGGGAGGGGCAGAAATCCGCCTCTTGCTCCGCCAACGCCATCTCCAGCAGTGCCAGAAAGGTCATATCGTAGCTCAGGGTGAAGCGGGAGAACAGACCGTATCGCTTGCCCAGCCGCTTGCACAGGGTGCAGTAGATGCCCTTGTATTGCTCATATTCTCCCATGGTGATGGTGGGCTTAAACAGCCGCACGTATCCGAACATCCGCCGTCACCTCCCCGATGGCTATCATACCGCATTTTTGCGGCAACAGTATGACGGAATTGTAAATATTACGATTATCGGTCGATCGTCTTTACTTTTTTCATGCAGAATGTTATAATGCAGGAAACAGGAAATTAAGGAGATGCGGAATATGAACAGAACGGTAGCATTGTGCTTGGTGATCGGTCTGCTGATGAGCCTGTGCGCCTGCGGGGACCAATTGCCGTCGGAGAGCGACAGCAGTGTCGTCGGGGCGGTTAGCACCACGACAACCACCACTGTGCAGGGAGGCACATCGTCTGTGAATGCTATTGTCGGAGGTAGTTCTGCCAATGGGACGGGATCTTTTGCCGATACGACGGATTCTACTGCTGATGCCATAGAGTCTTCTGGTACGACTACGGCTGTGGTGGGGGATACCAACGTCCCTGTGGGGAGTACCATTACGGTGGGTGATCATTTTACTATCACAATGCCGTCATCCAATGGCCATCCGTCGATGACCACAACGACCACCGCCATGGCGGGGGTGGGCGCAACCACCACAACCACGAAGAAGGTTACCACCACAACCACAAAGAAGGTTACCACCACCACCACGAAAAAGGTTACTACCACAACCAAGCCGCCTCTACTGCAGGGGGATCTGGCCGGGAAGAGCCTGTCGGTGGGCGATCGGATGTACGATTTCACCGTGACCGATAGCAGTGGCAACACGCTTACCTTGTCCAAGATGCTGCAACAAAAAGAGATGGTGGTTCTCAATTTCTGGTATATTAATTGCTCCTTCTGCATTAAGGAATTCCCTGCCATGGGTGAGGCGTATGGGGCGTATAAGGATCGGGTAGAAATAGTGGCGCTGAATCCGTACGATTCGGTGGCCAATATCCGTCAGTTCCGCGCCAATAACGCGTCCCTGACCTTCCCTATGGCATCGTGCCCCGCCAGCTGGGTGCAGACCTTTGCTCTGCGCGGTTTTCCCACCACGGTGGTTATTGATCGAGAAGGTATTATCCGCAAGATGCATGTGGGCGCTCTGCAGAAAACCAGTGATTGGGAAGCATTGTTCCAGACCTATTTAGCGGATTAAATCGTCATCAAACCATCAACCGCCCCGCATAAACGGGGCGGTTTTTTTATAAAAAAGTTATGCGCTTAGTTTGACGATTCATCATGATTTGATGCTTCCAACACCCGCTTGAGATACTGTCCCGTATAGCTGGCTGCACAGGCGGCGATCTCTTCGGGGGTGCCACAGGCGACCAGTGTACCGCCTTTGTCGCCCCCTTCGGGGCCCAGATCGATGATATAGTCGGCGGTCTTGATCACGTCCAGATTGTGCTCGATGACGATGACGGTATTGCCCCCCTCCACCAGACGGTTCAGCACCTGAAGCAGACGGCTGACGTCCGCTGCATGGAGGCCGGTGGTGGGCTCGTCCAAGATATACACGGTGCGTCCGGTGGCACGCTTAGATAGCTCGGTGGCCAGCTTGACCCGCTGGGCCTCGCCGCCGGACAGGGTGGTGGCGGGCTGACCGATCTTCACGTACCCCAGACCCACGTCCTGTAGGGTCTGCAGCTTGCGGGCGATCTTGGGAATGGCGGAGAAGAACTCCACGCCCTCCTCCACGGTCATATCCAGCACGTCGGCAATGGATTTGCCCTTGTACTTAACCTCCAGGGTTTCCCGATTGTACCGCTTGCCGCCGCACACCTCGCAGGGTACGAACACATCCGGTAAAAAGTTCATTTCAATTTTGAGGATGCCGTCGCCCTGACAGGCCTCACAGCGGCCGCCCTTGACATTAAAGGAGAAACGGCCTGCGCTGTAGCCCCGTGCCTTGGCGTCCGCCGTGGCGGCATACAGCTGACGGATGTCGTCAAACACGCCGGTGTAGGTGGCGGGGTTGGAGCGGGGGGTGCGCCCGATGGGGGATTGGTCAATGTCAATGACTTTATCCAGGTGCTCCAGACCCTCGATGTCGTCGTGCTTACCGGGGCGGGTGTGGGCACGGTTGAGATCCCGCACCAGCCGCTTATACAGAATGGCGTTGACCAGACTGGATTTACCGCTGCCGGACACACCGGTGACGCAGTTAAAGGCGCCCAGCCGAAAGGCCACGTCAATGTGCTTGAGGTTGTTTTCGGCGGCTCCCTTCACGGTCAGGGTGTTGCCGTTGCCCGCCCGCCGTGTTTCGGGGACGGGGATGCACCGCCGCCCGGACAGATACTGTCCGGTCAGGGAGTTTTCGCAGGTGAGGATACCGGCGGCGGGGCCGGAATAGAGGATCTCACCGCCGTGGATGCCCGCGCCGGGGCCCACATCCACGATCCAGTCGGCGGAGCGCATGGTATCCTCGTCGTGCTCCACCACAATGAGGGTGTTACCCAGATCCCGCAGATGCTTCAGGGTGGCCAGCAGGCGGTCGTTATCCCGCTGGTGCAGACCGATGCTGGGCTCATCCAGCACGTACAGTACCCCCATCAGGCAGGAGCCGATCTGAGTGGCCAGACGGATGCGCTGACTCTCACCGCCGGAGAGGGTGGCGGAACCCCGACCCAGAGTCAGATACCCCAGACCCACGCTGTTGAGGAAACCTAAGCGTTCCTTGATCTCTTTCAGAATGCGGTGGCCGATAAACAGTTCCCGCTGGGTGAGTTGCAGTTGTTCGATAAAGAGCAACAGATCCTCCACCGTCTTATCGCACAGCTCCATAATGTTCAGGCCACCCACCGTGACCGCCAGACTTTCCGGCTTTAGGCGGCGTCCGTGGCAGGTGGGGCAGTTCACCTGACTCATATACTGCTCCAGTTCCTCCCGCGCCCAGTCGCTGCTCGTTTCGTTATAGCGGCGCTGCATATTGTTCAGCACACCCTCAAAGTCGGTGTAGTGGGTTCCGGAGCCATACTCGCGGGTATAGGACATTTTCAGTTTTTCGCCCTTGGTGCCGTACAGCAGGATGTCTCGGATCTCCTTAGGCAGTTCCTGAAAGGGGGTGTCCAGCGAGAAGCCGTAGTGTTGGGCCAGCCCGTCAAAGTACATTTTGGCGATGGTGCCGCCGTCCTTATAGTTCCAGCCGCTGCCGGGGAAGCAGCCCTGCCGCACCGACAGAGAGGGGTCGGGTACGATGCGTTCGGGGTCCATAGCCATAAAGATGCCCAGACCGGTGCATTTAGGGCAGGCACCGAAGGGATTATTGAAGGAGAACATACGGGGGGAAAGCTCCTCTACGCTGACCCCGTGGTCGGGGCAGGCGTAATTGCGGGAGAAGGTCAGCTCCTCGCCGCCGATGACGTCCACGGTCAGCAGTCCCTCCGCCAGTCCCGTGGCGGTCTCCACCGAGTCTGCCAATCGGCTGCGGATCTCTTCTTTGACCACCAGACGATCCACGATGATCTCGATGGTGTGTTTTTTGTTCTTATCCAGCTCGATCTTTTCCATCAGATCGTACAGGATGCCGTCCACCCGCGCACGGGCATAGCCGGATTTGCGGGCGCCCTCTAACTCCTTGACGTACTGTCCCTTGCGTCCCCGCACGATGGGGGCCATCAGCTGGATGCGGGTGCCCTCAGGTAGTTCCAGAATGCGGTCCACGATCTCATCCACCGTCTGCTGACGGATCTCCCGCCCGCAGACAGGGCAGTGGGGGATGCCGATGCGGGCGTACAGCAGACGGAGATAGTCGAAGATCTCGGTCACCGTACCCACGGTGGAGCGGGGGTTCTTGGAGGTGGTCTTTTGGTCGATGGAGATGGCGGGGGACAGACCCTCGATGAGATCTACGTCCGGCTTTTCCATCTGTCCTAAGAACTGGCGGGCATAGCTGGACAGGCTCTCCACATAGCGACGCTGACCCTCGGCATAGATGGTGTCGAAGGCCAGAGAGGATTTGCCCGAGCCGGATAAGCCTGTGAACACGATCAGCTTGTCCCGGGGCAGCTCCACGTTGATGTTTTTCAGGTTATGGGCGCGGGCGCCTTTGATGATGAGCTTATTGTCAGCCATACTCAGTTCCTTTCTAAAACGGAATTCGGATTTGTCGCGCTACCCTAGGGCAAGATGGCGTTCAGGCTTTTTCTCCGAAGGTGGGTTCATTGCACCCGTTGTCGTCTGTGAGGAGAGGCAAACTCCCTCCGTCATTTGCTCTGCAAATGCCACCTCCCTCAAGGAGGGAGGCAAGCCTTATTTCATTTGTTGCAGTTCTTTTATCCGGTCACGCAAGATAGCGGCGTGCTGTGGGCGCTCGGAGCGATAACAGACCGCCGGTTGCTGTGGCGCCCACCACGAGAATGGGCGGTGCCCATTCTCCCGCACCATTGCTCCTTCGACCGCACACCGCTATTTCATTTGTTGCAGTTCCTTTATCCGGTCACGCAGGATAGCGGCGTGCTGTGGGCGCTCGGAGCGATAACAGACCGCCGGTTGCTGTGGCGCCCACCACGAGAATGGGCGGTGCCCATTCTCCCGCACCACTGCTCCTTCGACCGCACGCCGCTATTTCATTTGTTGCAGTTCCTTTATCCGATCGCGCAAAATAGCGGCGTGCTCGAATTCCAGCAGCTTGGATGCATTCTTCATTTCCTTGGTCAGCTGGCGGATCAGCTCCTCCCGCTCGGCGCGGGTGAGGGTCATACCCTTGGCATTCTTCACCTTTTTGCCGCCGCCGGTGGAGATCTCCAGCACCTCCCGCACGTCCTTGCGGATGGTCTTGGGCACGATGCCGTTGGCCTCGTTATAGGCCGTCTGGATCTGGCGGCGGCGGTCGGTCTCCCGCAGGGCCGCCTCCATCGACGGGGTAACGGTGTCGGCATACATAATCACCATACCCTCGGCGTTGCGGGCGGCACGGCCCACGGTCTGGATGAGGGCGGTCTCGGAGCGCAGAAAGCCTTCCTTGTCCGCATCCAGAATAGCCACCAGGGATACTTCGGGGATATCCAAGCCCTCACGGAGCAGGTTGATGCCCACCAGCACGTCAAACTCGCCCAGTCGCAGATCGCGGATGATCTGCATCCGCTCCATGGTATCGATATCGTGGTGCATATACCGCACCCGCACCCCATGGGTGTCCAGATAGTTGGTCAGATCCTCCGCCATTTTCTTGGTGAGGGTGGTGACCAGCACCCGCTCTTCCCGGGCGGCACGGAGGCGGATCTCCTCCATCAGATCGTCGATCTGCCCCTCGACGGGGCGCACCGAAATCAGAGGATCCAGCAGACCGGTGGGGCGGATGACCTGCTCCACCGTCTGGGCGCTCTTGCCCTTTTCCAGCTCACCGGGGGTGGCGGAAACGAACACCACCTGATGAATGTGTCCGTAGAATTCGTCAAAATTCAGGGGGCGGTTGTCATAGGCGCTGGGCAGGCGGAAGCCGTAGTCCACCAGACTCTTTTTGCGGGCGTAATCGCCGCCGTACATACCCCGCACCTGAGGCAGGGTCACGTGGCTCTCGTCCACAAACAGCACAAAATCGTCGGGGAAATAGTCCAAGAGGGTGCAGGGCATACTGCCCGCAGGCCGTCCGGACAGCACCCGGGAATAGTTCTCGATGCCCTTGCAGAAGCCGATCTCCTGCAGCATTTCCATATCGTAGGTGGTGCGCTGGAGAATCCGTTGCGCCTCCAGCAGCTTACCCTGCTGGGTGAATTCCTCGTGCCGCTCCTCCATCTCCACCCGAATGCGGTCAATGGCGGCCGCCATCTTCTCTTGGGGGATGATGTAGTGGCTCGCAGGGAAAAAGGCCACGTGGCTGATGACGTTTTTCACCTCGCCGGTGAGGGAGTGGATCTCACTGATGCGGTCGATCTCATCCCCGAAAAACTCGATACGGAACACGGTGTTATCGGAATAGGCGGGGTACACCTCCACCACGTCCCCCCGCACACGGAATTTATTACGGGTAAGGCTGATGTCGTTGCGCTCGTATTGCAATTCCACCAGCTTGCGGATCAGCTCGTCACGGGGCTTTTCCATCCCCTGCCGCAGGGAGATCACCATACTGCGATAGTCGATGGGGTCGCCCAACGTGTAGATGCAGGATACGCTGGCCACGATGATTACGTCCCGCCGCTCGGACAGGGCGGAGGTGGCGGAGTGACGCAGACGGTCGATCTCGTCGTTGATGGCGGAATCTTTTTCAATGTAGGTGTCGGTGGTGGGGATATAGGCCTCCGGCTGATAGTAGTCGTAATAGGAAACAAAATATTCCACCGCATTTTCGGGGAAGAATTCCTTGAACTCGGAGCATAACTGAGCCGCAAGGGTCTTATTGTGCGCCAAAACAAGTGTAGGCTTGTTGACGTTGGCAATAATATTAGCCATAGTAAAGGTCTTACCCGAGCCTGTTACACCTAAGAGCACCTGCTTGTCAAGTCCTGCTTCAACTCCTGCCGAGAGCTTATCTATCGCCTCGGGCTGGTCACCGGTTGGAGAATATGGAGAAACTAACTTAAACTTTTTATCCTGCATAGCTTTCCTCGTGAAATAATTTTCTATTCTATCATTATACCATAGCTTTTCCCATATTTCAATCTTTATCGAACGTGCTTGAAAGAAATTGCTCAGAATAGCTCTTGGCATTAGTGTTTCTGGTATACACTACGTGGAACGGATGAGGCTCGGTCAAGGGTTTAACTGAAAAAGTACCTATCAAGGGGTCGTTTGCAATAACCGAGTGATATAAAAAGCTTATTCCTATACCGCTTTGTACCAACGCTTTTATAGATACGAAGCTACTGATAGATACCTGTCTTGAAAAGTCAACAAGCTCATAACCTGCCTCAACCAGCCGTTCTTCAAATACCCTTCGGGTACCCGAACCCTCTTCTCGTACGATTATTGTTTCACTTAAAAGCTCATTTATCGTTACGTTTTTACCGCATAAAGGGCTGTTTTTTGCACATATACCCACAAAGGGCTCCATACGCATAAGATAATGGTCGTATTTTGTTTTGCTGAATCTTCCTTCGATAATCGCAAAGTCCAGACGGTTTTCGTCAAGCATCTGTAACAGATTTTTTGTGTTGTCAACTACAAGCGAGAGCTCGTGGTCGGGAGAGATAAGATACTCCTTGATAGCATCTATAAGAACGTAGTCTCCTATGGTTTTGGTTGCCCCTACCCTAAGCTTTAAGCGTTCTCTGTCTGTGATAGCCAACTGCAGTTCCTCAAACTGATATTGCAGTGATATGGCATAGCGCTCCAACAGTAAGCATTTTTCGGTCTTGTGCAGGGTATGCCCGTCATATACAAACAGCTTTGTATGTAAAGTACGCTCCAATGACTGTATCTGCTTTGTAACCGCAGGCTGGGACAGATGAAGCTTTTCTGCGGCTATACGGTAGTTCATAGTCTGACACAGGGTCAGAAAGGTTTGTAGCTTTTGATCCATATTGACACCTTCGATAAATAAAAAGAATGAGGTCATTCCATATAATAACTTTATTTTATCATAATTCTATGATAAAATAAATAGGAAAAAGTAAAAAACAAGGAGAAAATTATGAATTCAAAGGTCAAAAGCAATCTTCTTTTTATTCTCGGTATTGCAATATGCTTCGGAGTTGCCGTGGTGTCGGTTCTTTTAGAGAAGCTTATCCCCGGAGGGCTATTGGGTGCATCTATCATAGCGCTGTTTATGGGTACGATCATCAATAGCTTTTTTCATCCCGCGTGGATAAAACCTTCTCTTAAATTCACTTCAAAAAAGATATTAAAGTTAGCCATTATTCTTTTAGGCGCATCCCTTTCCATAGGTACTATCATGAACGTGGGCAAGATGACATTCTTTGTAATGCTGTTCACCTTTGCTATGTGCTTTGGCGGAGGATATTTTATACGTAAATTATTCGGTCTTAACTGGAAGCTCTCTAACCTTATCTCCGCAGGAACGGGAATATGCGGAGGCTCGGCAGTAGCCGCTCTTGCTCCGGTTATTGAAGCTGACGATAAGGACGTTGCCTTTGCTATGTCCTCTACCTTTATTTTTGATATGATTATGGTGGCAGTGTATCCCATTATGGGCAAGCTACTCGGTATGGGCGATATGGGGTACGGCATATGGGCAGGCACGTCGGTCAACGATACCGCAAGCGTTGTTGCATCGGGATATGCTTTTTCCGAGGCGGCAGGGGACTTTGCCACTATGGTCAAGCTCACCCGAACCGTTGCAATTATCCCCACCGTTCTGGTGTTTGCTTATATCAGTATGCGTATCAAGCGCAAGCAGTTAAGTGCCGAAAACAATGGACAGAAGGTTAAGCTCACAAAGATAATCCCTTGGTTTATATGCGGATTTCTGGCACTTGCTATCCTTAACAGCGTGGGATGTATTCCCGTTGCGGCAGCAAGTGTTATCAAGAACACAAGCAAGTTTCTTATGGTCACCGCACTTGCGGCGATAGGCCTGTCTACAAGTCTGATCGACTTTAAGAAAGCGGGACTCAAACCTATGTTCTACGGTGTTACCATAGATACACTTGTAACCCTGACGGCACTTGCGGTAGTATGGTGTATGGGAGTTATGTATAAATAAAAAGAAATCAGTAAGGCATTAGCCTTACTGATTTTTATATAGCTGATTTACCATATAAGTTACTGCAACTCCCGTATCGACACCAAAAGCAGGGTCTATATCCTCAAGCATAAACTGCTTTAAGGGATGGAACATACGGGCACTTTCCTCAACTACTACCTCGTCCTGACCTTCAAGCTTCATGGTCAGCTTGTCGCAGGTAAAGAGACAGCGGCCCGTCTCACCGCATATCTCTATGGTCAGCGGTCCCGAGGTTACAGATGAACATTCGTTTACCGCTATCAGTCCGTCATCGTATGCCATGACAGCAATCGAGTTGTGCTCCACCATATCCTTGTTCTTTTCAAGGGAGCCCTTGTTTGTTGTAGAAACAGAAAGCATCGCCTTGTATCTTGTGGGCAATCCAAAGAGGTGATATATAACCGATAGCCCATGCACGCCGTGGTCTATGACCGAGCCGCCGCCTGCAGTTTCTCTGTCGTAGAAGTGCGGGGGCAGTTCGTCCTCGCTTGCCGCAGTATGGGAATAACGGAAACGGACAGAGTTCACTTTTCCAAGTAGACCCTTGTCAAGGATCTCAGCCTTTATGGTCTGGGTGAAGCCGTAGGCGATATTGGGGAAGCATATAGCGAAGAGAAGTCCGCTTTTCTTTACCGCCTCTGCGATCTCCAGAGCATCCTTGTCTGTTATGGCAAGCACCTTTTCG
>JAZQFG010000047.1:0-218279 GCA_045539375.1 Acutalibacteraceae bacterium | reverse complement strand
CGAACCGCTGACCTCTTGAATGCCATTCAAGCGCTCTCCCAGCTGAGCTATACCCCCATGTGTTGCTCGGAACGTTTGTTATAATAGCAAATCTTATCATAAAAGTCAACCCTTTTTTCAAAAAAGTTTTGCATTTTCTTGTTTTTTTCAAAATAAAATTCAGGGGTTGCAAAAAGGCGGGGAAAATACTATAATATTATTAATAACAACTCTTATATCTTTTAAAGGCAGGTGATACTATATGGAGAACAATCCCGTTCCTCCTCGACGGTGTGAATGTGTATATGCGATCTGTGTAGTTCACCGAAACACGATGGGATAAGTGTTACCTTTTCTGCACAGACCGCCTGTTATTCTAATGGAACAGGAGGTCTTTCTTAATGCCTGAAGAAATTAAAATGGTGCCCGAAGAGCAGGAGCGCCCCGACTATACCGAGGAGCTTGCGCTTCTGCTGCGGGATCGTCGCCCTATTGCCGACCTGCGTCAGGAGTTAGAGGATTACCACGACAGCGATTTGGCAGATCTGTTGGAGCAGTTGACCCCGGCTGACCGCCGTCGTCTATATCGTATTTTAGGCCTGGATCGAATGAGCGACGTGTTCGCTTATTTAGAAGACGTAGGCACCTATATTGAAGAACTGGATGCCGAATTGGCTGCGGACGTTATCGAGGGCATGGATGCCGACGATGCGATAGATGTTCTGGACGAGTTGGACGAAGACAAACGGCGCGAACTGTTAGAATTGATGGATCCGGATGCTGCCGAAGATATTCAATTGATCGACTCCTATGATGATAACTGCATCGGTAGTCGTATGACCACCAACTATGTTGCCATTGCCCGCCAATGGTCCATCAAGGAGGCAATGAAATCCTTGGTGCATCAAGCGGCAGAGAATGATAACATCTCTACGCTGTATGTGCTGAATGAAGATGGTACGTTCTGCGGTGCTATCGATCTGAAGGATCTGATTATTGCCCGTCAGGATGTGGTGTTAGAGGATCTTATCGTCACATCCTATCCCTTTGTCTATGCTGCGCAGACCGTAGACTCCTGTATTGAGGAGATTAAAGACTACTCTGAGGATTCCATCCCTGTGCTGGATAGCGATATGCGTCTTCTGGGCGTCATAACGGCGCAGAGTTTGGTTGAGGTCGTGGACGAAGAGATGGGTGAGGACTACGCTCGCCTGGCCGGTCTGACCGCTGAGGAAGATCTTAACGAGCCGCTTTTGCAAAGTATGAGCAAGCGCATACCTTGGTTGATCGTACTGCTGTTTTTGGGCCTTGGTGTATCGGCGGTGGTCGGCCTTTTTGAAGAAGTAGTGCGGGGGCTAACATTGATTGTGTGTTTTCAGTCATTGATTCTATCCATGGCCGGTAACGTTGGCACGCAATCCTTGGCGGTTACCATCCGCGTGTTGATGGATGAGCAATTGACCACCCGCCAAAGCTTATCCTTGATTTTTAAGGAACTACGGATCGGTTTCTTTAACGGAACCGCTATGGGTATTATTTCTACCGTTCTGGTCGGTCTTTACGTTTGGTTTGTAAAAGGATACACCGTAGGGGTGGCGTTTGCTACCTCCGGCTGTATTGGCTTGGCGATGATGGCGGCTATGACCGTATCCAGTATGACGGGCACTTTAATTCCAATGTTATTTAAGAAACTGCGGGTAGACCCCGCTGTAGCATCCGGCCCGCTGATCACCACTGTGAACGATCTTGTGGCGGTCGTGGCCTATTATGGCTTGGCGTGGCTGTTGCTCGTCAATGCGATTGGGTGATAAGGAGACACTGTATGAATATTGCTGTAGCACAATCCGGTGGCCCTACCGCCGTGATCAATGCATCCCTCTTGGGCGTGTACCGCGCCGCTCGCGCGTGGAAGGACGTAGATGTTGTTTACGGCTCTCTTAACGGTATTGAGGGAATTATTGAGGATCGGTTAGTCAACCTAAACGTTCAACTGGCAACGGAAGAGCAGCAGGCGCTTTTGCGGCAGACGCCGTCTGCGGCTTTGCGGTCCTGTCGGTATAAGTTACCGTCTATAGAACAGGATCCGGCCGTATATGAACAGATTCGTACCACATTAGAGCGACATAATATCGGTGCTTTCTTTTATATTGGCGGAAATGATTCTATGGATACGGTGGCTAAATTATCGACGTATTTCACATCGGTGGGCAGCCCGATCCGTGTGATGGGTGTCCCCAAGACTATTGATAATGATCTGTGCTTGATGGATCACACGCCCGGATATGGCTCGGCGGCCAAATTTGTGGCTACTGCTATGTGGGAAATGGTCCGTGATTGTACCGTATACGAACTGGACAGCGTTTTAATCGTAGAAATTATGGGCCGTGACACGGGCTGGTTGACGGTGGCGGCGGCATTACCCCATCTATATGGGTGCGATGCACCTCATCTTGTGTATCTGCCGGAGGTTGCATTTTCGGCAGACCAGTTTATTGCGGATGTACGTGAAGCGCAGAAAAAGAGCCGTACGGTTGTTGTGGCGGTATCTGAGGGTGTGACAGTTGAGGGCTTGGACGATTTTCAATCCGGCAAGGTCGATAACTTCGGCCATAAGTACCTGTCGGGAATCGGTAAATGTCTGGAGGCACTGATACAGAAACGGATTGGATGCAAGGTGCGCTCAGTGGAATTGAACATTCTTCAGCGCTGTGCGGCACATATTGCCTCGGAAACCGATCTGACTGAAGCAGAATCGTTGGGTATGGTTTCGGTTAAGGCGGCTGCGACGGGGAAGACCGGTATGGTGAGTGCCATTCTTAGCCGATATGATGCAGAGTATATTCCTAATTATGGTATTGTTCCTGTAGCGGACGTAGCTAATAAGATTAAATACGTTCCACGCGAATGGATCAACAAAGCGGGAAATAATGTTCTGCCGATTGCGTTAGAGTATATACAACCGCTGATTATCGGTGAACCGCACATTCTTACCGAAAACGGTCTTTCTCGCCATTTTATTATTAAGGTATAGTATATATGCGCCGCCCACGCTGTGGACGGCGCTTTTTTATATTTGGTACAATAATTTTTAAAAAACCTATTGACAAATCACAAAACATCGTATATTATATATTTGTAATCATTACAAGATAAAAACGATTACAAAAGGAGGGGCGCTTATGACGCAACAACAGATGGCCGCTTTGCTAGCTGACAGGGGAGTGCGCCCGACAGCGCAACGCCTTGCCGTGTATGACTATCTGTATCGGCATCGGACGCATCCTTCGGCAGAAACGGTGTATGAGGCGCTTGTAAAGCATCACCCGACCTTTTCCCGTACGACGGTATACAATTCATTGCATGCCTTGGTAAAAGCGGGATTGGTGATTGAGCTGGCGATGGATACAGAAGAGCGTCATTATGATGCCGATACTGCGCTGCACGGTCACTTTCATTGTAGAAATTGTGGCGGAATTGCCGACTTTGTTCTGGATGAAGCTCTGGTGCAGCAATTAATGCCCCGAGATTTTCTGGTAGAAGGTCAGGGCATCTATTTTAGCGGGCGGTGTCCCGCATGCAAAATTAATTCGTAAACTATTATTTTGGAGGTAAAGTATTATGAAAAAGTTTGTGTGTTCTGTCTGTGGTTATGTCCATACTGGGGATCAGGCTCCCCACGTTTGCCCTGTCTGCGGTGTCACCGCTGACAAGTTCAAGGAGCAGGGCGGCGAGCGCGCCTGGGCTGCTGAGCACGTCGTTGGCGTTGCGCAGGGTGTGGATCCCGAGATCATTGAGGGTCTGCGTGCCAATTTTGCCGGTGAGTGCTCCGAGGTTGGTATGTATCTGGCTATGGCCCGTGTGGCGCACCGCGAGGGCTATCCTGAGATCGGTCTGTACTGGGAAAAGGCTGCTTATGAAGAGGCGGAGCATGCCGCTAAGTTCGCTGAGCTGCTGGGTGAGGTGCTGACCGATAGCACTAAGAAGAATCTGGAGATGCGTGTGGATGCTGAGAACGGTGCCACTGAAGGCAAGTTCGAACTGGCCAAGAAGGCCAAAGAGCTGGGCCTGGATGCTATTCATGATACCGTTCATGAGATGGCCCGTGATGAAGCTCGACATGGCAAGGCATTTGAGGGTCTGCTGAAGCGCTATTTCGGCTAATCCCCATTTGCGGAAAGGAGAGTGAACACCGATGTTGGATAAAAAGGTCATCGAGTTGCTGAATGATCAAATTAATAAAGAGTTTTACAGTGCATATCTGTATTTAGATATTGCCAACTATTATACGGAGCAGGATCTGGATGGGTTTGCCAATTGGTACACGATCCAGGCGCAGGAGGAGCGCGATCACGCCCTGCTGTTCCTGCGGTATTTGCAGAGCAACGGTATTCCGGTGGAATTGAAGGCCATTGACAAGCCGGGAGAGGTGTTCACTAATGCGCTGGATCCGCTGCTGGCCGGTGCTAAGCACGAGCGTTATGTTAGTGCGCTGATTCATGCCATTTACGAGGCAGCCTATGATGTCCGTGATTTCCGCACGATGCAGTTCCTGGATTGGTTTGTCAAGGAACAGCTGGAAGAGGAAGAGAATGCGGATAAGATGGTCAGTAAGTATAAACTCTTTGGCGATGATCCCAAGAGCCTGTACCTGTTGGATCAGGAGTTGGCTGCTCGTGTGTATTCCGCACCCAGCCTGACGCTGTAAGAATAAATTCCTGTAAAGGATGTGCTGTCTTTTGGTAGCACATCCTTTTTTCTTGGTGCAAAAATTCGCTAAAATTTGTGAATTATCTCTTGACTATGGACGGTATGCCTGCTATAATATTACGGTCCACGATTGTGGACAAATCCTTGCCTCTTCCCAGAGAGGAGGCCATTAGACCATAAGGAGGTGCAATCAATGCCCACTATCAAAGCATCCTATGAGGCCGTTTTCATTTTCTCCCTGACCCAGGGTGAGGAGAGCGTCACCGCACTGAAGGAGAAGTTCAGCAAGCTGATCGAGAAGCACGCTGAGCTCGGCGAGATCGACGAGTGGGGCAAGCGTAGGCTGGCCTATCTCATCAATGACGAGGCCGAGGGCTATTATGTCCTGTACAACTTCGTCAGCGGTCCCGACTTCCCCGCGGAGCTGGAGCGTCGCGCCGGTATTACCGACGGTGTCCTGCGTTCCATGGTGATCCGCAAGGAAGAGAACTAAGGAGGGATATCTGTGAATTCAATCTGTTTGATGGGTCGTTTGACCGGTGATCCGGAATTGAAGACCACACAGACCGGCGTTTCCGTTACCAGCTTTAGCGTAGCTGTAGATCGTGCCTATCGTTCCAAAGATCAGGAGCGTCAGACCGATTTCATTAACTGCGTTGCCTGGCGTGGCACCGCCGAGTTTATCTCCCGCTATTTCCGCAAGGGACAGCGTATGGCTTTGCAGGGTAGCCTGCAGACCCGTAAGTACACGGCTAACGACGGCAGTCAGCGTACTGTCTACGAGGTCGTGGTTGACAACGCATTCTTCTGTGAGTCCAAAGGCAATACTGCCGGCGGCGCTCCCAGCTATGATTCCCAGATCCCCGTAATGAGCGAGGCGAAGCCTGCCTTCTCCACCGCCAATTCCGGTGATTTTGAGGATATCCTCACCGATGAGGATCTGCCCTTCTAAGATTTGGGAACAGCTGAAAATTGAGAAAAGGAGGCCTTTCTATCATGGCTGAAAGAACCGAGAGACCCGAGCGTCCCATTCGCTCCGGCCGCAAGGGCCACCGCAAGGTGTGCCAGTTCTGCGTCGATAAGATCGACTACATTGATTACAAGGACGTGGCTCGTCTGCGCCGCTGCATGTCTGAGCGTGCTAAGATTCTGCCCCGCCGTGTGACCGGTACTTGTGCCCGCCATCAGCGTGGTCTGACCACCGCTATCAAGCGCGCTCGTCAGGTTGCCCTGGTGCCCTTCGTCACCGACTAATCATCAGAACAAGGAAAAAGCCTGTCCCGATCGGGACAGGCTTTTTATTTTGTAATCAGTTTTTGTGTATAGTCTGTGCCGCAGGGAAAAGGAGAGGGCATACATAGAGCATGCAGGTCGGTAGCTACACATTCCAGCGAGAAAATACGGCGACAACGATCATCCATCTCACTTAATTGAGCGGTACGGGTGAGAATAGGTAAGGTGGGGGAAGCAGCGCTAAGAATCTCCCGACCACGAGCATTCATTCCTAAAACTCGAATGTATGGAGGTAATCCTTTACAATCCTCAGCAGTGAGTCCTAGGAGAACTGCCCATAGTATACGGCGGAGTCGTGCCATAGGATAGCGGCGCGTTTTTAACTCATCCAGCAGAGCAGCATACGTTTGTGCCATGCGCGAGGTGCGATACAGCCGATTCTCAAGTCCCTCGGATAGCCAGGGCAGCATCTGAAAATCCTCCTCGGACATTTTGCGTAATTGTGCCATTAAGGCATATTCCAATTTCTCAGAGCAGGTGGCTGCCTGACCGTTTTTTATGGCTTGCTCCAGAATGGAAAATGCGTCATTCGGCATATAGACGGAGGATAATGTGATGTCCCCTTTGCGCACGGCGTCTCGGATTAGAGAAGCAGACGCAAAGCCCTGATTTGGGGTATTGGCGTTGTGTAAAGCTCCGTGTCTTTTCAATGTGAAGAAGTCGAATTTAGCCTTCTGCATCGTGGCGGCGCGCATATATTCGATGCCTAGGGTGTTATTGGGCGAAGCTAAGTGAGCAGCGACTTTTTCTCCAAGTATCGTGGCGGCAGCTACCTGTCCGGCGGCGGCATAGGGGATTCCGGTGGATAAAATGCGGCGTAGGGTGTCCTGATAGGCAGTGCTTTCAGATAAAAATGCTAGATGCTGTAGCGTGGCAATATCTCCGCATTCGCTACCAAAAGAGAGCATCTCCACGCAGCCCAGTGCTTTGAGAATTGCCACACCTCCGGAGGCGAAGCTTTCTGCAGAGGACATTGCCCAGGGGAGGGGCAATTCCAGCACCAGATCGACACCGCAGGCTAAGGCCATTTCCGTTCGGTGAAATTTATTCAACAAGGCAGGTTCGCCCCGTTGGGTAAAACTACTGCTGATAACAGCAACAATATGGGTGGCATCTCCGCCATTTTCGGCGCGGGTGGCCGCAATATGGGTAGCGTGCCCCTTGTGAAATGGATCGTACTCCGCAATAATGCCGGAAATTCGCAAAAAGATGCCCCCTTTCTTGAAATAATGGTTGCTATTTTTAAGAGAATCAGTTATTATATATTACGATATTTATTTCACAAAATCAATGAGGAGATGGAAAAAATATGAAAATTTTGGTTATCAACGCCGGTAGTTCTTCTCTGAAGTATCAGCTCATCGATATGAATGGTGAGATTGTACTGGCAAAGGGTATCTGCGAGCGTATCGGTTTGGAGGATGGTATCTTCACCCACAAGGCCAACGGTAATGCTTGGACCTCCTATCCCGTGATGAAGAATCAGACGGAGGCTTTTGCTCAGGTTAAGAAGGCGCTGACCGAGGGCGAGGGTAAGGTGATCAACGATCTGTCCGAGGTGGGCGCTATCGGCCACCGTGTGGTGCAGGGCGGTGATCGCTTTGATCGCTCTGTGGTTGTCACCGAGAAAGTGAAGAAGGACATCGAAGAACTGGCCGCTTTGGCCCCTCTGCACAATATGGGTGCTCTGGCCGGCATTAACGCCGCCACCGAGACCTTTGGCAAGGAAATTACGCAGGTGGTTGTGTTTGATACCGCTTTCCATCAGACGATGGAGCAGAAAGTATTTATGTTCGCTCTGCCATATGAAATGTATGAGAAATACGGCGTGCGTCGCTATGGTGCCCACGGTACCTCCCATCGCTTTGTTAGTGCCCGTTGCACTGAGTTGCTGGGCCGTGTTGAGGGAACGCGCATTATTACCTGCCATCTGGGTAGCGGTTCTTCTATCTCTGCGATTAAAGACGGTAAAATCTATGACACTTCAATGGGTCTGACTCCTCTGGACGGCTTTATGATGGGTACCCGTACCGGTGGTTTTGATCCCTCGGCTGTGACCTATGTGATGGAAAAAGAGGGCTTGACTCCCAAGCAGATGGACGACCTGATGAATAAGAAGTCCGGCACCTTAGGTATTTCCGGTGTATCCAGCGATGACCGTGACATTGAAAAAGCAATTGCCGAGGGTAACCCTCGCGCCAAGCTGGCATGGGATATGCGCACCTATCAGATTACGAAGATTATCGGTGGCTATATTGCTGCTCTGGGCGGATTGGACGCTCTGGTGTTCACCGCCGGTATCGGCGAGAATCAGCCCCAGATCCGTAAGGAAATCATTGAGGCGCTGGGCTATATGGGTATGAAGTGCGACGTGGACGCCAATAATGTTCGTGGCGTAGAGCGCCTGATCACTACTGAGGATTCTGCTATCCCCGCTTGGATCATTCCCACCAATGAGGAGTTGGTAATTGCTCGGGATACGCTGGCGCTGGCTCAGTAATTGATTATGTAAACCAAAACGGCAACCGTAGGATTACGGTTGCCGTTTTTTATGTGTCAGTCGGCACGTGCATCAGGCTTGAATAGCAGCATAATGCACCAAATACCCGCCAGTGCTACAACGGTATAGATGATACGGGCGAACAGACTGTCTGCGCCGCCACAGATCCAAGCGACCAGATCAAATTGGAACAGACCGATGCTACCCCAGTTTAGGGCGCCGATAATGGTAATGATTAAAGCCAGTTTATTCAGCATCTCACTTACTCCTTTCTGCTAAATTTACAGGGACACTGTGAGTATGCTCTGCACGGGGAAGTTTTATGCACGAATATGTATTTTTCCTTTACTTAGAGCAGAATGTGTGCTATAATTCGTTAATAAATAGACAAAAGGAGTCGATAAACGATGCGTGCTGTGATTACGGTTGTTGGTAAAGATGCGCTGGGTATCCTTGCAAAGGTTTCTACCCGTTGCAGTGATCATAAAATTAACGTCATTGAGGTGACGCAGTCGATCCTGCAGGATGTGTTTGCTATGATTATGATGGTAGACGTATCTGCCTGTGATATTCCCTTTACTCAGTTAGTGGATGAGATGATGGAGTTGGGGCGTGAGAACGGGCTGGTCATCCACTGTATGCATGAGGAGATTTTCAGTGCTATGCACACCATTTAAGGAGTAGTCGGGTATGTTAAACGGCAACAATATTTTAGAAACCATCACAATGATTCAAGAAGAGCACCTGGACGTTCGTACGATTACGATGGGTATCTCGCTGTTGGATTGCTGTGACAGCGATATCGACGTGGTGTGCGCCAAGGTGTATGATAAAATCACCCGCTGCGCAAAGGATCTGGTGAAAACCGGAGAAGCCATTGAGAAGGAATTGGGTATTCCGATTGTGAATAAGCGCATTTCCATTACCCCTGCCGCTATTATTTTGGCGGGCTGTCGTGATCGTAATGCGGTCAAATTGGCTTTGACTCTGGAGCGCGCCGCGGTCACCTGCGGTGTTAATTTTCTTGGCGGTTTTTCTGCATTGGTACAGAAGGGATTTTCCGCCGGTGATCGTGAATTGATTGAGGCAATTCCGGAAGCCTTGGCTGTGACAGATCATATTTGTGCATCGGTGAACGTGGGTTCCACCAAGGCGGGTATCAACATGGATGCCGTTGCGCTGATGGGACGCATTGTCCGTCAGGCGGCAGAGCGTACTGCTGATCGTGGTTGTATCGGTCCCGCCAAGTTGGTGGTGCTGTGCAATGCTCCGGAAGACAATCCGTTTATGGCAGGTGCGTTCCACGGTGTCAGTGAGCCGGATTGTGTCATCAACGTCGGTGTTTCCGGACCCGGAGTAGTACGCGCCGCGCTGGCAAAAGCGGGTCCCAATAAAGATCTAGGCGAGATTGCTGAGATCATTAAGAAGACTGCCTTCAAGATCACGCGTATGGGACAGTTGGTGGCACAAGAGGCCTCCCGTCGTCTTGGGGTACCCTTCGGTATTGTGGACCTGTCCCTGGCTCCCACCCCCGCTGTGGGCGATTCTGTGGCCTATATTCTGGAAGAGATCGGTCTCTCCCAGTGTGGTGGTCACGGCACCACTGCCTGCTTGGCTATGCTGAATGATGCGGTAAAAAAGGGTGGTGTAATGGCGTCCTCTCACGTGGGTGGTCTGTCCGGTGCGTTTATCCCTGTGACCGAGGATGCCGGTATGATTGCCGCCGCCCGCAGCGGATGCTTGACCATTGAAAAACTGGAGGCGATGACCTCAGTGTGTTCGGTAGGCTTGGATATGATCAACATTCCCGGAGATACGCCTGCAGAGGTGATTTCTGCCATTATTGCTGACGAGGCGGCTATCGGTATGGTGAATTCTAAGACTACGGCCGTTCGTGTGATCCCAGCTATTGGAAAACAGGTGGGGGATGAGCTGAACTTTGGAGGCTTGCTGGGTGAAGGCCCGGTAGTGCCTCTCAATACCGCTTCGCCTGACGTCTTCATTCATCGTGGTGGGCGTATTCCTGCCCCGATGCAAAGCCTGAAGAACTAATAGAAAAGCCGTTGCCACAAGTGTTGCAACGGCTTTTTTTATATGACTTTAAAATAACTCCAAGGAGCAATGCTCCAGTTCGGAAGGCTCTCTGCCGAGAGCGGAGAGCCGGAGAGCGGATGGGGGAGAGTAAGCCGATAGCTCCACAATCCCAGTGAGTTGCCTTTTACTCCGCCATAACGGGAGTCGCCGAATATCGGCATTTTACGCGAGGCAAACTGTACCCGTATCTGATGGGTACGTCCGGTATGCAGATTTACCTTAACAAGGGAGAAGATATTCTCCTCCACGGTGACGGTTTCTATAACCGTATAATCCAGTATGGCCTCGCGCACCCCCTTGCGGGGGCGGGTGACCACGTAGGATTTGTTGCGGTGCACGTCGTGGTAGAGCAGGTCGGTGAGAGTGCCCTCGATTTGTTCCGGAGAGCCCTGTATAACGGCAAGATACTCTTTTTGAAAGCGATCGTGCTGCCCGACTAAAGCAGATAACTGTGAGGCGGCCGTATCTGTGCGTGCATAGACCATAACGCCACCGGTAGGCTTGTCTAAGCGGTGTACCGTTTTGACCACATATCCTTTCTCGGCAAGACGGTGTGGAATGCAGTCACCATCGGTATCCTGTGCGGATACCCCCACCGGCTTTTCAATCAGTAGCAGGTGGGAGTCTTCATACAGTATGGTGGGCATTAGTCGCGCTTCATAGTGGCGAGGAACGCCTTGTGAGCCATATAGACGTCAATCTTGGACACTATTTCCATAGGAGCATGCATGCTCAGCACAGCGACACCCAGATCTACGGTATCAACGTCCATATTGGCGATGAACTGTGCCACAGTGCCGCCGCCACCGGCATCCACTTTACCCAGCTCGCCGGTCTGCCACAGCACGTCGTTTTCGTCCAGAATGGCACGAACCTTAGCCATATACTCAGCAGAAGCGTCGCTGGTGCCACCCTTACCACCGCCGCCGGTGTACTTGGTGATGCAGACGCCGTGATTAATCTTAGCTGCGTTGGAGGCGACCATAACCTCGGGATACAAGGGGTCCAAAGCGGCGTTTACGTCGGCGGACAGACAGATGGAATTGGACAGAACATGATGACCCTTCTCGCCAAAAGCGGCAGCGATATCATCGATGAAATAGTTGAGGAAGGAGGACTGCATACCGGTGTTGCCTGCAGAGCCTGTTTCCTCTTTATCTGCCAGAATGGTAACAGCGGTATAGGCAGGAGTTTCGGCATCCAGAATCGCAGTGACGGCAGGATAGGCACAGACACGGTCATCGTGACCATAGGCGCCGATCAAACTGCGGTCAAAGCCAATGTCCTTTGCCTTAAATGCGGGCACAGCCTCCAGTTCGGCAGACAGGAAATCGGACTCGACAATGCCGTATTTCTCGTTCAAAATGTTCAGGATGTTCAGTTTAACTGCATCACTACCCTCGTCATCCTTGAAGGGACGGGAGCCGATGAGGATGTCCAGGCTTTCGCCGCGGACTACATCGCCGGCGGTACGGCTCATTTGCTCGCGGCCCAGATGGGGCAGCAGATCAGTGATGCAGAATACGGGATCGTTGTCGTCCTCGCCGATGTTTACCTCAATAACGGTACCGTCCTTGCGGACAAAGACGCCGTGCAGGGCCAGCGGGATGGCAGTCCACTGGTATTTCTTGATGCCGCCATAGTAACGGGTATCGAAATAAGCCATCTCGTTGCTCTCGTACAGGGGCACCGGCTTCATATCCAGCCGAGGAGAGTCGATATGGGCGGCTGCAATGGTAACACCATCAGTGATGGGACGGGTACCGATGGTGGCCAGCAGCAGGGCCTTGCCGCGGTTGTTTAGGTATACTTTGTCGCCGGCTTTCAGAGCCATACCTTTAACGTAGGGGATGAAGCCCTTGTTCTCTGCCATAGCCACTGCGGCGGTGACCGCCTCACGCTCGGTTTTAGCGGCGTCCAGATATGCCTTGTAGCCCTCACAATAGGCGTCGATAACTGCCAGATTGTCGTCGGTCAGGGTAGAAAAGCCATTTTTGGACTTCATAACCAACTTTTCTCGCAGCAGTTCGCCTGCGGTTTTCTCTTTGTTTTCGCTCATGGTAATATACCACCTTTCAAATAATAATTACGTAATGTTATATAATTGCTGATAACGCTTTTGTGCGTTCAGCACACGGCGGACATAGGTTGCCGTTTCTTCATAAGGAATGTTGGAAAGCGTCTTTCCGTCTGAGGAATAGACAGGATCGCTCAGCCATTTTTGTACACGTCCACGGCCGGCATTGTATGCAGCCAGTGCAGTTTCGGTATCTTCAAATTCTTGGGACAGGAGCGATAAGATGAAACAGCCGTAGCGAATATTTGTTGCAGGTTGGAACAAAACATTTGAATCCGTGCTTTTTTCTCCGCATCGTTGCTGTGCCCAGCGGAACGTGTCATCGGTGATTTGCATCAATCCTTTTGCTCCGGCAGGGGAAACGGCATCCGGATCGAATTTGCTTTCAGTGTGGATAACGGCGTAAATAAACGAGGGATTCAGTCCATATTCCTCGGCATACATTTCTACGGAAGTTTCGTTTTTGATCGGGTATATAGCGTAAGCAATGGCGTAGATAATGATTGGCATTAGCACGAGCAAAGAAATCACCACAATACCCATTCGTCGTGACTTTGACTGCAAGAGAATCATTCAGTGGACCACCGCCTTATCAGCTGATTCCATATAGATTCGGCCGCTTCTTGTAGCTCCGTAAGAGTACCGCTGTTGGTTACAACGGACACGTTATCACGACAATAGAATTCGCTCGGTTGCTGTGCTGCCATACGGCGCATGGCTGCCTCTTGTGACAGATTGTCCCGTTGTATGATACGGGAAAGACGTACCTCCGTAGGTGCAATAACCGAAATAATGTGATCGCAGATAGCATCAAAACCGGCTTCAAACAACAATGGGGCGTCAACGATAGCCACGGGATGCCCTTGTTCTGCAGCAAGTTCAAGCTGCTGATGCGTCATGGCGAGAATGGCAGGGTGTGTGATGGCGTTCAGTTTAGCGGTTGATGCGCTATCAGTAAACGCTCGTCGTGCTAATTCGGCACGGTTGAGTGAGCCGTCGGGCATTAAAATCGCATCGCTAAACACGTTGACCAGTTGTTCTAAACACGGAGAGTTGGGTTCGACGACCCGCCGAGCCAACTGATCGGTGTCAATAATGTAGGCTCCCAGTGATCGCCACGTGGTAGCGACGGTGGATTTACCGGAGCCGGTGGGACCGGTGAGCCCCACAATACGAATGGCGCTTATAATGCGGAAGGCGGCAGCACGCAACAAGCGGTTGTATACGGCTAAGCCGATTCCATCCAAAGAGGGACAGGCGGCATAGACCGTTTTGGCGCCTTGTTCGTCCAACTGCCGTAGGGCATCAAATAATTGTTGTGCCTGTGACAAGGAATCAGTGCGCTTGCCGTATGTGACGTAAGGAACAGATAGAAAAGGGGCATCCTCCTCAAAGCACAGAGCGGCTACATCATTCGCTTTGTGGCTGTTCACGTATTGCGCGTAATTCTCCGGAGATCCCTTGACAATATATACCTCTGCACGAGGCGCGTAATGCTTATATTTCATTCCCGGCGAAGCGGCGATGGCGCCTTGCTCCAGTTCGTGGGTTACGGCAGGATCAATTTCGATTGGCCCCACAACGGCTTCTAACATCTGCGGTGTGATACCGCCGGGGCGGAGTAAGCGGAGAGGGTTGTGGCATAGATCTACCACGGTGGATTCAACGCCAACCGAGCAATCGCCACCGTCCAAAATCGCCGCAATGCGTCCGTCCATATCTTCGGCAACCCGAGCTGCGTTGGTAGGGCTGGGGGAGCCGGAAAGATTGGCAGAGGGAGCCGCCAGCGGACAACCGGAATGAAGAATGACCGCTTGGGCGATAGGGTGTGAGGGGAAACGTACTGCTACGGTGGACAAGCCTCCGGTTACTTCGGCTGGGATACAGTCCGCTGCCGGAAGAATGATCGTTAATGGCCCCGGCCAATAGGCGTTAGCCAATTTTTGAGCATTCTCGGGGATGTGGGTTACTAACGGAGCCCAATCCTTTAGATCACCGATGTGGACAATCAGTGGATTGTCCATTGGACGGTCTTTGGCCGCAAATATAGAAGCAACAGCTGCACCGTCCATCGCGTTGGCGGCTAAGCCATACACGGTTTCGGTGGGGATCGCAACCAATTGTCCGTTCCGCAAAAGATGGGCGGCAGTAGCGATGCCCTCTGTATTCGGTTGTAACAATTTGGTGTTAATCATAGAAATGCCTCAATTATGGTTGGTTATCCGCCTTTCGTAGCTGTTCGGCACGGTGGGCGGTTATAAGGGCTTCAACAATCTCATCCAGATCACCGTTGAGAACGGCGTCGATTTTGTGCAGGGTCAGCCCGATGCGGTGATCGGTAACACGGCCCTGAGGGAAGTTGTAGGTGCGGATACGCTCGCTGCGATCACCGGTGCCTACCTGCGATTTGCGGTCGGCGGCGATGGCGGATTGTTGTTCCTGTTGTTTTTGTTCCAGCAGGCGGGCACGAAGAACCCGCATCGCTTTATCCTTGTTTTTGAACTGACTACGTTCGTCCTGACACTCCACTACGGTGCCGGTTGGCAGGTGGGTGATACGGATAGCGGACTCGGTCTTGTTAATATGCTGACCGCCGGCACCACTGGAGCGGTAGGTGTCAATCTGGAGATCGGCAGGGTTGATGTCCAATTCGACCTCCTCTGCCTCTGGCAGAACAGCCACGGTAACGGTGGAGGTGTGAATACGGCCACCGGTTTCTGTCTCCGGTACGCGCTGTACCCGATGTACACCGCTTTCAAACTTAAAGCGGCTATAGGCACCGTCACCTATGATAACGAAGCTGACCTCTTTGCATCCGCCCAACTCCGTTTCGTTCTTATTGATCGGTTCGTGCCGCAGCCCTTTCTTTTCAGCGTACATAGTGTACATCCGATAGAGAGACGCGGCAAACAGTGCGGATTCCTCTCCGCCGGCGCCGGCACGGATTTCAACAATTACGTTGCGGTCATCGTTGGGATCTCGGGGAAGGAGCAGAACTTTTAAGTCTTCTAAGAGAGATTCCATTGTTTCTTTGGCCTGATTATATTCCTCCTGTGCCAGCTGGCGCAGGTCCTTATCGGTTTCGCCCAGCATCTCGTACGCATCGTTTAAACGGCTCTGCTGAGTAAGATAGGTCTCGTATGTCTCCGTAATGGGGCGCAGAGCGTTGGCTTCTTTCATTAGCGCACTATAGAGATCGGGCTGAGTGGTAACCTCAGGCTGATACAAACGATTACTGATCTCCTCATATCGCTGTGCAATGCCTTGCAGTTTTTCAATCATAGGGATGTCCGCCTTTCCTCATTAAATTGGAAAGATACGCGGCTATTGTTCCCGCATCACCTTGCGGATATTTTTCTCTGCTTTTAAGCGGGGAATCATCATCTCGTGACCGCATCCATTGCAACGCAGGCGAAAATCCATACCGACACGAAGAACAGAGAAAGTATGACTACCGCAAGGGTGATTTTTCTTCATTTCCAGCACATCGCCGATACGAATATCCATACCTAACCTCCTTTTTCCCCATTATTACATATATCATAACACATAATTACGCTTCGTGCAATGCAGAAATACAAATTTTGCAATCATAATTTATGTATTCGTTTGTTTATAGCACAAAAGAAAAGGAGCCTGTCATGAGACAGGCTCCTTTTAATCTTGTTCAGTATTTTCAATTGCGCTGAGAATATGGGGGAGATCTTCTTGCAGTCGATCCTGCAGACGACTAAGCGTCTCTGCCGAGAGTGCGCCGGTGATGGATAAGACCACATTCTCACCAATCACCATGCGGGGGAAGGTAAACGTACCGTAGCTGCGGGGCTGTGTTACATTAACCGGGATACCTTTATTTTTGCACTCAGAAGAAATGGCAACATTGACATTAGTATCTTCTGTAGCGGCAACGCACAACTGCGCATTGGTGCAATCGCCGCGAAAATATTTACGGGGGATATGGCGAATCAGTCCTTCGTCGCTCATCTGTGCTAACTCTGGGCAGATCTGGGGAGAGATCAGCGTGATCTTAGCACCAAAGCGCAGTAATTCCTTAACGCGGCGCAGAGCGCTTTTGTTTCCGCCGAAGACGGTGCAGTTATTCCCTTTCACGTCAATAAGTAGTGGAAATCCGATGGCCATGCCAATCCCTCCTTGCATTTAGGTTCCGTACATTTAATAATAACATAGCCGTATATGGGGAACAATGGGTAATAGTAACAAAGTTTTATGCGTGCAACTGGTAAATAACTATAAAGAAACGGTGTATAAAGGAATTGATAAACGGTCATACTGTGTATAAGTAAAGGAGGTTTTTCGATGAAGAAACAGCGGTTTGGTGAGAGCCGAATGATGCATTTTCTCCGCCGTAATGGCGTATATTTGGTGTTAACCATTAGTCTTATGGCTATAGCCGGCGTTTTAGTCAGTGGTATTGGACAGAATTTGTTGAGCTCACCGGAGGAAAGCGAGCCGATGGATGAACCTGTGGAGCAGGTCATCACGGGACAGCCGGATAATCGAACAACAACGACTACCACGACAACCGCGTCAACGACGACCACGACGAAGCAGGCAGAGGCACCGGACTTGTATGTTTTGCCCCTTACCAATACGGTGCAGAAGCCTTTTTCCATAGATGCGCCGGTGTATTCCGAAACCATGAAAGATTGGCGAATTCATACGGGAGTGGATTTCGCTGGGGAGAAAGGACAGGTAGTCAAGGCGGTGGCTCGGGGGACGGTGACAGAGATTACTGAGGATCCGCTGTGGGGATATATGATTACGATCGACCATGGTGTAGGAGTAGTGTCACGCTATTGCGGTGTGGAGCCATCGGTGCGTGTTGGCGATAAGCCGGACGTGGCAGCCCCTATCGGTAAACTGATAACCATCCCATGTGAATCGGCGCAAACACCTCATTTGCATTTCGAAATGACGGTGGATGGACAGCCGGTGAATCCCGTGGAAGCCATCGCGTTAGAAGTGCGGTATGCGGATACTGTGAATTAAATCGCCCGCCCCCGGAAGCCCGACAAATTCAGTAGGGAAACGGTCAGAGGGGCAAAAAACGACCTCCGCATTGCGGGGGTCGTTTTTTTGTGGGAAATGGGGGATTGGACTTGACAAAAGGAAGTGTTTCTTTTATACTATTTTGTGTTAAATGCGTTGACGGAGAATCAGCAGAATTGGACGTGTTCAGAGAGAGCTTCCGATGTTACTGCATCGCTGTGAGGAGGCTTCACCGGATGTTCTGCCCGCCACTCCAGAGCACCCCGCGAAATAAGCGGCGGCGTCTGACCTGCGTTAGGGGTCATAAAGTGGCACGGTTACAGGCTGTGCAATTTGGGTGGTACCACGGAACCTCCGTCCCATATGTGGGCGGAGGTTTCTTTTTTTACCACCGACAGAAAGGAAGAAGTATTATGGCAAAAGAACTGAAAAAGTATGGTGTAAATGAACTGCGCGAGATGTATCTCTCTTTTTTTGAAAGTAAGGAACATCTGCGTTTACCCAGTTTCTCGCTTGTACCCCATAATGATAAGAGCTTATTGCTCATCAATGCCGGTATGACTCCGCTGAAGCCCTATTTTACCGGTGCAGAGGTACCGCCTCGTAATCGGGTGACCACCTGTCAGAAGTGTATCCGCACCGGAGATATTGAGAACGTGGGTAAAACGGCCCGTCACGGCACGTTTTTTGAGATGCTGGGCAATTTCTCTTTTGGCGATTATTTTAAGAAAGAGGCCATTGCTTGGTCTTGGGAGTTCCTGACCGAGGTTGTGGGTCTGAACCCCGACCGTCTGTATCCCTCTGTGTATGTAGAGGATGACGAGGCTTTTGATATCTGGAACAAGGATATCGGTATTGCCCCCGAGCGTATTTTCCGCTTTGGTAAGGCGGACAACTTCTGGGAGCATGGCGCCGGTCCCTGCGGCCCTTGCTCTGAGATTTACTATGATCGTGGCGAAAAGTATGGCTGTGGCAGTCCCGATTGTAAGGTTGGTTGTGAGTGCGACCGCTATATCGAGGTGTGGAACAACGTGTTCACCCAGTTCGAAAACGACGGTGCCGGTAATTACACAACACTTGAGAAGAAGAACATTGATACCGGTATGGGTCTGGAGCGCTTGGCAGTTGTGGTGCAGGATGTGGATTCCATCTTTGACGTGGATACCCTTCACGCTCTGCGTCAGCACGTCTGTGATCTTGCTCATAAAACCTATAAGGAGGATTATCAGAACGACGTATCCATTCGTCTGATTACCGACCATATCCGTTCCGCTACCTTTATGATTTCCGATGGCATTATGCCCACCAATGAGGGCCGTGGCTACGTGCTGCGCCGTTTGATTCGTCGTGCCGCTCGTCATGGACGTCTGTTAGGCATCGATGGTCAGTTCCTGGCGGATCTGAGCTGCACCGTGATCGAGGGCTCTAAGGATGGCTATCCCGAACTGGATGAGAAGCGTGAGTTTATCTTCAAGGTACTGTCTAATGAGGAAATCCAGTTTAATAAGACCATTGATCAGGGTCTGCGCATCCTCTCCGAGATGGAGGAGGCAATGCAGGCAGAGGGCAAATCCGTGCTGGATGGCGCTTCTGTATTTAAACTGTATGATACCTATGGCTTCCCAGTGGATCTGACCCGTGAGATCCTGACAGAAAAGGGCTATACCATTGATGAGGATGGCTTTAAGGCGGAGATGGAGCAGCAGCGCACCCGTGCCCGTACTTCTCGTGAGGTGACGAACTATATGGGCGCCGACGCAACCGTGTATGACTTGATTGATGCGAATCTTTCTACTGATTTTGTTGGTTATGATTCTCTCACTGCCTGCTCTACCGTGTCGGTTCTGGCGGGGGAGAGTGAGCTGGTGGAAAGCTTGTTAGAAGGACAGAACGGCACCATCTTTACGGCGGTTACTCCCTTCTATGCTACGATGGGTGGCCAGGAAGGCGATACGGGTGTTATCATCGGTAAAAACGGTAAATTTGAGGTGCGTGAAACCATCAAGTTGCGTGGCGGCAAGGTGGGTCATGTTGGCGTAGTCACTGAGGGTATGATCTCGGTGAATGATGAGGTGGAGATAATCGTAAAGAGCGACGCCCGCCAGCAGACCTGTAAGAATCACTCTGCCACCCACCTGTTGCAGAAGGCACTGCGCACTGTTTTGGGTGAGCACGTTGAGCAGAAGGGATCTCTGGTTACACCCACCCGCCTGCGCTTTGATTTTGCTCATTTCCAGGCGATGACGGCGGAAGAACTGACCAAGGTGGAGACACTGGTCAATCAGCAAATTGCTGCCGATCTGGCTGTGATCACCGCTGAAATGACGGTGGATGAGGCCAAAAAGTCCGGTGCTATGGCTCTGTTTGGCGAAAAGTACGGTGATACCGTACGCGTGGTTACTATAGGTGATTTTTCTAAAGAGTTGTGTGGTGGCACCCACGTATCCCACACCGGTGCTATCACTACCTTTAAGATTGTAAGCGAAAGCGGCATTGCCGCCGGCGTGCGTCGTATTGAGGCCATTACCGGCGATAACGTTTTGGCTTATTATGCTACCTTGGAAAGCCGTATGAGTGCGATTGCTGCGTTGCTGAAGTCGAAGGACAATGAGGTGGAGGATAAGATCTCTGCCCTGATAGCGCAGGTTAAGACCTTGACTGCGGAGAATGAAGGTCTAAAGAATAAACTGGCTCAAAGTGCTTTGGGCGACGTTATGAGCCAGGTGCAGGAAATCAAGGGCGTCCAGGTGCTGGCTACCCGTGTGCCCGGTTTGGATGCCGGTGGTCTGCGTGAACTGGGTGATCAGTTGCGTGACAAGATTGGCGAGGGTATTGTGGTGCTGGTCACTACCACGGAGGATAAGGTAAGCATTCTGGCTACCGCTACCGCCGGTGCTGTGGCGAAGGGCGCTCATTCCGGTAATATCGTCCGTGCGATTGCTGCCGTCTGCGATGGTAAGGGCGGTGGACGTCCCGATTCTGCCATGGCCGGAGGTAAGGATGTGTCGAAGGCGGACGATGTCGTGGCTGCAGTGGCTGATACCGTTGCCGGTATGCTGAAGGATTGAGAGGAGAGAACACGGATGGATTGCTTGTTTTGTAAGATTATCGCAGGAGAGATTCCCTCTACCAAGGTGTACGAGGACGATCTTGTTTTAGCGTTCCGTGATATTGCACCCGCTGCACCGGTGCATGTGTTGTTTATTCCTAAAACTCACATCGCCGGCGCTTGCCAGATTACCGCCGATAATGCGGCTGTAGTGGCGCATATCTTCAGCGTGATTCCTCAGGTTGCAAAGGACTTGGGCATAACCGACTATCGTATTGTTACCAATAACGGCGCTGATGCCGGACAGACGGTGCATCATCTCCATTTCCATCTGTTAGGCGGTGCCGTTTTGGGCGGTATGGTATAAGGAGCGCCGATGAATTACATTGTAATCGATCTGGAGTGGAACGGAAGCTATTCCAAAAAAGCTCACGGCTATTTCAATGAAATCATTGAGGTCGGTGCGGTTAAGGTGGATGAGCGGATGCGGATCGTAGACGAATTCCGCGCTGCTATCAAACCGGTCGTGAGCAAAAAATTGTCTAATATTGTCACAGACCTGACGAATATCACCGCTGAGGAGTTGGAGGATGGAACTACTTTCTCCGGTATGATGCGGGAGCTGTCCCGCTGGATGGGGAAGGAGCCTGCGGCGGTACTGACCTGGAGTACCACCGATCTTCTGGTGTTGATGGAGAATTGTCGCTTTTTCCACGGCAGACAGGAGATTCCGTTTTTGAAGAACTATATGGATTTTCAGGTGTATGCCCAGCAGCAAATGGGTGTAGAGACCTCCCAACAGTTAGGACTTGCCCGAGCAGGCGAGATGTTGGGCATCCCGGAGGATAATATGTCCTTGCATCGTGCGCTGGATGACAGCCGTCTGACCGCGGCCATTCTGCAAAAGGTGTATGAGCGTGAATCTTTTGACACTGCCATTATGCCTGTGGATCAGGAGTTTTACAAGCGTATTACCTTTAAAACTACTATTATTAAGGATTTGGATGACCCGTTGGTTAAGCGCAGTGAGCTTTGTTTTAACTGCCCTGAATGTGGACAGAATATGAAACGCAAAGGAAATTGGCGTTTTCGTAGTCGTGCATTTTGTGCCGAGTTTTTCTGCCGTCGGTGTGAGAAAAAGTACAACGGACGTGTGCAGTATAAACTGAAATACGAGGGCGTAGAGGTTAAGAAAAAGCTTAGCGAAATTGTGCCCAAAACGGAAGAAGTCACAATGGAAGAGAGTGCTGTAATGGCGTAAACACATCGCACAAGCCTATGCCGTAAAATGGTATGAGGTGGTGACGGTGAAAAAAGTGTTTGCCTGGCGCAAAAAGCAATGTGTGCGCCGCTGGTTACGGTTGGGTGTGATTTTCTTATCAGTGATTGGCATGGTGATGATTGCGTTCATCCGATGCCGCTCTGTTTTAACCGCTTTTGCGGAGAGCCAGGCGGTGTGGATCGCTACCAAAACCGCTAACCGCATAGTGGCTGAAGTGTTAAAGGAAAGCGCCGATTTATGTGCTGATATAGTTACGGTCACGTACGCCGATAATCATCGCATATCTTCCATTATACCGGATACGGTGGCTGTAAACACCGTGCGCACTGCCATTACCGCCCGCTCTATGGCGGCTATGGAGCAGGAACGTGCTCTGGCTGTGCCGATTCCTTTCGGTTCGCTGATTGGTGTGGATTGGCTGAGTGGTTGGGGACCGTTGGTTCCCTTTTCCATTAGTTATACAGGTACTGTTCTTTCCGATGTTACCTCTTCTTTCGAGGCGGTGGGAATGAACCAGAGCATTTATCGCGTGCTGGTGCATTTGGATATTAGTTTATACGTCGTTACCCCCGGCGGAAGATCTTCGGTAGGGACACAAATGAGTTATCCTATGGCGGAGGCCGTTATATTGGGTGAGGTACCGGATAACCTGACCGAGGTCTATGGCGATGATCAGTCACTCTTGGGCAGGATTTTTGATTATGGTACGATTGAATAGATGTGTTAGATATAGGAGATGCCACGATGAAGGAAGAATTGGCTGCCCGCCGTATCGTTGAATTGCGGGAGATAATTGAATATCACAGTCGTCGGTATTACGATGAGGATACGCCGGAGATAGAAGATGATGAGTTTGATGCTCTAACCCGCGAATTGCGCGAGCTGGAGGAGCAATATCCTCACCTGATTACACCGGATTCCTATACTCAGCGGGTGCACGGTCAGGTTTCTGCGCTGTTCACTCCGGTGGCACACGAGGTGCCGCTGGGTAGCCTGCAGGATGTATTTTCTGAGGAAGAGATCTTTGCCTTTGATCGCCGCGTGCGAGAAACGGTTGAGCACCCATGCTATGTGGTGGAGCCGAAAATTGACGGCCTTTCTATCGCTATTGAATATCGTAACGGACGTTTTTATCGTGGCGCAACGCGCGGTGACGGAAACGTAGGGGAGGATGTATCGGCCAATTTACAGCAGATTCGAGATATTCCTGCCATTCTGTCCGAGGCGGTTGAGCGATTAATCGTGCGGGGCGAAGTGTATATGTCCCGTGAGAATTTTGCTGCATTGGTGAAGGAACAGGAGGAGAACGGGGAAAAGACATTTAAAAACCCCCGCAATTCTGCTTCCGGCACGTTGCGGCAAAAGGATTCTGCCGTCGTTGCAAAACGAAATCTGTCGTTATTTGTTTTCAATATGCAGTTGATTGAGGGTGAGGCGGTATCTTCCCATGCGGACTCATTGCGACGAATGAAAGATCTGGGGTTACCGGTGATTCCTTTCTACTGCGTAACGGAACGTGTGGAGGAAGTGGTGGATTTTGTCCGTGAGATCGGGCAAAAGCGCCGTGATCTTCCTTTCGACATCGACGGCGCGGTTGTAAAGGTAGATAACTTTACGGATCGAGAAAGTCTTGGCAGCACCAGTAAATTCCCGAAATGGGCTTTAGCCTATAAGTACCCGCCGGAGGAGAAAGAAACAATTCTCCGAGATGTGGAAGTGAATGTGGGCCGTACCGGTGTACTGACCCCGACCGGTGTGTTTGATCCGGTGATTTTAGCAGGTACCACCGTGACGCGTGCTACATTGCATAATCAAAATTTCATTGATGAAAAAGGTTTGGCCATCGGCGACGCCGTAATGATGCGTAAGGCCGGAGATATTATTCCCGAAGTGGTTCGCGTAGCATCCCATAATGGGGGAGAGACGTATCGTCTGCCTTCTGTGTGTCCTTCTTGCGGCGAGCACGTGTTTCGAGAGGAAGACGAGGCAGACTTACGGTGTGTGAATCCCGATTGCCCCGCACAGCGGTTGCGCAATCTGATTCACTTCACCTCAAAGGATGCAATGGATATCGACGGCCTTGGCCCGGCGGTGTTAGAACGTCTGGTACAGGAACAGCGTATTTCTCGTGCCTATGACCTGTATTCCTTGACCCGTCAGGATGTGGCGGATTTGGACGGTCTGGGTGACAAGTCTGCCGAAAATCTCTTACAAGCTATTGAAAAATCCAAGCAAAACGACCTATATCGAGTTATTTACGGCTTAGGTATCCGTCACATCGGTGAAAAGGCAGCTAAGCTGTTGGCTATGCGGTTTGGCACTATGGAAGCGCTGATGACGGCGCCAATAGAAGACATTGCTTCTATTGAGGGCTTTGGTCGGGTGATGGCACAGAGTGTGGTGGCTTTTTTCGAACTCGCGCCGTCCCGTGAATTAGTGCAGCAGTTGCAACTGGCGGGCGTAAATATGACCGCTCAGGTCAGTCGTGTGGATGATCGCTTCGCAGGAATCACCTTTGTGCTAACCGGAACTCTGCCGACGATGAAACGGAATGAAGCGGCAGCCTTAGTCGAGCAGTACGGGGGTAAAACCGCCGGTAGTGTGTCGAAAAAGACCGGGTACGTGTTAGCGGGTGAAGAGGCGGGAAGCAAGCTGACAAAGGCTCAGGAGTTGGGAATTCCGATTATTGATGAAGCAACCTTTTTAGAAATGTTGAAATAATGATTCTTTTTAATAGGACGCTGCAAATAACGCAGCGTCCTATTTGATTTTTGGAGCGAAAATTTATAAATAACTCTTGACAAATGCTGGAAAGCGTGTATAATGCTAGTAGTTAGCAAAGGCTAACCGATACTATTTCGGGAGATGAGACCATGAATTTGCTGGACGCACAGGAGGGAAAGGAGTACATCATCCGCGCCATCGAGACCGATGACGAGGAATTGGATGCTTTTTTGTTCTCTTTAGGTTGTTACAGCGGCGAGCCAATTACGGTAGTATCTCACACCCGAAGCGGTTACGTGGTGTCCATCAAGGATGCACGATATAACATTGATCGTCTGCTGGCAGAAGCCATTCAGATCTGATTTTAAGCGGTCTTGATTGTACCGCTTTTCTTTCGGCAGACGGTTAGCGGTGGCTAACTAAAATACAGAATGTGGGGTAACACAATGAGAATTGCATTAGCTGGTAATCCGAACAGCGGCAAAACGACGATGTATAACGCGCTGACAGGACGTAACGAAAAGGTGGGCAATTGGGCCGGCGTTACGGTAGAAAAGAAGGAATACCCGATTAAAAAGGCTTACTACAACGGGGTAGAAGACGTTGTTGCGGTAGACCTGCCGGGTGCTTATTCTATGTCTCCCTTTACCTCCGAAGAGAGTATTACCAGTACTTACGTGAAAAACGCGGCACCGGATGCGATCGTTAACATTGTTGATGCGACGAATTTGAGCCGTAGTCTTTTCTTTACCACCCAGTTGCTGGAGTTGGGTGTTCCGGTAGTTGTTGCCCTTAACAAGAGCGATATCAACTCCAAAAAGGAAACGCTCATTGATGCAAAGGCGCTGTCGAAAAAGCTGGGATGTCCTGTGATGGAAACCATTTCCACCAATCATGAGGGCTTGCAGGAGCTCATCAAGGTCGCTATAGCGCAGATTGGCAAGAGTCAGCAGGCACCGTACGTGCAGGGGGTGATTGACACCTCGGATAAGAAGGCGGTAGAAACTGCGGATCGTCGTCGTTTTGCCTTTGTCAACAGCATTGTTAAGGATGTGGAATCCCGTAAGGTGCTGACAAAACAGTACAATCGTCAGGACGATATCGATAAGGTGATCACTAATCCCATTATCGGCTTACTGCTTTTTGCCGTTGTGATGTTCCTGGTATTCCAGATCTCGCAGGCGTGGCTCGGCGTGTGGATTGCCGAAGGTTACGAATTTAGTAATGGTGTCACCATACCCGGTCTGGTCACGCTGATCGATATGTTTAAAGAATGGGTAGCCGATCTGCTTGAGGGCGCTCAAGTCAATGCGTTCTTGGCCTCTCTGCTGACGGAGGGTATTATCGGCGGTGTCAGCGCCGTGGTTGGTTTCCTGCCGCTGGTGATGGTGATGTATTTCCTCATTGCCTTATTGGAAGATTGCGGTTATATGGCGCGCGCTACCGTTGTACTGGATCCCATTTTCAAAAAGGTGGGGCTCTCCGGCAAATCGGTGATTCCTTTTGTGATCGGTACCGGATGTGCCATTCCCGGCGTTATGGCGGCGCGCACCATTCGCAATGAGCGCGAGCGTAATGCCACGGCTATGTTGGCCCCCTTTATGCCCTGTGGTGCCAAGTTGCCGGTAATTGCTCTGTTTGCCGGCGCATTTTTCGACAATGCCGAATGGGTAGGTACTTTGATGTATTTTGCGGGTATTGCCCTAATTCTGTTGGGTGCGCTGTTGGTAAACAAGATCGCCGGACACAAGAAACGCAAATCCTTCTTTATTATGGAATTGCCGGAATATAAGTTGCCCTCTTTGAAGAGAGCCGGTATGTCTATGCTGAGTCGTGGTTGGGCATATATTGTCAAGGCTGGTACGATTATTCTGGTTTGTAATGCTGTCGTGTTCATTATGCAATCCTTCGATTGGAGTTTCCGCTTGGTTGAGGAAGGAATGGAGCAGACCTCTATTCTAGCTACGATTGCACATCCTATTGCGACAATACTTGTGCCGATTGTGGGCGTTGCTGCATGGCAGTTAGCTGCTGCGGCTGTGACCGGTTTTATCGCTAAAGAGAACGTGGTCGGTACGTTGGCCGTATGTTATGGCATTTCCAATCTGATTGATACGGAGGCGCTGGAAATGGCTGAGGGTGCCGGTGCCGAAGTGGCCGCCATTTTTGGTATTACCAAAGTGGCTGCGTTGGCTTATTTGATGTTTAATCTCTTTACGCCTCCTTGTTTTGCGGCTATGGGCGCTATGAATGCAGAGATCCGAGATAGAAAGTGGTTCTGGGGAGGCATTGCACTTCAGCTGGCCACTGGTTATACGGCTGGTTACTTAGTGTACACCATTGGTACTTTAATCACAGCTCCTCAGTTGTTCAACGTAGGTGCTGCCATTGGCGGTGGTGTGTTTGTCCTGCTGTTTGCGGGTGTGCTGGTTTTCTTGTGTGCTCGTTCGGATAAGAATGTTGTGAAGGCAGACGTTGTCCTTGCCGGAAAGAAGTAAGCTATGGGATGGATAGATTATCTTATTTTAGCCGTAATCATTGTCCTTGTTGGCGGTGCTGCGCTGTATATCTATAGAGCCAAGAAAAGCGGTAAAAAATGTATCGGGTGCCCCAATAGTGGATGTTGTTCCGGTGAAAAATCCGGGTGCAATGGTTCATGTTGCTGCGGAAATAAGGTAGAATAAAGTTTCAGCCGGATGACAGCGTGTCATCCGGCTTTTCTTATGGCATATTGTCCCGCACCATCGCATATAGGTGTTATGAAAGAAAAGGAGTGAGTGTATGGATAATCTGCTAAAAAGACAACCCGTTTCTCTTTCTCGGTATGCGATTCACTGTCAGGAGGAATGTGTTGTAAGTGGTGAGTTCACCCTGCCGGAGTATTGCCCGGATATCGCAATGGTATTAAAGTGCATATTGACACCCTGTGTGCAAAATCGTCAATGGAGCGGTGAACAACTGCTTGTGGATAGTATGGTAAATGTGCGGGTGTTATATCTGGATGAAGAGCGCTGTGCGGTACATTCGGTGGAGTTTAGCTTACCCACTTCTTGTGGGCTGCGCACGGAAGGTAGGGTGGATATTTCTCCAGTTGAAATACATATGAAAACGAAATATGCCAATTGTCGTGCAATTAGCCCGAGACGCTTGGAGGTACGTGGTGCTGTTGTGGTAGAGGCATGTGCCGAGACGGTTTGCGAAAAGGAAATACTGCTGTCGAATAAGCAGGATGGTCTTTATACGCAGTGCTGCACTGTCGAGACAACCTATCCTGTCGGAATGGCAGAGAAAATCTTAACAGTCAGTGAGTCTGTTGAGTTTCCGGAGTCACTACCTCCTGCAGAAATGTTGTTAGGTGGTGAGTGCCGTGCAGTTGTACGTGAATGCAAGCTTCTATCCGGCAAGGCGATTGTAAAGGGACAGGTTTATGTGCATCAGCTGTATACAGACGATATCCAGAAGGGGAGTACCCATTGCTTAGACTACGTGTTACCATTTAGCCAGATCCTGGATCTGGATGGTGCAGAGGAAGGGATGCCCCATTGGGCAGGAGTTCAAATCCTATCCGATACAGAGCGCTGCACGGTGGGTCCGGACGGAGAAAACACCATTTTAGATATTAACGTGAAGCTGCTAGTACAATTGCAGGTGTTTTCCAGTAGCCCTATTGCATTGTTGTTGGATGCATACCATACCGCTTTTCCAGTAACGTTGGATACAGAAGAGTTGGTTCTGCGTAGATATATTGGTGATCGTCGAGAGAATGCGATCCTGCCGATGCAAATGAATTTACCTTCGGGACAATTATCGGAGATCATTGATGTATGGATTCACACGATGGAATGTGATACAATATGCAAAAATGGCATTGCTATGATTAACGGACGGCTATCTATATGTGTTCTGGGGCGTGATTTGGATGGACAGATCGTATATTTTGAGCAGCCGGAGGATTATCGCTTGGAATATGCCTGCGAAGGAAATCGAGTAGACGTTTCAGTGGTCATTACGGAACTGCGGTATCGTGCTGTTTCTGATCAAGTGGAGTTGCAGTTAGGGTTATGTGTGGAGTTGCGCATATCCTGCGTTGAAGCATACCGTATTATTCGAGATTTGAAGATGAATAAAGAAATACCCTATGCGAAGTCAAGGGAAACAGCACTCGTCTATTACGCCAGTGAGGGGGAAAACGTCTGGGATATCGGGCGGCGATGTCATACGTCACCGGAGTGCATTTGTGAGGAGAATGACTTAGCAAGCGAAACCCTGCACCAACCCACTGTATTATTGGTACCAATCCTTCCATAAGAAAAGAGCCGCCGTGTAACGCAACGGCGGCTCTTTTAATATGTATTAGACTTCAGAGGTGCAATGGGGGCAACGAGTAGCATCCAAAGCGATCTCGCTCTTGCAATAGGGACAGATCTTAGTGGTGGGCTCAGCGGCCACTGCTTCTTCTTTCTTTTTGCCGATATCTCTGAGAGAGTTCATCAGTTTGATGATGGTGAAGAGGACCAGTGCGATAATCAGGAAGTTGATAACGGCCATGATAAAAGCACCGTATTTCAGATCTACACCCCACAGAGAGATATGCAGACTACTGAAATCCTGCTTAAAGATCAGGCCAATCATGGGGGAGATGATATCGTTGACCAAGGAATCAACGATCGCCTTAAAAGCAGCGCCGATCATAATACCGACAGCCATGTCCACTACGTTACCGCGGTTGATAAACTCTTTGAATTCTGCTATAAACTTTTTCAAATGAAACACTCCTTTTGCATTTTTTGCCATTATAACACATTCTGCTACAGAATTCTACAAAAAAATAGAAAAAGGCAAAAACTTTGTTGTTTTTGCCTTTTTCTGGAATATTAAATTAGTTGATACGGGTATCGCCCCAGAAGAACAGAGCCACAGTACCGGGGCCGCAATGGCTACCGATGGTGGTACCAATGTTGGAAATTTGCACCTGACCATTCAGGTTGGGGAAGCGTTTTTCCACTTCGTCTGCCACATATTTGGCCTCGCCGGGACAAGCAGAGTGGGAAATGAAACACTTTCCGTTATAGTGGATACCGCCCTCAGCGTGCTCCTCCATCTGGTTGATCAATTCCTTCAAGGATTTTTGCTTGCCGCGAATTTTGAAACGGGGGATAAGGCGTCCTAGGTTATCCACGTTTAGCACGGGACAGATTTTGAGTGCGGTACCAAACCAGCCGGCAGCTTTAGAAATGCGTCCACCCTTAACAAACCAGGTGAGATCGCTGGCGGTGAACCAGTGGTGTAACTTTAATTTGTGTTCTTCACCCCATGCGTAGACTGTGTCAATGTCCTCGCCGGCATCGCGGCGATCAGCGATGGCGTCAATGAGCAATCCGGCACCGGCGGATGCACCTAATGAGTCGATTACGTAGATTTTTCGCTCAGGATACTCTTCCCGTAATCCTTCTACAGCAATTCGAGCAGAGTTAAAAGAGCCGGACAGACCGCTGGAAAGTGTCAGGTGTAATACATCCTGACCTGCATCTAAGAACGCCTTAAAGTACTGTGTATATTCCTCAACATTTACCTGTGAAGTGCTGACTTCGGCGCCATCAACCATAGCCTGATAGAAATCAGTTGAACTGATGGACTGTCCCATATCGTCAATATGTTCGATGCCGTTCATCGTATAGTGAAACGGAGCGAATACGATATCTCGAGCTTTTAAGCGTTCTGGGGTGAGATCTACAATGGAACAGCAGCTAATTACATACGGATGCATAGATTTCTTCCTTTCTATTTCAATAGCAATATTATAATTGAGGTGGGCATAAAAATCACCCTACCGTAAATCGCTCATATTCTATAATTAGAAGTCGTGCGGTAGAGAAGCAAATACGACACTCTACTATCGGTAGAGTGTCGTATTCTGTTGTGCGATTAGGACTTGAAATGGCACAAAAGCTGTGATATACTGATTTGTAGATGATCACATTTTGTGAGGTATGTATGGAAGAATTGAAAATGATTATTGCCGGTAATATCGGTAAACTTCGCCGCGAGGCCGGAATGACTCAGTTGGATTTGGCTGAACAATTAAATTATTCGGATAAAGCAGTTTCTAAATGGGAAAGAGGGGAGTCCATCCCCGATGTTGTTACGTTAAAGGCGGTAGCGGATCGGTTTTCTGTTTCGGTAGACTATTTATTGCGTGCCGATCATCCGCTGGAGACGGATATCAAGCGTGAATATACCAGACGCCAGAAACGTAACCACAATCTGATTACCGTGATGGCGTGTGTGTTAGTGTGGCTGATTGCTGCTTTTGTATTTATGAGCGTGGATGTGGCGCTTCCCTTGCTGCGCGAGCGGCTGTGGATGGTGTTTGCCTACGCAGTGCCGATTACCTTGATTGTACTGTTAGTGTTTAACAGCATTTGGGGAAACCGCCGCCGCAATTTCGCTATTATTTCTTTGCTGATATGGACGGTATTAGTGTGTATCTACCTTTCTTCGCTGATCTTCTTTCAATATAATATTTGGTTGGTGTTTATCGTTGGAATTCCGGCACAGATCATTGTCGGCCTATGGTCCGGCCTCCGTTATAAGTAAAAAAGAGCGGTTTGATTACTCAAACCGCTCTTTTTTTGTGTTTATTACTTGCGGAGGTGTTTTATCTGTGCCGAATAATGGAACGGCCCGTTCGATAATGGCCATCGCCGTCATAAAGAAACAGATCAGTCGTGGGGTTGTCAGAGGATAATCCACCATACCATGTAGTACAAATGCTACGGCAAACCCCAGCACGGCAAAACCGACCCAGAAGGATTTGGTATATCCGTTACGTATGAGAGACCAACCGCGCTTGACTATTTGGAAACCGATGATACATACAAGGATTAATGCAAAAATACCGCCCTCCAATAATAACTGAAGAATAATATTGTGGGCATGGGGGGCATCTACACCGATGTTTTCAAACATCGTCGCTGTGGGTTCGGTACCTGCGCCGTATCCAAAGAAGGGGCGTTCAAAAATGCGTTTAACAGATTCAAACCAGATCTCCCATCGTTCGCTAATAGCAACCTCGGCACCCGCATTATTGATAATATCCGAGGTTGTGCCGGGAGGGGAGGAGCCATCGACAGAGCCGATGATGGATCCTGCGATGGTGCCGCTACTGGTGATACCGGATTGGATGCTAAAGAGACGGGCAACGACTTCCTCCGGTAGGAACAAAAGAGTGCTAACTACGTATAGTGAGACAGCCGCAAAGCGATGACGGATATTAATGATAATCAAGGCGATGGCCAACACCAGCAGCGCTATATATCCGCCACGAGAAAAGGAGAATAAAATACCGGCAATGGTCAGGAATAGAGAGGTGCGGCTGAAGAAACGTAATCCATCGCGCCGTTCAATAAAATTGAAGCAAGCAACGAAGGGTGTCGCCATAACCAGGTACTGAGCCAGCATGTTGGGGTTTGGGAACGTGGAGTAGGCGCGAATTTGATAAATTTGCAAAGTTACATTAAAAGGAACAAGGGGGAAGACCAGGTTGTCCAACCATCCCCAGACGCTTCCGTAATCGTTACCGATGAAGAAGTTTAGACGATACTGTATGCATGCAATCAAGCCTACCATACCTGCTACGGCTGTCACGCAGAGCAGAAAGGCATCTAGACGATCCTCATCCGTTAGAAGATTGGTGATAATGAGGAATACACCGAAGAAAAACCACCACATCGCGGCTACGGCAGCGGACTGCAGAGGATGAGTGCTGTAAAAGCAGGTGATCGTCATGTAGCAGCAGAATACAAGTAGTAATTTACCAATAGCACCCAACTGAAGCTTTTTGTTCTGCTGACGTAAATCCCGCCAGGCAAAGAAAAAGGCAACAATCGCCAGTACGAAACTGATATACTCAGGAAAAAGCGGAATTAAAGCCAGCAGTAATAATGCCCGCATATAGGGTGTCTTCAAATCAACAACCAATTGTCTTAGGTCGGTTTTCATTCCGCTTCCTCCTCTCTTATGATACACATACGCACTATAGCATCTCTCTAACAGTATTGCAAGAATAGTTACAAAATTGTAACCTTTTATTTGAGTCAATGTGTAAAGAAAAAGCCCCGCATCGGCGGGGCTTTTTCACATTGCTTAATGGTTGATCAGAGATTCGCCGGTCATCTCAGCGGGCTGATCAATATTCAAAATTTCCAGCATAGTGGGGACAATATCCGCCAGACGGCCACCCTCGCGCAGAGTGCAGTCCTTGCCGACTACGCAGAAGGGGACGGGGAAGGTGGTGTGTGCCGTAAAGGGGGAACCGTCCGGTTCATACATTTTATCGGCGTTACCGTGATCGGCGGTGATGATCGCAGTGCCGCCCATAGCCAAAGTGGCTTCTACTGTCTTACCGACACAGGCATCAACAGCCTCGACGGCGGCCTTGGCGGCATCAAAGATACCGGTGTGGCCGACCATATCACAGTTGGCGTAGTTGAGGATAATCACGTCATACTTGCCGGCATGAATCTGCTCCACGACAGCGTCGCATACCTCGTAGGCGCTCATCTCAGGCTTCAGGTCAAAGGTGGGCACGTCGGGAGACTGAATGAGGATGCGGTCCTCGCCGGGGAAAGTGCGCTCTTCGCCGCCATTAAAGAAGAAGGTGACGTGGGCGTACTTCTGGGTCTCGGCAATGCGGAGCTGAGTCATATTGTTTTTGCTGATGACCTCACCCATAGTCATGGTCAGTTCCTGAGGACCAAAAGCGACCTCGACGTTAGGCATCGTAGCATCGTAGCTGGTCATACACACGTAGTGCAGAGGGAAGAAGCCGTTCTTACGCTCAAAACCGTCAAAATCTGCGTCCACAAAGGTGCGGGTGATCTGACGCGCTCTGTCGGGGCGGAAATTGAAGAACACAACGCTGTCGTCTGCCTTGATGGTACCGTTGCAATCAAGCACGGTAGGCACCACAAATTCATCGGTGACACCGGCGGCGTAGGAAGACTCCATCGCCTTTACGGGGTCGTCCGCGGTATTGCCTTCGCCGTATACCATAGCAGCGTAGGCTTTTTCTACACGCTCCCAAGCAAAGTCGCGATCCATGGCATAATAGCGACCCATTACGGTAGCCACCTTGCCAACGCCGATCTCCTGCATTTTAGCGCACAGCTGAGCCATAAAATCCACGCCTGAAGAGGGAGGAACATCACGCCCGTCCATCAAAGCGTGTACATAAACTTTATCTAAGCCGTGGCGCTTAGCTAACTCCAGCAGACCGTACAGATGCTCAATGTGGCTGTGTACGCCGCCGTCGGACAGCAGACCCATCAGATGCAGAGCGGAGTTCTTCTCTTTACAGTTGTTAATAGCGTTCAACAGCGCGGTATTCTCAAAGAAATCACCGTCGGTGATGGATTTGGAAATTTTTACCAACATTTGGTATACCACACGACCAGCGCCGATATTGGTGTGGCCTACCTCGCTGTTACCCATCTGCCCATCCGGCAGACCGACATCTAATCCGGAGGCGCCGATGAAGGTGGTGGGATTCTCAGCGAAAATCTTGGATAGGTTAGGGGTGGCGGCGGCCTCAATGGCGTTGCCATAGGTGTCGGGGTTGTGACCGAAACCATCCATAATAATCAAAGTCAAAGGTTTTTTCATAGTAAATCCGCCTTTCCTTGAAAAGAGGGCGTGCATTGCTGACACGCCCTCTCGTCGATGATATTACTTATTTCGCAGCAGCGACGATGGTAGCAAAATCCTCAGCCTTCAGAGAAGCGCCGCCGATCAGACCGCCGTCCACGTCGGACATAGCCAGCAGCTGAGCAGCGTTGCCGGCGTTCATAGAACCGCCATACTGAATGGTAACGCCATTTGCCGCATCTTGATTGTACAGACCGGCAATTACCTCACGGATCTGCGCGCAAACCTCGTTAGCCTGCTCAGCAGTAGCGGTCTTGCCGGTGCCGATGGCCCACACAGGCTCGTAAGCGATGATGATCTGGCTCAGCTCATCCTCGGAAACGCCCTCCAGAGCAATTTTGGTCTGCATAGCAACCACCTCAGCGGTGATGCCCTGCTCACGCTGTTCCAGATACTCGCCAACACACAGAATGGCGGTCAGACCGGCATCGATGGCACCGCGTACACGCTTGGCAACGGTGGCATCGGTATCGCCGAAATAGGTGCGGCGCTCGCTATGACCGAGAATGACGTAGCCGACACCCAGCTCGCGGAGCATATCAGCGGAAATCTCGCCGGTGAAGGCGCCGGACTTCTCCCAGTAACAGTTCTGAGCGGCAACGCCGATGTTAGAGCCCTTGGTGGCCTCTAAAGCGGCGGGGATATCAATAAAGGGAACGCCCACTACTACGTCACAGGCTGCATCCTTAACTAAAGGCTTGATGGCCTCGATAAGGGCGGTTGCCTCGGCAGGGGTCTTGTTCATTTTCCAGTTACCAGCAATAACGTACTTACCCATGGTTGTACTCTCCTTATCGTGTTGATTACTTATCACTCATAGCGGCGATGCCGGGCAGTTCCTTGCCCTCCAAGAATTCCAGAGAGGCGCCGCCACCGGTGGAGATGTGGCTCATCTTATCGCCAAAGCCCAGAGTGTTAACAGCCGCAGCGGAATCGCCACCGCCGATCACGGTAATGGCATCAGTCTCGGCCAGTGCCTTAGCAACGGCGATGGTGCCCTTTGCCAGGATGGGATTCTCAAATACGCCCATGGGGCCGTTCCAAACGACGGTCTTAGCATTCTTAACCTCGTTGGCATACAGTTCTGCGGTAGCAGTACCGATATCCAGGCTCATCATATCGTCCGGAATGGCATCAGCGGCTACAACCTGCACGTCAATCTCAGCATCGATGGGGTTGGGGAATTCCTTGGCGATGGTGCAGTCGACGGGAAGCAGGATCTTAACGCCCTTTTCCTCGGCGCGAGCCAGCATCTCGCGGCAGTAGTCAATCTTCTCGGAATCCAGCAGAGAGGTGCCAACGCCATAGCCCTTAGCGGCAAGGAAGGTATAGGCCATACCGCCGCCGATGATCAGGGTGTCTGCCTTGTTCAGCAGATTCTCTATCACGTTCAGCTTGTCGGCAACCTTAGCGCCACCAAGGATGGTGACGAAGGGGCGGGCGGGGTTGTTCACCGCATTGCCCAGGAACTGTACTTCTTTTGCCATCAGATAGCCGTTGGCGGACTCTTCCACATAAGCGGTGACACCTACGGTGGAGCAGTGAGCACGGTGAGCAGCGCCGAAAGCGTCGTTTACGAACAGATCGCACAGGGAACCCAGCTCGGCAGACAAAGCCTCGCCGTTTTTGGTCTCCTCAGCACGATAGCGGGTATTCTGCAGCAGGACCACGTCGCCATCCTTCATAGCGGCAACAGCAGCCTTGGCATTCTCACCGACAACATTATCATCGGCAGCAAACACGACCTCCTTACCCAGCTTCTCGGCCAGGCGGACAGCCACGGGAGCCAGAGATAACTCGGGCTTCGGCTCACCCTTCGGCTTACCCAGGTGGGAGCAGAGGATTACCTTGGCGCCCTGATCGATCAGGTACTGGATAGTGGGCAGAGCGGCGACGATGCGGTTCTCATCGGTGATGACGCCGTTCTTCAGCGGTACGTTGAAATCGCAGCGAACCAGCACACGCTTGCCGGCAACGTTCAGATCTTCTACGGTCTTTTTGCTCAAGTAACTCATACAAAACATCCTTTCAAAAATAGTGTCTGTTAAAAAGATAACAATCCAACATTTCCATTATATACGATTCATTACCAATTTGCAAGTAGATATGTAAAGAAAATGCGTTTTTCTATAAAATGTTGAGAAGCAGTATGGTGGAAGGACACATTTTTGTTTATAACAACCGCAAACCTTTGGGATAGCGATTTTTCAGTCTTCCTCCGGAGGCTTTTCCAAACCCGACGGGAATATTAGCTACACATACGGCGGTCCAGCCTTTTTCGACGTTGCAGGGAATTTCTTCTCCGTGGAGAAAAGCGAACAGAAGAGGATCATCAGGAGCAAAGTTTATTACGCGACGGCAATGCTCCATTGACGAAGCCATAAAAATACTGTGGCAAGGCTCTAGGCGGTTCTTGCATATAGTTGCTACTGCAACACCGGCGGAAAGTACTCCTAATCCATGGCAATGCGGGAGATTGTGGGGGAGAAGACGCACTTGTTCTCCTATTGTGACAAATTTCCCATCAGGGGTATCGGTAAAGCAATCGGCGTATAGATCTGCGGTCGATTGCCGGTTTGGATCATTGCTCGGATACGGGTAGTTGGAGAATGAGACAGGATAAGCGGTATCATTATGCCGTAATAGGGCGATAAAGTGACCCTCTCCGCCATGCTGTGGAAAGATGCGCCTGCATCTGCTTAAATCTACGTGGTCTGTAACGTTCGGATAGAACGGACGAATGCGTTCTGCATCAAAACCGGAGCAACCCCATGAAACGTTAATAGGCTCCAGAGAGTAGTCGGGGTGACTTTCTAAAAAACGAGCGATAACGCCTTCGTTTTCCTCCGGTGCAAAGGTGCAAGTAGAATACACAATCCGTCCGCCGGGGCGTACTGCTTTGGCAGCGTTGGCGAGTATTTCCTCCTGCCGTGTTGCGCATAGGCGAATGTTATCTTCGCTCCATTCGGTTAATGCTTGTGGCTCTTTGCGAAACATTCCCTCACCGGAGCAAGGAGCGTCTACCAAAACGGCATCAAAAAAGCCCTTCAGTCCTTCACAGAGTGAGGCTGTATCTCGGTTGCTGATCACACTATTCCGTATACCCCAGCGTTCTAGATTTTGTTGTAGAATACGGGCACGGGCAGGTACGTATTCGTTGCTCCACAAAAGTCCGATATTTCCAATGGCGGTGGCAATTTGCGTAGATTTTCCACCTGGGGCGGCACACAGATCCAGTACCCTTTCGCCGGGCTGTGGGTTTAGTACAGTGACTGCTGAAGTAGCGGATGGCTCTTGCATATAATAGGTGCCGGCGTGGTGTAACGGATCGCTGCCAGCCTTGTGTGCACCATCGAGGTAGTAACTGTTAACCGCGAATGGTGATGGGATTAGCTTGTGTGGAAATCGGGCGATGAATTCAGTTGTGGAAATTTTGGCTGTATTGATACGCACTCCACGCCGTAATGGCCGCTGATAGCCTTGTAAAAATGATTCGTAATCATCCTGTAATAGCAGCCGCATACGTTGTTCAAATCGATCCGGAAACTGCATAGCAAACCTCCACTTTATACAAATACTGCCACAGGGGAAACCTGTGGCAGTGCGTATTATTCTTGCTCAGAAATCGATTTTAGGGCTTTTGCTAATTGGTCGGGACAAGACGTATCCTTGAAACCGCATCGAATGCCCTCTAAGCGGCGGATGGCCTCCTCGACGGACATGCCTTCGATAAGGCGGGAGATACCTTGGGTATTGCCGCTGCAACCGCCGTCAAATTTAACGTTGATGACGGTGCCATTCTCAATATCAAAGGTGATGTTGCGGGAGCATACGCCTCTGGTGCGGTACTGATAAGCCATAAGTGTTCCTCCGTAAATTATTTGTAGAGCTTGGCTTTGAATTCAAGCATTTTCTGAACAGTGTCGTCCGGTGCGCTGTAACAGCCAAGAGGACGAGGCTTTTTGGTGTACATGCCGTGGAAATCGGATCCTCCGGTCATTAACAGATTGTGTGCTTCTGCAAATCCTTTTAGAAATGCGGTCTGCTCTGCGTTGTTGCGAGGATGCCAGACCTCAATGCCATCCAACTGTCCCTGCGCTGTCAATTCCTGCATCAGGTCGACACTGTCATAGGTATAAGGATGTGCCAGGACGGCTAAGCCGCCCGCGCTGTGAACCAGATCAATAACCTCCTGCACGTCAGGATATTCTATCGGAACGTAGGCGCATCCGTTTTCGGGAGAGAAGAGTTTATAATAGGTTTCACCGTAAAAGCCGTCGGCATAGCCGGCGTCCAGAAGCGCGTGCATAATGTGTTGTTTATAGATGTTTGTACTTCCGGAGGCACAACGCACAATGGAGTCGGGAACGATAGGGTAGTAGCGTAGCACCTTCTTCATCATCTCTGTGGCAGCAGCACGGCGGCTGGCGTTGGTGCGACGGCAGAGTCCCTCCAATCGATCGGGGCTGTCACACAAATAAGCGAGAATATGCACTTTGCGGTCACGGATGGAATCCATTGCGGAGAGCTCGACACCGTGAATGACGTTGATGCCCTGTCGTTTACCTACGATGACGGCACGGGTGGCACCGGCCACAGCATCGTGATCGGTGATGGATAAGGCGGATAATCCGCGGCGGCGGGCAATGGCAATAATCTCCTCAATACCTAAAGAGCCGTCGGATATTTTGCTGTGACAGTGCAGATCGCAGGCCATAACTTGTGATACCTCCCAGAGAAACGCTAAAATGACAAAACCTCTAACAAATACCATTATACAACAATTTGCTGTTAAAAATCAACTGAAAAACCCATAATTCTTTGGGTTTTACTCCTGTGCCGAAATCGATCTGTCGATGTCAAAAATATTTGTAAATTTCGCTTGATATAGCGCGCTTATATGGGAATCGAGAGAGAAATCCGGTTGAATTCTTAGTCGCATTGTGTTATACTGGTGAAAAAATCATAAGGGTGGTTATAATATGACGAAAATCGATATTTTTTCCGGCTTTCTCGGTGCGGGTAAAACTACGCTGATTAAAAAATTGATTCGTGAGGCGTATACCGGTGAAAAGTTGGTGTTGATTGAAAATGAATTTGGTGAGATTGGTATTGACGGTGGATTTATGAAAGAAGCCGGCATTGAGATCACCGAAATGAATTCCGGATGTATTTGCTGCAGTCTGGTGGGGGATTTCACTCAATCTCTGCAGCAGGTATTGGAGCAGTTCGCACCGAATCGGATTTTGATTGAGCCCTCCGGTGTCGGTAAGCTGAGCGATGTTATCAAGGCTGTGCGGAAAGTGGAGTCTGAAGATGTAAAGTTGAACTCCTTTACAACCGTGGCGGATGCCGGAAAATGCCGTATTTATGCTAAGAACTTTGGTGAGTTTTATAATGATCAGATTGAACATGCCGGCTGTATCGTGCTGAGCCGTACCGGCGGAATCACTCAGGAGAAATTGGATGCAGCGCTATTTTTATTACGCGAAACCAACAAGGATGCTGTTATTATCACGACACCTTGGGATCAATTGGACGGTATGACAATTCTGTCGGCTATGGAGAGGAAAACCACCCTTGTAACGGAAATGGAAGAGTTAGCAGAGGAATCTTGTCCCGTTTGTGGTCATCATCACCATAACGATGATGAAGATGAGCACCACCATCACCACGAGCACGACCACGGCCATCATCATCACGAACATAACCATGACCATCACCATGATGGAGAATGTCACTGCCACGAACATCATCACGAGCACGATCATCATCATGCAGAAGACGTGTTTGATAGCTGGGGCGTTGAAACGACGGGTGTTTATACGGCGGAGGAGATTCAAACTGCCCTTCATCGACTGGATGATTCCCACGATTACGGCACAGTGCTTCGGGCTAAAGGCATTGTTGCGGGCGCAGATGGAAATTGGATCCATTTTGATTATGTTCCGGGATCGGTGGATGTGCGCTCCGGCAGTGCTGATGTAATCGGTCGTATTTGTGTAATTGGTTCTGATATTAACAAGGGTGCGCTGAACAGCCTGTTTCATATCAGTGGCGCGGAGGCATAACTATGGAGATTTCTGTATATGTATTTACCGGCTTTTTAGATGCCGGAAAAAGTACGTTTTTACAGAGCACGCTGGAAGATAAGCGGTTCAATAGTGGCGAGCGCACATTGGTCCTTCTGTGCGAAGAGGGCGAGTGTGAACTGAACGCATCTCGCTTTTTCGGTAAGAACGTTACGGTGGAACTGATAGAAGACCCTGCCGTTTTTTCTCCCGAGTACTTATCCGGTTTGCAGAAAAAATGCCGGGCTCAGCGTGTAATGGTAGAATACAACGGTATGTGGTTGCTCAACGACCTTTATAGTAAAATGCCGGAGAATTGGGTCGTGTATCAGGAGATGATGTTTGCGGATGCGAACACCTTTCCCGCCTACAACGCCAATATGCGCAATTTAGCGGTGGACAAGCTGCAGGGAGCGCAGTTGGTGGTGTTTAATCGTGCACAAAAGGGCTTTGACAAAATGGAGTTGCATAAGATCGTGCGTGGTGTGAGCCGCCGCACGGAGATTGCCTATGAATACGGCGAGGATGACGTAGAGTATGACGACATCGAGGATCCGCTGCCTTTTGATAAACAGGCGGCAGTGATCGAAGTGGAGGATAATGATTTCGCCCTGTGGTATCGGGATTTATCGGAGGAGTTATCCACCTATGACGGAAAAACGGTAACGTTTAAGGGTCAAGTAGTGGTGGATCGCTCTATACCAGAGAATTGCTTTATTGTCGGTCGCCCCTTGATGACCTGTTGCGTGGATGACATTCGCTTTGCTGGTCTGGTGTGCGAGTGGGGAAAGGCTGCGGAACTTACGAGCCGTACGTGGGTGATGGTTACTGCCTCTATATCCGTGCGCAAGCATCCGTGCTACGGACGTGTTGGGCCTGTTTTGAGCGGAATCCGAGTTGAAACTGCGGATGTACCAGAACAAGAAGTAGCAACTTTTTATTAAAATCATGAGATACCATACAACGAAATGCTATAAAAACCGCAAAATTATTGTCTATTTTGCACAGAAACCGGAAAATAATTTTTGCGAAAAGGCTGAAAATAATATTAACCCTTGCAAACGTCCTGAAAAAGGAGTATAGTATTCCCAGAAGGTGCGCCATACGGCGCACTTTAGTCTGTCCAGTTGCGGCTTTGCCGCTGGAATATAAATAGTATGTGGAGGTATATTGATTATGAACAAAGTAGAACTCATCGCCGCCGTTGCCGCTAAGGCCGGTCTGAGCAAGAAGGATGCCGAGAAGGCTGTTGCCGCTGTTGTTGCTTCTGTTGAGGATGCCCTGGTTAAGGGTGAGAAGGTCCAGCTGATCGGTTTCGGTACTTTCGAGGTTCGTGAGCGTGCCGCCCGCGTGGGCCGCAACCCCCAGACCAAAGAGGAGATCAAGATTGCCGCTTCCAAGCAGCCCGTTTTCAAGGCTGGCGCCGCTCTGAAGAAGGCTGTCAACTAATTTGCTGAGTTTGGGCCGCCCGGATAGCCGGGCGGCTTTTGCTTTTTCAGGAGGTTTGTATGCGACTGGATAAATATTTGAAGGTGTCCCGCCTGATTAAAAGGCGCACCGTGGCTAACGAGGCCTGCGACGCCGGCAAGGTGCTGGTGAACGACAAAGTGGCTCGTGCATCCTATGACGTGAAGGTAGATGATGTAATTACGTTGAATCTTGGTGTTCGTCAATTGCGGGCACAGGTTGTTTCTGTTCAGGAAACGGTGGCGAAGAATGATGCGCCGCTTTTGTATCGTATTCTTCCATAGATTTTCGGCATACTTATATCGTTTCCCACATATCTCTTAACTGAGTATTTGGGAGGTATGCATAATGGAGCAGAAAGAACGCGTAACGGCGGCTTTGCCGCACCAATTGATCCTTCAGGACCGCAAGTGTTTGGAACTGACCGGCGTATCCGATGTGGACAGCTTTGATGATACGGTGGTTGTTGCTTACACCGGGCTGGGCGAATTGACCATACGGGGAAGAGGACTGCACGTGCGTCAACTGAATCTGGACGGCGGCTCATTATCCGTTGAGGGCCAAATTGATTCCCTTTTGTATGCTGATTTAAAGAAAGGTGGCTTATTGGGCCGTCTTCTACGGTGAGGTTATATGGAGTGGAACGGCAAGCAGCAACTGCTTTTTTTAATGCAAAGCTCGGTTATCGGCATCATCGTTGGGCTTCTGTTCGATGGTATCAGTGGTTATTTCAGAGGGCGATCGTATCGTAATTGTTTATTTGTGGCTGATGTGCTTCTAGGCTTGGTCGCTGCCATCATTACCTTTTTTGGCGCCCTCGTGATTACGGACGGTTATTTACATCCGGTATTGTTTGTGGGATCGGGAATAGGCTTTGTATCAGAACATTATTTGCTTGGGCAATGGTTGAGCCTTTGGTTTCATTTCGCACACACAAAAGTAAGCCGTGCGTTCGCATACCTGCTCAATTATTTTGATGATATTTTCCTTGATTTTCAAAACTATTTGTGTAGAACCAGATGTATAAAACATGAAAAGCCGAAAAAAGCAAAAAAAACACGGAAAAATGCAATGTTTTTTCAAAAAAACTCTTGAAATTTTCACGCAGAAACAGTACAATGTCTTATGTGAAACTATAGATGTAGGAAGGAGGCAATCAGTATGAGTTCTCGCGCTCGCGCCAGAAGATCAGATCGCAAAGCGAATTGGGCAGTACGTATTCTGCTGGTTGCCATTGCGGCCTTCCTATTTCTTAAGTTGGTTCAGATGAACGTACAACTTGAGGAGAAAAATCAGCAATGGATTGAGTTGAAAAACAGTATTAGCCATCAAACTTTGATTAATGAGGATTTGGCTGAGCAAAAGGAAAATGCAGAAGACATTTTAGAGCGTGAGGCAAATGATGCCGGTCTGTATAAGCCCGGTCAGCAGATCTATCAGGGTTCGGCAGGTTAATTCACTTAGGGGGAAACAGTATTTCTATGCAGGTTGAGGTAGGAGCCATTCTGGAAGGTAAAGTTACCGGTATTACAAAGTTCGGAGCATTTGTTGAGCTTCCGGATAAGTCGTCCGGTATGGTGCACATTTCTGAGGTCGCATCTTCTTTCGTTAAGGAGATTCGTGATTTCGTGACAGAAGGACAAACGGTCAAAGTGAAAGTCCTGAGCATTGGTGAGGATGGCAAGATCAGCTTGTCCATTAAAAAGGCGCAGGCACCAGTTCCTCGTCAAACTGCACCCCGTCGCCCTGCTTTTAATGGGCGTCCGGGCGATTATGAGTGGCAATCCTCCGCTCCGCGCAGCGAGAGCTTTGAGGATATGATGAACCGCTTCAAGGCGACCAGTGACGAAAAGATCTCGGATCTGAAGCGTTCACTGGATAACAAGCATGGCGGCTTTGGTCGGAAACCGCGCGGTAACGGCGGACAGCAAATGTGATGTGGAAAGGGGAATGCATTTCTCTAATTGGAGAGAAAGGCGTTCCCTCTTTTTCTGTGGAGAAGAGGTGATGATCGGATGCGAGAAATCGACGTGATGCAGATTTCCAACGTAGTGGCAGAGCTGTGTATTCAGGCGAATCGTCAGCTGCCGCTTGACCTTTGTCAACGGATTCGTGATGCACAGCGGGATGAAATGGATGGGATGGCCGGCTCAGTAATGGCCGATTTGTGTGATAATATAGAGGCGGCGAAGGCGATGCGCATACCGATTTGTCAAGACACGGGAATGGCGGTTGTGTTTATTCGTCTTGGACAGGACGTTCATTTAGTTGGCGGAAGTTTGACGCAAGCTGTGAATGACGGCGTGGCCAAAGGATATACTGACGGCTTATTACGCTGTTCGGTGGTATCCGATCCTTTGAAACGTATGAACACAGGTGATAATACTCCTGCAGTGCTCCACATTGAGCTTGTGGAGGGAGACGTATGCGAAATTACGGTGGCACCGAAGGGCTTTGGCAGTGAGAATATGAGTCGTCTATATATGCTGACGCCTGCCGCTGATCGCCAAACTGTGATTGATAAGGTGTGTGAGGCGGTAAAAGAAGCGGGAAGTAATGCATGCCCGCCGCTGGTTTTGGGTATCGGCATTGGTGGCGATTTCGAACAGGTGGCGTATCTTGCGAAGAAAGCATTGTGTCGTCCTGTTTCAGTTTCGCATCCGGATCCTTATTACGCAGAATTGGAAAAGGATATGCTAAATGAAGTTAATCGGCTTGGAATCGGGCCGCAGGGGTTCGGGGGCAATACGACAGCGTTGGCTGTTATGATAGAGGTAGCACCCACCCACATCGCCGGCCTGCCGTTGGCGATAAACGTTGGATGTCACGTCACACGCCATGCAATGAGACGGATTTAAATGAACGGGTGATATGAATGGAAAAGTTTGAATATTGTGCTCCGTGTCTGTTTGGCATTGAGGGCATACTCGGCGATGAACTACGTCGTTTAGGGGCGGAGGATGTGCGACCGGAAAACGGAAGAGTATTGTTCCGCGGTGGCCTGGAAATGATGGTGCGCGCCAATATTGGCTCAAGGTATGCAGAGCGCATCCAGATTATGATGGGACGTTTCAAGGCGTTGAGTTTTGAGGATCTGTTCCAAGGGGTTCGCGCGCTGGAATGGGAACGGTTTATTGGTCGGCAGGACGCATTCCCTGTCAAAGGTTGGTCACTGAATTCGCAATTGTATAGCGTACCGGATTGCCAGGCTATCGTCAAAAAAGCAGTGGTAGAGCGGCTGAAATCCGTATATGGCTTGCAGTGGTTTGATGAATGTGACGGAAAATGTCAGATTCAGTTCACAATTATGAAGGATGAAGTCACACTTCTGTTGGACACCAGTGGCGTAGGTCTGCACAAGCGTGGCTATCGTGCTGTGGCCGGCGGCGCACCGATTAAAGAGACGCTGGCGGCTGCCATAGTGGATGTAACCCGCTCCCGCCGTGCTCGTCTCGTGTGTGATCCCTGCTGTGGATCGGGCACCTTGCTTATTGAGGCGGCCATGGCTGCAAAGGGAATTGCTCCCGGTTTGAAACGCGCTTTTTCTGCTATGTATTGGGACAGTATTCCCTCCGAAATCTGGAAGGAAGAGCGTCAAATGGCACGAGAAAAGCAACGTGACGTTGAGTTTTTTGCTCGTGGTGGCGATATTGACGAAGCGGTACTTCCGTTAGTTAGCGAAAATGCCGCCAAAGCCGGCGTTGGTGCATTTATCACTGCATCTAAAGCGGATTTGAAAGATTTTGTACCGGAGGGGGATACTGGCACGGTGCTGTGTAACCCGCCCTACGGCGAGCGTCTACTGGATGTTAAGGCGGCGGAGGAACTGTATCGTGTGATGGGAAAGGTATTCGTTCCAAAACCTGGTTGGAGTTATGCGATTATCAGTCCCCACGAGCAGTTTGAACAGTTGTTTGGACGTCCTGCGGATAAGCGCAGAAAGTTGTATAACGGTATGTTAAAGTGCCAGTTGTATATGTATTATAAGTGATGTAACGCTTCCGGCTTTACGGCAGCATTAACGCAAGGAGGTAAAAATGCGACATATTTTTATCCTTAACCCAGTGGCCGGCAAAAATCGGATGGCTTTGGAACTCCGAGGAAAGATCGATGCGTATTTTTCCCGTCATCCGGAGATGGAGTATCGTATCTGCCTGACGGATGGGGCAGGTGCTGCTACCCGTATTGCACGTGAAGAGTGTGAGAGGGGCGGCGCCGTTCGCTTGTATGCGTGCGGCGGAGACGGTACGTTACAGGAAACGGCATGCGGTATACCTGTTGGTTCTACAGAAGTAGAATTAGCTGTGATTCCATGTGGCTCCGGTAATGATTACGTGCGTAGTTTCGGTTCGCGTGAGCAGTTTCTGAATATTGAGTCAGTGATTGAGGGTACTGCATACCCTGTGGATGCCGTGGATTGTGGTGACCGTATTTCCTTGAACATTGCATCCATTGGCATGGATGCATCGGTTGGACAAAAGATGCAGCGCTATAAAAATATACCGGGTGTCAGTGGATCTATGGCCTATAACATTGCCGTGGTGGATGTGTTCTGTCATCCGATCGGTGAGTATATGACCATAGAGATTGACAGCGTCGACGGTATGATTCGCCGTGATGGTCGGTATTTGATGACGCTGGCAGCAAATGGACAGTATTATGGCGGCGGATATCACGGTGCGCCTAAAGCGATCACGGATGATGGCCTGCTGGATTTTGTACTGGTTAAGAAGATTCCTCGCGCACAGATTCCGTTTGTATTAGGTAAGTACAAGAAGGGTGATCACGATAGTATTGCGTGCTTGGAGCATGTTCGAGGAACAGCGATGCGTGTGTTTGCTGCGAAGCCGATGGTGTGTAACGTTGATGGGGAATGCTTTGATGCGCGTAAAATGACGTTTAATATTATTACAAATGCTTTTCGTTTTGTTCTTCCCTCCGATTTGGCGGCGCTTAGAGCTGAGCAAGAGGTGCTTTCGATGGCATCATTGTAAAATATTTGTTAACTACCGAATTATTCTGCAAAATACACTTGATTTTTTTGAAAAAGTGGTTACAATGATATTAGCACTCAATCGACTTGAGTGCTAATAATTTTAACAAAATTATTTTAGGAGGTTTTGAATATGTCGATTAAACCGTTGGCAGACCGTGTTGTCATTCGCTTTGTTGAGGCGGAAGAGACCACGAAGAGTGGTATTATTCTGGCCGGCTCTGCAAAGGAGAAACCTCAGATTGCTGAGGTGCTTGCCGTTGGCCCCGGTGGCAACGTGGAAGGTAAGGATATTACGATGTACGTCAATGTCGGTGATAAAGTGCTGATTTCCCGCTATGGCGGTACCGAAGTCAAGCTGGATGGTGTAGAGTACGTTATTGTACGCCAGAACGATATTCTGGCCGTTGTTGAAGATTGAGTATTCTTTAGGAGGTTCTGAGTATGGCAAAGGTTATTTTGTACGGCGAGGACGCACGCAAAGCGCTGCAGTCCGGCGTGGATCAATTGGCGAACACCGTGAAGATCACGATGGGTCCCCGTGGCCGCAACGTGGTGCTGGATAAGAAATTCGGTGCGCCTCTTATCACCAACGATGGCGTTACCATCGCCAAGGAAATTGAACTGGACGATGCTTTTGAGAATATGGGCGCACAGCTGGTAAAAGAGGTTTCTATCAAAACCAATGACGTGGCCGGTGACGGTACCACGACCGCAACGCTACTGGCACAGGCGCTGATTCGAGAGGGTATGAAAAACGTGGCTGCCGGCGCAAATCCCATGGGTGTTAAAAAGGGCATTCAGGCCGCCGTGGATGCGGTGGTTGCCGAGGTGAAGGCCAACTCCAAGAAAGTCAGCGGCACTGAGGATATTGCCAGCACTGCTACCATTTCTGCCGGCGATGCTGTTATCGGCCAGTTGATTGCCGAAGCCATGGAGAAGGTGTCTGCCGATGGTGTGATTACTGTTGAGGAATCCAAGACCGCCGACACCTATACCGAGGTGGTGGAGGGTATGCAGTTCGATCGCGGCTACATCACCCCCTATATGGTGACCGATACCGACAAGATGGAAGCGGTGATCGATGATGCTTATTTGCTGATCACCGATAAGAAGATTTCGAATATTCAGGATATCCTGCCTTTGCTGGAGCAGATTCTTCAGTCCGGTCGCAAGCTGGTGATCGTGGCAGAGGACGTTGAGGGCGAGGCTCTGTCCACGCTGATCGTCAATCGTCTGCGCGGCACCTTTACCTGCGTTGCGGTTAAGGCTCCCGGCTTTGGTGACCGTCGCAAAGAGATGCTGCAGGATATTGCTATCCTGACCGGCGGTCAGGTGATCTCTGAGGAGCTGGGTCTGGATCTGAAAGAGGCATCTATCCCGATGCTGGGCCGTGCCCGTCAGGTTAAGGTGACCAAAGAGAACACCGTGATTGTTGACGGTATGGGCGATCCGGAGATGATCCGTTCCCGCGTGATGCAGATTCGCGCCCAAATTGAGACCACTACTTCGGATTTTGACCGTGAGAAGCTGCAGGAGCGACTGGCTAAATTAGCCGGTGGTGTTGCGGTGATCAAGGCCGGTGCCGCTACTGAGGTGGAGATGAAGGAGAAGAAACTCCGCATCGAAGACGCTCTGTCCGCCACGAAAGCGGCTGTGGAAGAGGGTCTGGTGGCCGGTGGCGGCGTGGCACTGATCAACGCTTCCTCGGTGCTGATGCCGATGCTGGAGAATGCGGAGGGTGACGAGAAAACCGGTATCAAGATCGTGCTGAAAGCGCTGGAAGAGCCGGTGCGTCAGATTGCACTGAACTCCGGCTTGGAGGGCAGTGTAATTATTGACAAGATTCGTACGGCAGGTCAGCTTAACTACGGCTTTGATTTTGCAAAGGAAGTGTACGTGGATATGTTTGCTGCCGGTATTGTGGATCCCACTAAGGTGACTCGCTCTGCTCTGCAGAATGCGGCATCTGTGGCAGCAATGGTGCTGACTACTGAGAGCTTGGTGGCGGATAAAAAGGAGCCTCTGCCTCCTGCACCGCCTGCCGGCGCCGGTATGGACGGTATGTATTAAACCAAAAGCACCCGGTTATCCGTTGGATAGCCGGGTGCTTTTGTTATTTCCAATCGTATTTGAATTCGGCAATATTCTTGCCCTCGGTCAGATGGGATACATCCACAAACTCGTGGTGGGCATCGCAGATGCCGTTGCTGTCAATTTCAATAACAGTGCCGCCGTTAAGTTTTTCCTGCCAATAACAGCCCGCGCCGGATTTGGCGGCAAACATTAGGCGGATCCCCTCATAATCAATCATAAAATTGTTACTATGATCGTGTCCTGCTAAGACGTGTGTAATCAAACCGGAGTCTTTAATGACCGCTAATGCACCATCCTCGTAAGGATGGCTAAACACCGGTTCGTGCTGCACACCGCAAGGCGCATCGCCGCCATGACCGCCGGGAAAGATGGATAACGCAGCCGACCGATAGCAATATAGGGGGATATGAAGCAGCATAATGCCGTCCTGATAGCCTTGTTGTTTAAGGGCAGTTGCCTGTGTGCTAATCCAGTCTAATTGATCCGGCCAGAGTTTGTCGTAGGCCCACTTTTTCTTGCCGTTTTCTTCGATTTCGGTGGAGTTATGGGAGTCCAGCATAAACAGCGCCGTAATGGGGCGATTCTCTTCATTGACGGTGAGAATGTAGTTTCCGCTGCCAAAAGCGGGGTTTCCATCCTCAAATAAGCAGAAGGGATGCTGTTTGAGCAGCTCTGCAGCTTTTTGAAGAGGCTCAATGCCGCACTGGTGATCATGGTTGCCCCACACGGGTGCCCAAGGAATACCGGTGCTGTCTAAAAGGGACGCCAATCCCTCATAGGACTGGTAATGCTCTGCCCAAGCGACGTCACCGGTGATGGTGATCAGATTTGGTTTTACACGCTGTACCAACTCTTTAACGGTATATTCAATAATGCTTCTGAAAGGGTGGTTATCAGCCCATTCACCATCGCTCATCTGAGGGTCGGACAAATTTAAAATGACAAAGTTTTTATCTTTCTCTTTTAATAAAGCTTTCATTACACGTCCTCCTGCATCATTCTTGGCTGTATTGTAACATGACATATATAAAAAGGCAAGAAATCAAGGTGGATGCGTGAAAAATTGTTATGATTTCTTTTTTGGTTTAAATTTTGATATTTACATCTTTGAAATACTGTACTATGATAAAGAAAACGGTATGAGGAGGTGAGCCGATGCCGACGGTCAGAATAAATAAAAAGGAATACTCTGTGCCGATGGGGAGTTGCCTGCGGGAGTCGATGGTGACCGCGGCCTTGGCTCTGCCCTGCGGCGGAAAAGGTATCTGCGGAAAGTGCCGTGTTAAGATCCGGGGAGAGGTAAATCCGGTGACGGATGCGGAAAAGGCGTTTTTATCTTCAGAAGAGCTGTCTGCCGGTATGCGCTTAGCTTGTTTTACAGTGGTAGAAGGTGATTGCACCGTGACCGTTGAAGAGCCAGATCGAATGCAGATTTGTACTGAATCTAATATAATGAATCTCGACGCAAATGCGGTCTTTGCCCGCTATGGAGCCGTTGTGGATATCGGCACTACCACAATGGTGGCGGCTCTATATAACAGCGATGGCAAGCGATTAGCCGATGCCGCTATTACCAATCCGCAGCTTCCCTGGGGTGCGGACGTTTTATCCCGTGCCGAGGCGGCTATAAAAGGGGAGAGGCAGGCTCTAATGTCGGCAGTTCAGACCGGTGTGACGGCACTGTTGTATGAAGTAGCGCAAAAATCCGGTGTATCAATGGATGCAATCGAAAGTGTGGTTGTCACCGGCAATACCGCTATGCTATGCCTGTTTACCGGAACGTCGGTGCATTCGTTGGTAAAAGCTCCATTTACGAGCCCTCGGCTATTTGGCGAAACATTAACCGCAAGTGCCTGTGGGCTGAAGGGAATGTCGAAAGAAACACCGGTGTATTTGCCTCGCTGTGTGGGTGCTTTTTTAGGGGCGGACTTGGTGTGTGCCATTCAGCATACTGGTCTATGTGAGCGCTCCGACACGGCCTTGCTTGTGGACATTGGAACAAACGGCGAAATGGCACTATGGCATAAGGGTTGTTTATATTTATGCTCCACCGCTGCCGGCCCTGCGTTTGAAGGCGTCGGAATTTCTTGCGGTATGCCCGCTTATCCCGGCGCGATAGACCGCGTGGTACTATTGAATGGACAGTTGTTGGCTCATACCATTGGCGGAGAGAAAGCCAAAGGGGTTTGCGGAAGCGGTTTGATCGATGCTATTGCTTGCCTGCTGGATTTAGAGGAGATTGATCGTTCCGGATGTGTGATGCAGGCGGAGTTTTCTCTTGCAGAAAACGTTGGACTCACCGTCGAAGATGTGCATGCATTGCAAGTGGCGAAGAGCGCGATTTGTTCCGGCATACAGACGTTGCTTCACGCGGCCGGCGCAACGATGGAAGAGGTCGCGGTATGCTATTTGTCGGGAGGCTTTGGTAACAGTTTGCACTTGATGCAGGCTGGACGTATTGGTTTACTGCCGATACCATTGATTCATCGTGCCCAATTGGTTGGTAATGCAGCGCTTGGCGGTGCAGAGAAAATGCTGTTAGACCCGCAATGCAGAGAGAATTTGTTCGCAATTCTTCGTTCAGCACAATCCATAGATCTGGCTACCAGCTCTTTCTTTGCCGATGCCTTTATACAAAATATGTTGTTTTCATAAAAAGACCCCCTGTGATGATACACAGAGGGTCTTTTTAATCATTGGTCAGATTACCATCGCCGCTAATGGGAATCGTTTCTCCACCATAGGTGGGCGGCACTTCAAAGGCGGTGGTCAGCATATCCTTGCATCGCGCAAGAATCTCTCGGATTTCACGCTTGGTCTGCCCCCAGTAAGTACGATAGTCAGCAGGCACACCATACGCTTCCAGGCCCATCTGTTCCGCAATATACAGAGCGCGATAGAGATGGTATTCCTGTGTAACGATAATGACACGTTGCACACCGAAAATCTCTTGGGCACGGTACAGGCTTTCATAGGTAGAGAAGCCGGCGTGATCCATAAATATGTCTGATGAGGGCACATTTTTATCTATGGCATACTGTTTCATCGTGCCTACTTCATTATAATCCGTTCTGCCGTGATCGCCGCTCATTAGTAGTTTCGGAGCGATATCCATATTATACAGTTCGATGCTGCGACGCAGACGGTCCTCCAGCATGTGGCTAGGTACTCCGTCCGCCTTGACCTGACAGCCCAGTACAAGAATACAGTCGGCATCAAATTGATCTGAAATATTTTCTGCTGCGATAATGCGATCGGCAACGGACGATTTGATGTAGGAGTTAACAGTTAGTAAGGCGCATCCAAACAGAATAATGCAGCCACATAGGGTAGCGACTACCCCTTGCAATAATTTTTTCTTCATCGTTTTCAATTCCCTTATTCCTATTATTGGATAGACTTGCTTAAGAAATTATAACACGGGAAATATGGATGCGCAATGGGTGTATAAGCACTAATTTTTAAGGTTTTATTAAGCTATTATCTTGTCTATGGGCTACGAAAAAGATATTTTCGGTGGAATAGCGTATGAATTCGAACTCTCACAGAAATTCAAATCATCCGCGAAGCGGATGCCTTTACTTCTTCACTATTCACTGTTACTTCTTACTTTCCAAAAATCGACCTTGATTTTATTGAAGAGTGAATAGTTTAGAGTAAAAAGTAAAAATCGACAAGCTTCTTTCGAAACTTGTCGATTTTTGGTGCGGGCGGCGGGACTTGAACCCGCACGCGTAAGCACTGGCTCCTAAGACCAGCGTGTCTGCCATTCCACCACGCCCGCAAATATGGTTGCTTTTCGCAGTATAACATAATTACAGCGAAATTACAACCGCTAATTTTGTTCTTTCTTGCGTTTTTCAGCGTCTCGCTTTGAAAAAATACAGCCGCAATAATCCTGACGGTATAGACCATAATCGGCAGATAACTGAATCGAACGCTTATATCCATCCCGCTTTTTAAAATCTGAGAAGAGATAGGGGATACCGTATGCTGATGCTAATTCGCCGCCAATGGCGTTGAGACGATCTGCATCCTTCAGCGGGCTGATGGAAAGGGTAGTGGTGAAATAGTCGTAGTCACCGCTTTGGGCGGCGCGTGCCGCTTCTTCTAAACGTAAACGGTAACAGGCAGTGCAACGCTCGCCACCCTCCGGCAGATGCTCGCGTCCTGTTGCGATAGTAGTGAATTCAGCAGGATCGTAGTGAGCAATCTGGCACTTCACCGGATTTTGCAGTGGCATTTCGCAGATCAGTCGCGCTAATTCTGCCGCACGATGTTCAAATTCAGTAGCGGGGGAGATGTTGGGATTGTAGAACAGTACTGTGATCTCGAAATAACGGCTTAGATACTCCAATACGTAGCTGGAGCAGGGGGCGCAACATGCGTGGAGGAGCAAGCGAGGTGTTCTGCCACTGCTTGGTATGCTTTCTAACGTGTGGTCAAGCATAACTTGATAGTTCTGCTTCAATGCTACGCCTCCTTTCTTGGTTTAAAACGCCGCCGGAAAACCGGCGGCGTTTACATTAATCAACATTTGGATCACCCTCGTCTGTGACAGGAGTGCGACAGACCAAAACCTGCTCAATGCGGCGGTCGTCCATTTCCTGTACTGTAAAGGTGAGGTTCTCATACTCGATAACAGTTTCTTCGTCCTCTTCGGGAATATGTCCTAACAGATCCAGTAGGAAACCGGCGACCGTATCATAGTCACCCTCGGGGAACTCTAGACCGAGAAGCTCGCCCAGTTCATCAATGCTCAGGGTGCCGTCAATCTCGAAGGAATCGTCGTCTAACTGTGTAACCTCATCTTCTTCGTTATCAAACTCATCCTGCATATTACCAACGATAGATTCCAGCAGATCCTCGATGGTGACGATGCCGGCTACACCACCGTATTCATCTACCACGATGGACATCTGGAGGTGTTTCTCGTTCATCTCTTCAAATAATTCATCACATTTTTTCGTGTCGGGCACAAAGTGTGTTTCCCGTAGCAGAGTGCGGATAGTGACAGTCTTAGGTAGCGCGCGACCAACGTAGGGAAGAAGATCCTTAATGTACAGGATGCCGATGATGTGATCAATATCCTCTTCGTACACAGGAAGCCGTGAATAACCGTTTTCAATGGCAGAATTCAGTGCATCGGTCAGAGAATCCGACACCTCATGGGCAATCATATCGGTGCGTGGGGTCATAATTTCGGCGGCGCTGATGTCATCGAACTCGAAGATATTGTTCAACATATCTTTCTGTGATTCTTCCAACTCGCCAATTTCCTCAACGTCTTCAATCAGCTCGATGATGTCATCCTCGGTCACCTTGTCGGGATCCTCATTGGGATCCATTCCGGCAATCTTGACGATTGGCCATGAAATCAAGCGGCACAAACCATAAAGCGGATATAGGACAGTAAAGAACAGGGAGAAGATATTTACGAGGCTGAGGGCAACGGCCTCAGAGTTCAGATGTACTAAGCGACGGGGGAGTAGGTTGCCCAGCGAGCCTAACAAAACAAATGAGACGAAAAACAGAAAAACATAGGCCAGTTTCGCTGTAAAGGCTTGTCCCATTACACCCGTAAAATCCATCAACCAGGCGGCTAAGGGGGATGTGAATCGCACCGCTATGACTACGCATAGAATGCCGCAGAATACGGTGTTCAATCGAATGCGGGAGGTGAATTGCCGCTGCTTTTTGGTGATGCGACGAATCTTTGCGGCGCTGCGGATGCCATCCTCATCCAGTTCACGGATGCGGGTTTCGCCCATTGAGTCAAATGCCTCGTCGCACATATTAAACAAAGCAGACAGCAGTAATAGAAACAGATACAGAATGACGTAAATGAGAATCATACCGGCAGGGTCAGGGTCAGGCATTTTAAAAAAGCCCCTTTCTAAGGTTATTATCATTCATAATAGCTGTTAAATGATTATCTGTCAATATTTTGTTGTATAATCGTCAAATTTTCTTTCATGCTATGTTGAAAATGGTGACTTGACAGAACCCCAATATATAGGTTAAAATATAAAGTCGGAATACAGTATGTTGAATTAAGGAGGATCCGTTCTCATGGCGACCAAAAAACCCGTGTATGGTAATGAGAGCATCACCGCGCTGAAAGGTGCCGATCGTGTACGTAAGCGTCCCGGTGTTATGTTTGGCTCGGATGGCCTGGAGGGCTGTCAGCATGCCATTTTTGAAATATTGTCTAACTCGGTGGATGAGGCTCGTGCCGGCTATGGCTCGAAGATCCTTATCACCCGATATGAGGATCACTCCATTGAGGTGCAGGATTTTGGCCGTGGTATCCCTGTGGACTTCAACCAGAAGGAGCAGCGCTTTAACTGGGAGTTGATCTTCTGTGAACTGTATGCAGGCGGTAAGTATGATACCGATGACTATACCCTCGGTCTGAACGGTTTGGGTGCTTGTGCAACCCAGTACGCTTCCGAGTATATGGACGTTGAGGTTAAGCGTGACGGCTTTGTGTACACTTTGCATTTCGAGCACGGCGAGAATGTGGGAGGTTTAAAGAAAGAGCCCTATACCAAGAAGGACACCGGTACGAAGATTAAGTTTAAGCCGGATATCCAAGTATTTACCGAGATTGCGGCTCCCATTGAGTATTTTGATGACGTTCTACGCCGCCAGGCGATCGTCAACCCCGGCATCCTGTTCCAATTCCGCAACCAAGAGGGGAGAAGCTTTACCAATACTGATTACGTGTATGAAAACGGTATTGCTGATTACGTAAAGGAATATGCAGATGAAAAGGCCATGACCCCGGTACAGTTCTGGTCGGCTGAGCGTATGGGTCGCGACCGTGAGGATAAGCCGGAATATAAAGTGAAGCTGAACGTGGCAATGTGTGTCTCCAACAAGGTGAGTTTATTAGAGTATTACCACAACTCCAGTTGGCTGGAGCACGGCGGTAGTCCGGATAAGGCGGTTAAGAGCGCTTTTGTATCTCAGATTGATGCCTATCTGAAAAAGAATGGCAAATACCTGAAAAATGAGTCGAAAATCACATTCCAGGATGTGCAGGATTGTTTGGTATTGGTTTCTTCCTCCTTTTCTACGCAAACCTCGTATGAGAATCAGACGAAAAAAGCAATCAATAACAAGTTTATTCAAGAGGCGATGACCGAATTCCTGCGGCACAGCTTAGAGGTCTATTTCATCGAGAATAAAATGGATGCGGACAAGCTGTGTGAGCAGGTACTGATCAATAAGCGCAGCCGTGAAAAAGCGGAGACGACCCGTCTGAATCTGAAAAAGACCTTACAGACCAGTAATGATCTTGCGTCCCGCGTCCCCGGCTTTGTGGATTGCCGTAGCCGTGACGTAAGTAAGCGTGAGTTGTTTATCGTGGAGGGTAAATCTGCTATGGGCGCTGTGGTACAGGCCCGTGATTCGGAGTTTCAGGCGGTTATTCCTGTGCGCGGCAAGATTCTGAACTGTCTTAAGGCGGAGTTTGATAAGATTTTCAAGAGTGAGATTATTGTTAACCTGCTGAAGATTTTAGGTTGCGGTGTCGAGGTGCGGTCGAAATCCAATAAGAACCTGGCTACCTTCGATCTGAATCTGCTTCGTTTCAATAAAATTATCATTTGCACCGATGCGGACGTGGACGGCTTCCAGATTCGCACTTTGATTCTGGCGATGCTGTATCGGTTGACCCCCACCCTGATTGAAGAGGGGTACGTTTATATTGCAGAAACGCCCTTGTATGAAATTAACACAAAGACCGATACCTATTTCGCATATAACGAAAGCGAAAAAGCAAAAATTCTGGAAGAGATTGATGGACAGAAGTACGTGATTCAGCGTTCCAAGGGACTTGGCGAGAACGAGCCCGAGATGATGTCCTTGACCACCATGCATCCGGATACCCGCCGTTTGGTTAAGGTGAATCCCACGGACGTAGAGGAAACTGCCCTTACCTTTGACGTGCTGTTGGGCGATGATCTGGATGGCCGTAAGAAAATCATTGCCGAACATGGCGGCGAATATCTGGATATGTTAGATCTGGCATAAGGAGGTGAGCACTATGGCAAGAAAAAGTAAAAAAGAGGCAGTAAAGCCTCAAAAGGGTTTGCCGCAGAATGCTCACATTTCCGGTGCCGGCGAGGTGGAGCAACAGCTCATTACAGATACTCTGCGGGAAAACTATATGCCCTATGCAATGAGCGTTATTATGTCTCGCGCCATTCCGGAAATTGATGGTTTCAAGCCCTCGCATCGTAAGGTACTGTATACAATGTATACAATGGGACTTTTAAAGGGTGGTTTGATTAAGTCGGCGCGTATTGCGGGCGAAACGATGAAATTGAATCCCCACGGTGATGCGGCGAACTATGATACTATGGTGCGTCTGTCCCGTGGTAATGAGGCGCTGTTGCATCCTTTCGTGGAGTCTAAGGGTAATTTCGGTAAGGCTTACTCTACGGATATGGAGTGCGCTGCATCCCGTTATACCGAAGCCAAACTGGCTCCTATTGCTGCTGAGCTGTTTGCAGACATCGATAAGGATGCAGTGGATTTTGTTGATAACTTTGATGCAACGCTGAAAGAGCCGCTGCTGTTCCCGGTGACTTTCCCCACCATTTTGGTGAACAATAACCTGGGCATCGCGGTCGGTATGGCCAGCAACATTTGTTCCTTTAATCTGGAGGAGGTGTGTGAGACCACCATTGCTCTGTTGAAGGATCCGGAGCACGATATTCTTTCTACCCTCAAGGCACCGGATTTCCCCGGCGGCGGTCAGCTGATCTATAAGCGTGAGGATCTGGAGAAGATTTATGAAACCGGCCGTGGAAGCATTAAAGTGCGCTCGGTCTACACCTACGATAAATCCAATAACTGCATTGACGTCACACAGATTCCATACACTACCAGCATTGAGGCGATTATCGCCAAGGTGACGGATCTGGTCAAGGCGGGAAAAGTACGGGAGATCAATGATATCCGTAATGAAACCGACCTGCAGGGCCTAAAGATCACCATTGATCTAAAGCGTGGTACGGATCCGGACAAGCTGATGAACAAGCTGTTTGCATCCACACCGTTAGAAGATTCCTTCGGCTGTAACTTTAACGTGCTGGTTGGCGGCGTGCCTATGGTTATGGGCGTGCGCGGATTGTTGGATGAATGGATCGGCTTCCGTATGGAATGCGTTCGTCGACGCACCTACTTCGATCTGACCAAGGCGCAAGAGCGTCTGCATCTGTTGAAAGGTCTTGAGAAGATCCTTCTGGACATTGATAAGGCGATTGAAATTGTTCGAGAAACGGATGAAGAAGCTGAGGTTGTTCCCAATCTGATGATCGGCTTCGGTATTGATAAGATCCAAGCAGAGTACGTGGCGGAGATCAAGCTGCGTCATCTGAATCGCGAGTATATTGTGAAGCGTTTGGCTGACGTTGCCGAGCTGGAGAAGCTGGTTGAAGATTTGGATGATATCCGTAAGAGCAATGCCCGTATTCGCCGTATTATCATCAGCGAGCTGCAGGCGGTTGCCAAGAAATATGGTCAGCCTCGCCGTACCGAGATCATCTACGCCACCGACATTGTGGAAGAGACGGAAGAAGAAGAGCAGGTGTCCGATTATCCCTGTACGTTCTTCTTCACTAAGGACGGCTACTTTAAGAAGATTACTCCCCAATCCCTACGTATGAGCGGTGAGCATAAGCTAAAAGAAGGGGACGAGATCACTCAAACGGTGGAGGCTTCCAACAATCGTGATCTGCTGTTCTTTAGCGATCAGCAGACGGTCTATAAGAGCCATGCCAATGATTTTAAGGATACCAAGGCCAGCGTGATGGGTGACTATATCCCGGCTAAACTGGGCTTTGCCGAGGGGGAGGGCACCCGTTATATGGCGGTGCTGACCGAATATACCGGCTATATGCTTTTCTTCTACGAAAACGGTAAGGTTGCCAAAGTTGAGATGTCTGCCTATGCTACCAAAGCTAATCGCCGCAAGCTGGTAGGCGCATATAGTGAGAAATCACCGCTGATTGCGGCGTTCTACGTGCCGCAGGATAGCGAATTCTTGCTGACATCTACCTCCGGACGGCGGTTGTTGCTGCATACCGGTGCCATTGCGCCTAAGGCATCCCGTAACACTATCGGTGTACAGGTGATGACCCTGAAAGCCCGTCATACCTTGCAGAGCGTGGTGCCTTACGTGCCGGGCTCCCTGACGAAGGAGAGTCGCTATCGTACCCGCTCGCTGCCTGCTGCGGGTGCTATGCCTCAGGCAGAGGACTTCGGAGAGCAGTTATCCTTACTATAAAAAAGAAAACCGCTGCCGAAGAATCGGTGGCGGTTTTCGGCAGCGGTTATGGCAAACGCACAAATTCAATAACCGTTGCTGGATGTAGTTTTACCCTTTTTCTTTTAATAATTCTTAGATGTAAAAAAACTCTTGCATTTCTATTTTACTTGTGTTAGAATATGTTGGATTTCATACCAAATAGTTTTGGAGGGTATTTCAAATGTTGAATTTGTTAGCTGCAAGTGTTACTTTATCCGTTTGGGAGTGGATCATCGGGGCTATCCTGATTCTCGCTTCCTTACTGGTCATTTTCGTGGTTCTGCTGCAGGAGGGCCGCCAGGCCAACGTTGGCGTTATTTCCGGTGCTGCCGACTCTTTCATGGAGAAGGGCGCTGCTCAGTCATTAGATCAGAAACTGGCAAAGTGGACTAAGGTTATCGCTATTGGTTTCTTCGTTCTGGTTTTGGCCGGTATGCTGGTTACCAAGTTCCTGAGTAACGAGGCTTTAAAGAGCGGTGATGCCTCTAGCACCACCACTACCACCACTACCACTCACGATCACGATCATGATCATGATCATGGCACCACGACCACTACTGCCGCCAATTCCAACACGAATGATGGCGAGCTGAGCTGGTAAATTGTTCCATAAAAAAGACTCTGTCTGCGGACGGAGTCTTTTTTTGTTTGAATCACGTCTATATAAGCCATACTGTTCATAGATATAATGCGGAAAGGATGAAACAGTATGCATATACGTTTGCAAAAGATGTTACTTCGGGAGGATACGCCACCGGATCCGATTATTGTTGCAATCCGTGACGTGTGTGCGGCGATTGATGCGGTGCAATCTCGTTTTCAGATGGAGAACGATCCGGATTTAGTGGAGGGATGCATATTTGAATTAGAATCCTTGCGGGCGCAGTACCGTTATTTATTACGAACGGCACGACAGCAGGGAATCACATGCACGGAAAAAGCACATTTGTGGCATGAATAGGGGATAGGTATGAATGGCTGGAAGATTGGGGTAATAATTGTTGCGACTTTGACTGCTCTCTTTGTTTGGATTGCGGCTGTTCGTGGTGGAAAGCCGGTGCATCAAGTGACACGGTCTGCCTTTTCCGGTCTTGGTGCATTAGGGCTGGTTCATCTCTTGGGGGCATTTTCCGGTATTGGACTGGGAGTAGGCTGGTTTACCGGGGGAACAGCGTTTTTATTAGGTGTTCCCGGTGTCATTACGCTCTTGTTGCTCAATTTAATTTTGCAATAAAAAAAGTAAAATCCCGAATGCTTTCGCATTCGGGATTTTTTGGAGCTGCTATCCAGATTTGAACTGGAGACCTCATCCTTACCAAGGATGCGCTCTACCGACTGAGCTATAGCAGCAAGTGGCGACCCGGAACGGGCTCGAACCGTCGACCTCTAGCGTGACAGGCTAGCGTTCTAACCAGCTGAACTACCGGGCCATTACATTGCCTTGCGACAACGTTGATAATTATACTTTATGATGTTCGGTTTGTCAACAGTTTTTTTGCGAAAATTACGTTTTTTTCGTTTCCTTTTTAATCTTAATATTAATTTCAAATGAAAGCTTGGTGTTTTTCGTTGCAAATTATCAGAAGATATGGTAAAATGCATCATTATAACTTTGATGAGTGCTGTGCGGTTTTCCATTCTTTAACCCCTACATAAATCAGGATGATACCGAACATGCGTCGCAAGAGGTTTGTATCCAGGTTTGCTGCTAGGATGGATGTGGGGATTACCGCGATGATACCGGCAACAACGCACCAAAGGACAGCCTTTACCTCGATCATTCGGTTGCGTATATGGCCAATGAGAGCGGCTGGAGCACAACCGATAAAATAGAGCAGATTGATGCCACCTGCGGTGTATTGAGAGACATCAGCAAGGGCAGTTAAATACAGTACTAATAGGGATCCTCCACCCACGCCGAAGCCACTGATGATACCAGTGGCAGCGCCGATGAGAAAATGCACGATATTCATATTTGCAACACCGCCTTAATGCCGCCGAACAACATAAGAAGGCCAAACAGACGATGTAGCCATGCGGCTGAAACGCTCTTGAATAAGCGGGCGGACAGAAACCCTCCGACAATGCCACCCAGCAGATAGGGGAGAGCATCTGCCCAGACGTTGCCGCCTTTCAGGCAGAATAGGATAAAGGCCACCACAGAGAGAGGAAGAATGATCGCCACGGACGTTGCGAATGCTTTTTTCTCTTCCAATCCTATCCACTTGCTGAGCAGAGGGACCAGCACCAGGCCGCCCCCTGCGCCGAATAAACCGTTTAAAATGCCGGCCAAACTGCCGGCAATTAGGTATTTCCCCATGCGTTTCATTGTATTCCCCCCATCATTTGGATTATTTCCCGTTCGGGACAGAATATGAGAAAAAGACAAGGAGTCTACATATGAAGGATCGATTGGAAAAACTATTTTTAAAAGTGCAAAAGCCTGCCCGCTATACCGGCGGCGAGTTGAACAGCGTTACTAAAAACAAGGATGAGGTGGCCGTAAGGTTTGCCTTTTGCTTTCCTGACTTGTACGAGGTGGGTATGTCCCATTTAGGGATGAAAATTCTGTACAGCCAGTTTAACCATGAGCCGGACGTTTGGTGCGAGCGTGTGTTTGCACCGGATACGGACATGGAAGCACTGATGAAGCAGCATCATATTCCTTTGTACGGACTGGAGAGCCATGATCCCATTCGGGAATTTGATTTTATTGGCTTTACTCTGCAATATGAGATGAGCTATACCGCCGTCTTACATATGCTGGAGTTGGCGGGCGTACCGCTACGTGCTGATGAGCGCGACGAGAGCTTTCCGTTGATCGTGGCGGGTGGTCCTTGCGCATGTAATCCGGAACCCCTGGCAGACTTTGTAGATATCTTCTTTCTCGGCGAAGGCGAGGAGGTCGATTTAGAGGTTATTCATCTATACAAAAAATGGAAGAATAAGGGTTATTCTAAAAAGGCTTTTTTGCGTGCCTGCGCCGATATTGAGGGCGTGTACGTGCCTTCATTATACGATGTGCGTTATAACGAGGATGGGACGATTGCGGCGGTTATGCCGTTGGACGGTGTGCGCCCGACCGTACGGAAACGCATCATTAAGGATTTGGATCACTGCTATTATCCGGATAGCTTTGTTGTCCCCTATGCGGATATTGTGTTTGATCGTGCGCAAAGTGAGATCTTCCGTGGCTGTATCCGTGGCTGCCGCTTTTGTCAGGCTGGCTTTATTTATCGGCCTGTCCGTGAAAAATCAGTGGACACTATTGATAAACAAAGCCATGATTTGTGCCGGACCACCGGCTATGAGGAGTTTTCTCTGTCCTCTTTGTCCACCAGTGATTATACGAGGCTGGAGGAGCTCTTGGACCGCTTACTGGATTGGGCAGAGAAGGAGCACACTAATATTTCTTTGCCCTCTCTGCGCATTGATGGCTTTTCTGAGGAACTTGCCAATCGACTAAATGTATTGCGCCGCTCCGGATTGACCTTTGCGCCGGAAGCAGGCACCCAGCGTTTGCGGGATGCCATCAATAAAAATCTTACGGAAGATGAAGTGTTAAATACGGTTACTAAAGCGTTTAAAGGTGGTTGGACTGCGGTTAAATTGTACTTTATGCTTGGCCTGCCTACCGAAACACTTGAGGATGTTGAGGGGATCGCACAGCTGGGTCAAAAGGTGGTCAACGCTTTCTACAATAATCCGGATAAGCCGAAGGGGAAGGGCGTTACCGTTTCTCTAAGCACCTCTTGCTTTGTGCCGAAGCCTTTTACTCCCTTTCAGTGGGAGCCTCAGGATACGTTGGAACAACTGGATCTGAAACAGCAGCATTTGCTCTCTTCGATCCACACGAAAAAGATCTCGCTCAGCTACCACGACGCTAAAACAAGCTTCTTAGAGGCGGTGCTCGCCCGTGGCGATCGGCGTCTGTGCCGCGTGCTGGAGGAGGGCTGCAAGCGTGGCTTTAATCTGGATTCTTGGTCCGAACACTTTGACTTTGATGCCTGGATGGAGATATTTAATGAATGTGGCTTGGATCCTGCATTCTACGCCAACCGCCGCCGTGAATATGATGAGATTCTGCCTTGGGATCACTTGGATTATGGTGTGACAAAGGCGTTCTTGATCCGAGAAAACCAGCAGGCTCATGCTGCGGTCACCACCCCGAACTGCCGTCAGGCTTGTTCCGGATGCGGTGCAGCGTGTTGGAAGGAGGGTGTCTGCGTTGAAAAACGTTAGAATTGTTTTTTCCAAGACCGGACGAGCGAAATACGTATCCCATCTGGATCTGATGCGCACGATGACCCGTGCGGTGCGTCGTGCCGCTATTCCGCTGTGGTACACAGAGGGTTTTAATCGCCATCCTTATTTGACCTTTGCTGCACCTCTTTCTTTAGGTTATGAGGGACTACGTGAAACAATGGATATTCGCTTGGAAGAGGATATGGACTACGGTTTGCTGGTGCAGCGGTTATCCGATGCCTTACCGGAGGGAATTTGCGCTGTCTCTGCGGCGGAAGCGGTGGACAAAGTGAAGGAATTGACCGCCGCCGTGTATCAGATTACCTTTGCTTGTTCTGCCGACGTAGTGTCGGATATGCTTTCTCAGCCGGCGATCCTTGTGGAAAAGCGCACGAAGAAAAAGACGATGAAAACCATTGATATCCGTCCTTATTTTGACAAGGCAGCAGTCGAAGCGGCAGGGGAGAATCAATGCGTGATGACCGTGACCTTGCCCTGCGGCAGTGATGAGAACATCAACCCGGGTCTGTTTCTAACCGCTTTAAACACTGCCCAAGATCAAGAAATTGATGCACAATTCCTGCGTCTGCGGTTAGAGAAGGCGGATGGAACAGAGTTTTTATAAATAATTGATATTATTTTCAAAAAACACTTGCATTTTAAATACGGTTGTGCTATATTATATCAGGCGTTTTTTGCCGCAGGTATATCCTGTGGGGTTTAATGCCAGGCGTAATGCCACGACATTAAAGCGGGTGGTCCTCTGCCGACACCGTTCGGTATGAACATCTGAAAACTTTTGGAGGAAAGAACTATGGACGCATTGAAGATTATTTCCGGTGACAGCATGAAGGAGAGCACTCCTGCTTTCAATATCGGTGACACCGTCCGTGTGGACGTGAAGATCCGTGAAGGCGAGCGTGAGCGTATTCAGGCCTTCGAGGGCACTGTGATCGCTAAGAAGGGTAGCGGCGTTGCCGAGACCTTCACCGTACGCCGTGTGGCTTATGGTGTTGGTGTGGAGCGCGTGTTCCCCCTGCATAGCCCCAATGTGGCTGCGGTCAAGGTGGTTCGTCACGGTAAGGTTCGCCGTAGCAAGCTGTATTATCTGCGTGATCGCGTGGGTAAGGCCGCTAAGGTTAAGGAACTCATTAAATAATCAAAGATTTTTTGTAAAAAAGGGACTGAAAAGTCCCTTTTTTGCTTTATTTTGGGAAAATTATATGTTATAATGGTACATTATGATGGAAAGGAGTTGCCATTATGAACGGAAAGCACGATAAATACACGTTTCGTCAGCAGAGCCGTCGTGCCGCTATTGCAGTGTATGATTGGGTTGGCGCTATCGTGGTATCGTTAACGGTAATCGTTTTACTGATCACTTACCTGCTACGCATTGTTGGTGTGGATGGCGACTCTATGGTACCGACGTTACAGCACGGTGACCGACTGCTGCTAACCTATTCTACTTCCGAATATACCTATGGTGATATCGTCGTTGTGGATCGCTATACCAATTCTCCGCTGATCAAGCGAGTGATTGCAGTGGGGGGGGATTCGGTAGAAATTATCGATGGCCAAGTATGCGTTAATGACGTGGCGCTGGTTGAGCCGTATATTCAGGGTGTCAACGTCCCTCGGGATATCAACGGCAAAGTAATGGTTCCGGATGGATTTGTCTTCGTTATGGGCGATAATCGAACGGTATCGAAGGATAGTCGTATGAAGGAGATTGGTATGGTCTCGATCAAAGACATTGTAGGAAAGGCGCAGTTTTGTATATGGCCGCCATCCTCGATGGGAGCAATTTACGAATGATTGGAATGGAGGAATCTCCTATGACGATGAAAAAGAATACATCGGCTGTAGACTATGAACCCTCTAAAATTCTTTCACTTTTCTTCGAATGGGTCTCGGCTATTGTCATTGCCGGTGTTGTGGTAGCACTCCTGTTTTCTTGCGTGTTACGTATTGTTAATGTAAGCGGCGATTCTATGAAAGATACGTTTCAAAACGGGGATCGTTTGATCCTGTCCAATTTTATGTACGAGCCGCATTACGGAGACGTTGTGGTCCTTACCCGTGAAAATGATACGCCGCTGATCAAACGTGTCATTGGCCTGGCAGGGGATCGTATTCGTATTGATGCTGTGAAAGGCGTCGTGTATCGCAACGGAGAGGAACTGGAAGAGCCGTACGTACGAGGTGGATATACACCTACCAATGGTATGACAAAAGAGGTTACAGTGCCGGAAGGAACACTGTTTGTCATGGGTGACAATCGCAGCGAATCCTTGGACAGCCGTATACTGGGGCCGCAATCTCTAGATCATTTGGTAGGTAGGGTGCTTTACCGTATTGCACCGAATCCGGGCACTGTCACGAATGGAGAATAACTATGGCTACAAAACGCCGACAAACGAATCAAAGGAATGCTCATCCTGCAACACGCCCCACAAAACCGATAAGGGCGAAGAAGCAGGAGAATCGTCGTTCTAAACAGGCCGAAAAGCAGCCGATGGAACAAATGGATCAGCCTGCGATCCGGAATATTCAGTGGTTCCCCGGTCATATGACACGTACCCGCCGCAAGATTCAGGAGAGCCTGAAATTGGTAGATGCGGTGGTTGAGATTGTGGATGCCCGCATTCCGTTGTCCAGCCGCAATCCGGAAATGGATTCTCTTACCACAGGCAAGCCTCGTATGATCATCCTGAACAAGGCGGACCTGGCAGATGAGAACGCCAATCGGCGCTGGCTTGCGTATTTTAAGGCGCAAGGCTTGGCCGCCATCGCCGTCGATTGCAAAAGTGGTCGCGGTTGCAACCAATTTGAGCCTGCGTTACGGGAGTTACTCCATGTTTTGCTGGAAAAATGGGAGAGCAAAGGAGCTAATCGCGCTATCCGTGCGATGATTGTAGGCATTCCGAACGTGGGGAAGAGTTCCTTCATTAACCGTATGAATCGTGGCGGTAAGGCAAAGGTGGAGGATCGCCCCGGTGTTACCCGTCAAAATCAGTGGTTTGTCATCGAAGGAGGTACGCAGTTGCTGGACACTCCCGGTGTGCTGTGGCCAAAATTTGAAGATCAGACCGTTGCAATGCGGCTGGCTTTTACCGGTGCAATCAAGGATCAGGTGCTGGACATGGAGGAAATGGCCTGCGAATTGCTTGGTATCCTCCGCCAAAACTATCCTGAAGTGTTAGTGGAGCGTTATAAGCTGTCTGAGCCTCTGAACGAGGATAAGTACGAGCTTTTACAGGACGTTGGTCGTAAACGGGGAATGCTGATCTCCGGTGGCGAAATTAATACAGAACGTGCCGCGATTATGCTTTTGGATGAGTATCGCGGTGGCAAATTGGGGCGGATTACACTTGACCCCCTGCCGTAAGAAGGAATGATACAATATGCTGGATCCTCAATTTGATCAGGAGTTCCGCGAGTTTTGCGGTGGACACGTTTGTGGTGTGGATGAAGCCGGACGAGGTCCTCTGGCGGGCCCGGTTTACGCCGCTGCGGTGATTCTTTCGCCGGATCGTCCAATAGAGGGATTGAACGATTCCAAAAAGCTGTCCGAAAAGAAACGGGAAGCACTATATGATTTAATTATCGAAAACGCGATTGCCTACTGTGTTGCTTCTGCCACGGTGGAAGAAATCGAGCAATATAATATTTTGGGTGCCACCTATTTAGCAATGACACGGGCTGTGAACGGCCTGTCGGAAACACCTGCTTTGGCCTTAATTGACGGCAATCGAATCCCGCCAAGCCTTGGTGTGCCTGCCAAAACTATTGTAAAGGGCGATGCCTTGTCAGAGTCAATTGCCGCTGCTTCTATTCTTGCTAAAGTGTCCCGTGACCGTGTTTTGGTCGAAATGGATGCAGCGTACCCCCAGTACGGATTTGCTGTACATAAAGGCTATGGAACGGCTGCTCATACGGCGGCATTGCGCGAGTTTGGCCCCTGCCCGGAGCATCGCCCCAGTTTTTTGAAGAAGATTTTGGGGGAGAAGTAATGGCAGGAGTTTCCAAAGGTGCAGTCGGTGAAGTGATGGCTGCCCGCTTTTTGAGAGAAAAGGGATATCGGATACTCTCGTCAAACTACCGTTGCCGACAAGGTGAAATTGACATAATTGCTACGGTGGATGGCTATATTGTATTTGCAGAGGTAAAAACCAGACGGCAAGATGCGATGTATGCGCCCCGTGAAGCGGTAACGATTGCTAAGCAACGTCGTTTAATCCAGACGGCGGCGATTTATCTCAGTAAATATCCGTCTGCGTTACAGCCTCGTTTTGACGTCATTGAGGTGGTGACAGATACCTCCGGCTTGAAAGCGGTGGAGATCAACCACATCATGGCTGCCTATGAGACGGGGGATTTGTGTGGAGCTTTTTGATCTACATTGTGACACACTGGGTAAAGGATTGCATCATCAGGCTGATATTGCTGTTCAAGGCGGTGCGGTGGATTTGAGGCGCGGCGCTATCTATACGCCGTGGTATCAAGTGTTTGCTGCTTGGATCCCCGATGGGATGACGGTGACCGATGCCAGACGGGAGTGCGCCGCCTTGTTGGCTGTAGCCGACCGTTGGAAAAAAACATATGGTTTTTACACTGTTGACAGTACGAACGATCTCTTTCTTCAAGAGGATGGATGTCATTCCATTCTTGCTGTAGAGAACGGCGGGGCATTATGTCCTGATGCAGAGTATCTGCGTTGGCTCCACCGCCGTGGAGTGAAAATGATTACGCTGACCTGGAATGGAGATAATTACTGGGGTAGTGGTTGTTTCGGATCTGATCAGGGCCTGACCTCTGACGGAGAATGGGCTGTTTGTGCCATGGAAGAGTGTGGAATCGTTGTGGACGTTGCCCATCTGAACAGGATTGGTTTTCAACAAGTATCTATGTTGGCAAAACGCCCCTTCGTGGTTTCTCACACGGCTTGCGCCACGGTGCACCCACATCCTCGCAATTTGACGGATGAGCAATTCTGCGCTGTGAGAGAGCGAGGCGGCCTTGTCGGCTTATCGCTTTATCCGGGGCATTTGGGCGATGAATCAATGGAGTGCATACGCCGCCATCTGGAGCATTTTCTGTCGCTGGGCGGAGAGCATACGCTCTGTTTCGGAGCGGATTTTGATGGGATGACAGCCCCTGCTTCGTGGGACGGCATCTCTGTGATGAAAAGGATAATGCAGTATCTGCAGGAATCCGGTTGGTCATCGGAGCTTCTGCGAGCTGTCTTATATACCAATGCACGGGATTTCTTTGCCCGGTATTGGGCGCAAAACACAAGGAACGAGGAATGAACTATGCATTACACCAGTACACGAAACAACAAAATCAAGGTAACGGCGGCGCAAGCGATTGCCGGCGGTATTTCGGTGGAGGGCGGACTGTACGTCCCTACTGAATTCCCGGTAATCACAGCAAATGACCTATCAAGCTGGGTGCCGATGAATTATAAAGACCGTGCCACGTCGATTCTGTCTCGATTTTTGACTGATTTTACAGAAGAGGAGACGGCGGCATGTTGCGCCGCTGCTTATGGTGAGCGATTTGACACTCCTGACATTGCTCCTCTCTATGATATGGGAGATGGGCGACACGTTTTGGAGTTGTGGCATGGCCCAACCTGCGCTTTTAAGGATATAGCGCTGCAGATCTTACCGCATTTAATGCGTGTGTCTGTTGAAAAAACAGCCTCCGGTCAGCAAATCGTAATTTTGGTGGCAACCTCCGGTGATACCGGTAAGGCGGCACTGGAGGGCTTCCGAGATGCTCCGAACACTCAGATCCTTGTATTTTACCCCGTAGACGGCGTCAGCGAAATGCAGCGCTTTCAGATGATCACCCAAGAGGGTGATAATGTGGGGGTTAGCGCTATTCGTGGTAATTTTGACGATGCACAGACCGGCGTGAAATCCTTATTTACCGACGATACTGTTAAGGCAAAATTAGCTGACAATAATCTGCGTTTCTCTAGTGCTAATTCAATCAACTGGGGACGGTTGGTACCTCAAATTGTGTACTATATCTCTGCATATTGTGATTTGCTAGCAAAGGGAAAAATACAGAATGGCGATCTCATCAACGTGGTCGTACCTACTGGCAATTTTGGTAACATTTTGGCTTGCTATTATGCAAAACGGATGGGTCTGCCCATCAATAAACTCATCTGCGCTTCTAATCGCAATCGTGTTCTGACCGATTTCTTCGAAACCGGAGTTTATGATTGTAACCGCCCGTTCTATACAACGACTTCTCCGTCAATGGATATTTTGGTTTCTTCTAATTTGGAGCGCCTGCTGTATCATCTGTCCGGCGAAAACAGTGAAGAAATTGCGGAGCTGATGACGGCGCTCAAGGCCGAGAAAAAATATACGGTTTCTAATGCGGTGCGCACGGCTGTTCAGGAGCAATTTGTTGGCGGAAGCGCGGACGACGACCAAGTTGCCGCTACCATTAAAGCAATCTTTGAGCAGGATGGCTATCTGTGCGATACACACACTGCGGTGGCTATGGCTGTGTACGAGAATTATCGCAGCAATACCGGTGACACCACGCCCACGGTGATTGCATCCACAGCCAGTCCCTATAAATTTGCTCCCGCCATCCTGGATGCACTGGGAGGCGCTGAATCGGAGAAGCCCTATGATCAATTAGCAGAGTTAAATGTGAAAACCGGCTGTCCGATCCCGTCTCCGCTGGCTTCTTTGCGTGACAAGGTGATTCGCTTTACGGATGTTTGCGGCAATAATCCGACCGAAATGCAGTCTGCGGTGTATCGTATGCTGCATCTGGATTGATCGGGAGGGGAGACAATGGCATTATTTGCGATTGCCGACACGCATTTGTCCCTTGGTACCGATAAATCGATGACGGTATTTGGCGGTTGGGATGATTATGTAACCCGACTTGAACATCACTGGCGCAACTTAGTAACGGATACGGATACGGTTGTGATTGCCGGTGACATATCCTGGGGGATGAATCTAAATCAAGCCAAGGCGGATTTTGCCTTTTTAAATGATTTGCCCGGAAAAAAACTGATTCTAAAAGGTAATCACGATTACTGGTGGACGACCCGGCGACAGATGGACCTGTTTTTCGAACAGAATGGCTTTGACACATTGCGCATTGTTCATAATGATGCTGTGGCAGTAGATAATAAATTTGCCGTCTGCGGTAGCCGTGGCTGGTTTTTTGACGCTGAGGAGGATGCGGATCGTTTGGTACTGCTACGAGAGGCCGGGCGACTGCGTACATCTATCCGCGCTGCAAAAGAGACCGGATTAGAGCCTGTGGTGTTTCTGCATTATCCGCCCCTTTATGCTGATCAGATGTGTCCTGAAATACTGGATGTACTGAAAGAAGAGGAGATCAAACGCTGTTATTACGGTCACATTCACAGTAAGGGGATTCGTCTGGCTGTGCAGGGTGACGTCGAAGGTATACGATATGAATTGATATCTGCAGATGCGCTGCAATTCTGTCCGATTCTAGTGCGTTGATGGTATAAAAAAGATTTTCAAATAATTTACAAAAAAGTGTAGCCAAATGAAAATGTATATGTTATAATAGGCGCGCTATATAGAAAGCAATGCTTTAGGAGGAAACAAAAATGAGTTTAAAAACTGCTACTAAACTGGAAAATGGCCGCGTTGAGCTGGAAATCGAGGTTGACGCTGCTGCTTTTGCCGCTGCGGTTGACGCTGCTTATAAGAAGGACGTCAAGAAGATGTCCGTCCCCGGCTTCCGCAAGGGTAAGGCTCCTCGTGCGATGATTGAGAAAATGTACGGCACCGGCGTGTTCTACGAGACCGCTATGAATGATGTGTATCCCTCTGCTTTGGATGCCGCTATCAAGGAGTCCGAGTACGAGTACGTTGAGGATAAGATTGATCTGGATGTAGTCTCTGTTGGTCCTGAGGGCTTGGTGTTCAAGGCGATTATCACCGTTAAGCCCGAGGTTAAGATGCGTGGCCATAAGAGCCTGAAGATCACCCGTCCCGCCGTTGTCGTCACGGACGAGGATATTGATGCCGAGCTGTCTCGTCTGCAGGAGCGCAACGCCCGTATGGTTTCCGTTGAGGATCGTGCTGCTGAGATGGGCGATACCGTTACCTTCGATTTTGAAGGCTTTGTTGACGGCGTTGCTTTTGACGGCGGTAAGGCTGAGAATCACGCTCTGGTGCTGGGCTCCGGTCAGTTTATCCCCGGCTTCGAGGAGCAGCTGGTTGGCGCCGCTGTGGACGCCGAGCTGGACGTTAACGTGACCTTCCCTGAGGAGTATCACGCTGCTGAGTTGGCCGGCAAGCCTGCCGTATTCAAGTGCAAGGTGCACAAAATCGAGAAGAAAGAGATCCCCGCAATCGATGACGAGTTGATCAAGGATTGCACCGATTTTGATACCGTCGAAGAGTTTAAGGCTGATGCTAAGAAGCGTCTGGAGGATCAGCGCAATGCTGCTGCCGATAATGAGGTGGATGAGAAGATTGCTGAGGGTCTGATCAAGTGCATGAAGGCGGATATCCCTGCTGCAATGATTGAGAACACCATCAATGATCGGATTCAGGACTTTGCCTATCGTCTGCAGAGCCAGGGCCTGAGCATGGATCTGTATATGCAGTACACCGGCATGGATGCCGATGCGTTCCGTGAGAGCTTCCGTGAGCAGGCTGAGAAGCAGGTTAAGGTGCGTTTGGCTCTCGAGCACGTGGTTAAGGCGGATAAGATCACCGTAACCGATGAGGAACTTGAGGCTGAGTTTAAGAAATTCGCCGATCAGTACGGTATGGAAGTGGAGCAGGTTAAGGCTGCCATTCCTGCCGCTGCTCTGTCTGAGGACATTGCCGTCGAGAAGGCTATGAAGTTTATTCGCAGCAAAGCCACTATCACTACCGAGGGTGAGTCTGCGGAGTAATTTTCCGTTATTTGTTTAACTGATATTTTCCCTGCTCATACTTTATGGGCAGGGAAATTTCGCCTATACTGAATGATTGAAAGGGAGGAACCCTATGAGTTTCGTACCGTACGTAGTTGAGCAAACCAGCCGCGGTGAGCGCAGTTATGATATCTTTTCTCGTCTGCTGAATGACCGCATTATTATGCTCTCTGACGAAGTGAATGACACCACGGCTTCCTTGGTTGTGGCTCAGCTGCTCTATCTGGAGGGGCAGGATCCTGATAAAGATATTCACCTCTATATCAATAGTCCCGGCGGTTCTATTTCTGCCGGTATGGCGATTTATGATACGATGCAGTACATTAAGTGTGATGTTTCCACCATTTGTGTGGGCCTCGCCGCCAGCATGGGTAGTTTCCTGTTGGCCGCCGGTGCGAAGGGTAAGCGTCTGGCGCTGCCCAATAGCGAGATTATGATCCACCAGCCCTTAGGTGGTGCCAAGGGACAGGCCTCGGATATTAAGATTCAGGCCGATCACATCCTGTTTGTGCGCAATCGTATGAATCGGATGCTGTCGGAGCTGACCGGTCAACCGTTGGATATTATTGAGCGGGATACCGATCGTGATAACTGGATGACCGCGGACGATGCTCTTCGGTACGGCATTATTGATAAGGTTGTTGAGAAACGCCCCTAATCGAGCGCTTTCGGAGGTAAAAGACTATGTCTACGAATGACACGATGCAGTCGGGTGTCTGCTGTTCCTTTTGCGGTAAACCCCAAGAAGCAGTGGAGCGGCTAATTGCCGGCCCCGGCGTGTTTATCTGTAATGAGTGCATTGAGCTGTGCCAGACACTGCTGGATCCTGAAGAGATTCCGGTGCGGCACCGCTCTGCTCAGAAGGATGCTACACCCCCGACTTTACCCACGCCCCATGAGATCAAGGCGCGTCTTGACGAATACGTTATTGGTCAGGATCGCGCAAAAGTGACCTTGGCTGTGGCGGTCTACAATCACTATAAACGCATTTATTATGGCAACGATATGGATGCAGAGCTGGGTAAGAGCAACGTTCTGATGCTGGGTCCCACCGGTGTAGGTAAAACTGCTTTGGCACAGACCCTAGCAAAAGCGTTGGACGTTCCCTTTGCGATTGCGGATGCAACGACGTTAACCGAGGCCGGTTATGTTGGCGAGGACGTGGAAAACATCCTGCTTCGTTTGATTCAGGCCGCGGATTTCGACGTTGAAAAGGCGCAGAGAGGCATTATCTACGTGGATGAGATAGATAAGATTTCTCGCCGTAGTGAAAATCCTTCCATTACCCGTGATGTAAGCGGTGAGGGTGTTCAGCAAGCACTTCTGAAGATTCTGGAGGGGACTGTAGCGAACGTGCCGCCCGGAGGAGGTCGCAAGCATCCTCAGCAGGAGTTTATTCAGATCGATACCACGAATATTCTATTTATTCTTGGTGGAGCTTTTGACGGCCTAACCAAGACGATTGAAAAGCGCGTCAGCGCCGGAGCGATGGGCTTTGGCAATGAGGTGAAGTCCAAAAAGAGTGACGATGCGGCATTATTGCGTCAGGTGGTTCCGCAGGATTTGGTCAAATTCGGTTTGATTCCGGAGTTGGTAGGCCGTATGCCCGTGATTACTACCCTTGAGGCACTGGACGTGGATGCACTGGTACGCATTTTGGCGGAGCCGAAGAATGCTGTGTTAAAACAGTACACACAACTCTTCGGATTGGATGGAGTGGAGCTGATCTTTACCGATGACGCGCTGCGAGCCGTGGCACAGGAGACCCTAAAGCGGGAAACCGGTGCCCGTGGTCTGCGCTCGGTAATGGAAGGTCTGCTGACTCAACTGATGTTCGACATACCTTCTGATCCCACAGTTGAAAAGGTGCTTTTAACTGCCGCCTGTGTAACCGACGGTGCTCAGCCGGATATTGTATATAATCCGGACAAAAAGAACCGCCGCAAAGCGGCACAGAAATCTAAAACCACCGTGAATCGTAAAGCGGTGAACTCTTAAACGCGATCGGTCGGTATGTTTTGACAGACCGACCGATTTTTCTTGCGAGGTGAATTCTATGAATCGTGAAAATCGTCTCTCCACGTTGCCTATGCTGGTGTTGCGTGGATTAGTATGCTTTCCGGAGACGGTCATCCATTTTGACGTGGGTCGCTTAAAATCTGTTGCTGCGCTCAATGCCGCTATGGAGAACGATCAGCGCATCTTCTTGGTTTCTCAGAAAGATACGTCCATTGACGATCCTAAGCCGAAGGATCTTTACCGTATGGGCGTGGTAGCCCATGTGCGGCAGATCGTGAAGCTGCCCCACGATAACTTCCGTATCATCGTGGAGGGCGAATACCGTGCAACAGCCGTTGAATTGCTACAGATAGACCCTTACTTCGTCGCTGTAGTAGAAGAGCGTCAAAATCGCCCTGTTTCTCCTGCTTTACTGGAGGATGCTTTGGTGCGTGAATGTCGTCAGCAGTTCGAACGGTATACCGATTTGGTGCCAAAGATGGCTCCCGACGTGATGTTTGCCGTTGCCTCCGATAAGGATGCGGGACATCTGGCAGATTACGTAGCCAGCAACCTGAATATGCCCATAGAGGAGAAGCAGCACATTCTAAACCTGCAGACGGTGTCCACCCGTATGGAGACGCTGCTACGCATTATGGATAGGGAATGCCAGATCCTGGAACTCGAGAAGAAGATCGAAGAAAAGGTTCAGGAGCAGATGGACGAGAACCAAAAGGAGTACTATCTGCGGGAACAGATTCGTGCCATTTCCGAGGAACTGGGTGAGGGTGATGACCCTCTGGAGGAATCCGGAGAGTACATAAAGACAATCAATGAACTGCAACTGCCGGAGGAAATCAGCAGCTATTTGCTGAAAGAAACCCGTAAATTGGGTAAGATGCCCCCCGGCTCTCACGAGGCGACGGTGGTACGCACCTATCTGGACACTTGCCTTGCTCTTCCTTGGAATAATACTACCGAGGACGTCTTAGACCTTACACGTGCGCGCAAAATACTGGATCGCGACCATGATGGTCTGCAGAAGGTGAAAGAGCGCATTGTTGAGGCGCTAGCAGTACGTCAGCTGTCCGCCGAAATGAAGGGACAGGTGCTCTGTTTGGTAGGTCCTCCCGGCGTTGGGAAAACCTCCATTGCCCGTTCTATTGCCGAAGCAATGGGACGTAAGTATGTGCGGGTATCTTTGGGTGGTGTCCGTGATGAATCTGAGATTCGCGGTCATCGCCGTACCTATGTCGGCGCCATGCCCGGACGTATCATCGCGGCTATTAAGCAGGCTGGTACCAAAAATCCGCTTATACTATTGGATGAGATTGACAAAATGGGCAATGATTTCCGTGGTGATCCTGCTTCGGCAATGCTGGAAGTGCTGGATACCGAGCAGAACAACGCTTTTCGTGATCACTATATTGATCTGCCCTTTGATCTGTCTGAGGTGATGTTTGTTACCACGGCTAACGACGCTTCGGCGATTCCTGCGCCGCTATATGATCGTATGGACGTTATCACGCTATCCAGTTATACCGCCGAGGAAAAGAAACGGATTGCCAAGCGTCATTTGCTGAAAAAACAGATGAAGAAGCACGGGTTGTCCAGCAAACAGCTGAAGCTGACCGACGGAGCGCTGGATAAAATCATCGAGTGCTATACCTCTGAAGCGGGTGTGCGTACGCTGGAGCGACAGTTGGCAAATCTGTGCCGCAAGACGGCTACCGCTTTGGTAGAGGGCAGTAGCGAAAGTGTTTCGGTGACAGTTTCGAACTTGGAAGAATATCTTGGCCCACAAAAGTATAAGCCGGATCATTATAATCGACGGAATGAGATTGGTGTCGTAAACGGCCTGGCATGGACCGCTGTAGGTGGCGCCACTATGCCCATCGAGGTAGCTGTGCTGGATGGTACCGGTAAGGTGGAATTGACCGGTAATTTGGGCGACGTGATGAAGGAATCAGCCAAAACTGCTATCAGTTACGTGCGGTCTCGGGCAGAGGATTGGCACATTGATAAGGATTTTCATAAGAATAAGGATATTCACATCCACGTTCCGGAGGGCGCTGTACCAAAGGATGGTCCCTCTGCAGGCGTAACTATGGCGACGGCAATTGTGTCTGCTTTAACCGGTATTGCTGTTCGTAGTGATGTGGCAATGACCGGAGAAATCTCCTTGCGTGGGCGTGTGATGGCCATCGGCGGACTGAGAGAAAAGTCAATGGCTGCCTATACACACCATATGACGACTGTCATTATTCCGGAGGATAATCAGCCGGATCTGAGTGAAGTGGATGCTGTTGTGAAGGAAAAGACACGCTTCATTCCTGCGCGTAATCTGGATACGGTTATCGGCCACGCTTTAACCGCTGATCCGTCTGTGGCTCGGTAATAGGGAGGTAAGGCTATGAACTTGCATTCTGCTGCATTTGAGATGGCGGCGGGTATCTCGTCCCAGTTGCCGAGCTCCACATTGCCGGAGGTGGCTTTTTCCGGACGTTCTAATGTGGGTAAATCCTCTCTAATTAATCGTTTGGTGAATCGTAAGGCCCTTGCTCGTACCAGTGCGACTCCCGGTAAGACCGCGACAATTAACTTCTATCGTTTGGATTCTATGCGTATGGTGGATTTGCCCGGGTATGGCTATGCGAAAGTATCGGACAAAGAGCGTCGCCGGTGGTCGGAATTAATTGAAGGATACTTCGATGATGATCGGGATCTGCGTTTGGTCGTACAGCTATGGGATATGCGCCATGATCCCAGCAGAGATGATTATCAGATGCTGGAATATATGGTACAGCGAGAAATTCCCTTTATTATTGTGCTAACGAAAGCGGATAAGCTGAACAAGTCGGAGAGAGCCAAAAGGTTGGCTGCTTTTGATGACATTCTTTCCGACTTAGAGGGCGTTATGGTAATACCATTCTCTGCTGTTACCGGTGAGGGAGCGGACGAAATCTGTGAAATTCTTGATCAGGTAACTGAAGAGTAAAATATGTAAAAAAGCACGGTATGCGCGAGCATACCGTGCTTTTTTAGTTGAAATTATAGGGGTTTTCACTTGTAAAGTCGAAAAACTTTACATAGATTCGGGCGCTTCGATCTTCATCATAGTCAAGGCATTATGCAGGCCGATGCGCACCGCATCGCACAGGGCGAGACGTGCCATCATCAGATCGGTTTCTACACCGGAAACGTGGCAGTTGTTATAGAACTTATGGAACAGCGTAGCCAGTTCCATAGCAAAGCGGGTAATGCCAGAGGGGTCATAATTCTTAGCACACTCGATCACAACCTTTTCCAGAGACGAGAGGTGACGGATCAGCTCTCGCTCTTCAGAGGTGGTCAGCAGAGACAACTGCTCAGCAGTCGCAGGCAGGATTTCAACACCACTTTCTCTCATCTTACGGAAAATGGAGTGTATGCGAGCATGGGCATACTGAACGTAGTAAACGGGGTTGGAGGAGGACTGCTCAATAGCCAGACCCAAATCAAACTCCATCTGAGTATTGGCTTCACGCTGGTTAAAGAAGAAGCGGGCGGCATCTACCGGAACCTCGTCCAGCAGATCGCTGAGCTGAATGGCTTTACCGGAGCGCTTGGACATACGGACAATCTCACCATCCCGCACTAGGCGCACCAGCTGCATTAATACCACGTTCAGATGATTGCCATCCATTCCGACGGCATCCATCGCGCCTTTCATACGGGCTACGTGACCGTGGTGATCGGCGCCCCAGACGTCAATGAGGGTTTCGTAACCACGAAGGAATTTGTTGCGGTGATAAGCAATATCCGCGGCGAAATAGGTGGGGTTACCATTGGCACGTACCAGTACCTCATCCTTGATGCCTTCCTCTTCGCCATCGCGGTTCAGGTGCTTCTTGGGCTGGTATTTTTCGCCGTATTCGCCGGCCTTGTACCACAGGGCGCCATCCTTCTCATAGGTCAATCCTTTTTCGGTAAGGATATCAATGATTTCTTTTAACTCGCCGTTATTATGAAGGGTAGACTCGGTAAACCAACGATCGTAGATAATGCGATACTTGGCCATATCCGCCTTCATTTTCTCAATGTTCAACGGAAGTGCATAGTCAATCAGCGCTTTTCTTCGTTCCTCCGTATCAACAGAAAGATAGGCATTGCCGTGGATGGCTGCAAAACCGGCGGCGTGCTCTTTGATGTCGTCACCGTGATACGCATCCTCAGGCAGCTCTACGGCGTCTTCACCCAGCAAGTGTTGCTGATAGCGGATATCCAGAGATAAGCCGAATTTCTCAATCTGATTACCGGCGTCGTTAATGTAGAACTCGCGCCATACGTCATAGCCGGCGGCATCCAGCACCGAGGCCAGACAGTCGCCAAGTGCGCCGCCACGGGCATTGCCCATATGCATAGGGCCGGTAGGGTTGGCAGACACGTACTCCACCATGACTTTATGACCACCGCCAAAGTTGGAGCGACCGAACGCATCCCCCTTTTCCACCGCCTCTAAAACGATGTCGCCGTGATAGGCAGGGGAGAGGAAGAAGTTTAAGAAGCCGGGGCCGGCAATCTCTGCTTTTTCAAAATAAGTCCCCTCTAAGTCAAGGTGAGCCACAATGGCTTCCGCAATTTTGCGAGGGGCACTGTGAAAGGTCTTGGCCGACACCATCGCAACGTTGGTGGCTAAATCGCCGTGCGTGCGATCACCGGGCACCTCAATGACAAAGGCGGGGAGTTCTCCTTCCGGCAGCTCGCCGACGGCAATAGCCGCCTGGACAGCGGTTAAAATCGCATTTTTAAGTTGTAGTTCGGTATTGTAAACAATCGCAGACATTTATTTTTCCTCCTGCACTGTGATGTGAACGGTATGGGCAGAACTGATTCCACCATGAAAGCCAAGGGTATAACTGAACTGCACCTCTCCGCCATGATCGTCTAAGTTGTACTCCAACTCAGAGGTGTAGGTTCCGAGATCAATGGTGCCGTATGGGGTGTGGTAGTTGCAGTGATGACGTCGGTTCTTTTCCAGAATCAGCATACTGGGATGTGTGCCGGAACGCATCAGATTCAACCGGCCGGGGGCGATATCTAACTTGGTAACGGTGCCTTCCATACCGGTGGCTTCAGTTTCGTTATAGCATAGCACCCAACCCTCGGAAGCACGTTCCAGTGTACCGTTGGTGGTCAGTTCGATCACGTCCTGCTCGCCGTCAGCGGTCTGGGTACCGGTGATTTTAATTAATGCGTTCATACTTTCCCTTTCTCTAAACGGGTGGGGCGCACCATCTCGACCGCCTGCTCTACAGACTGTCCTAAGAAAATTTCAGCCACCTGACTGAATCCCTCGGGTTGATCGGAAACATAATATTTCGTGTATCCTGTTTCTCTGTCTGCCAGCTGATCCTTTTCTTGAAGTATCCGGGCGCATAAGGCGGCCGTTTCTCGACCGGAATCAATCAGAGTTACATGGTTTCCCAGCTCTTGCTGAATAATCGGTGCCAGTAACGGGAAATGCGTGCACCCAAGGATCAATGTGTCCACATCGGCAGCCTTCACCTCAGTTAAATAGCGATGTACCATTGGAACGGCAACCGGATCACCGGGCTGGATCCATCCGCTTTCTACAAGAGAAACGAATAGGGGGCAGGGGGTAGCGGTGACGTTAATGGCAGGGTCGATAGCCTTAACAGCTTGTTCAAACGAGGAGGAGCGCACCGTAGCAGAGGTGCCGAGGATACCAATTTTCCCGTTTTTGGTGGCGGACACTGCCGCTTGGGCGGTAGGTGTCACCACGCCGATGGCGGGGACCGGCAAATCCGAGAGAATATCCTGGGCAACCGAGCTGACGGTTCCGCAAGCGGCGATGATGAATTTCACGTTGTGCTGTAAGAGTAGATGGCAATCCTCGGCAGCATAACGACGAATGGTATCGCGGCTACGGGTACCATAAGGCACGCGGCCGGTGTCTCCAAAGTATACGATATTCTCATTTGGAAGCAGATCCCGCAGATGACGAACGGCGGTCAATCCACCAAGACCGGAATCAAATACACCGATTGGACGATTGTCCATAGTACACACCTCCGCTTTGACTTATCAACAATATATATTAGCACACTTAAGTAAATTGTGCAATGGAAAATTAACAAAAACTTAACTGTACATTTTCTGTGTTTTGTGGTAGAATTAACTGGAAAGAATGGATTTTTGAAGGTGAAGCGATGAACTACTCATATTCTAATCCTTGCGGTTACACCCCGCCGTTTAATCCACCACCCATACCGCCGCAATATTCCGAGCGGCTAGAGCTTCGTTCGGCGGCCGCCTTTGTTGGCGCTCAAATGCTATTTTTAACTGTTACAATGCAGTTTGCATATCCTTTGGTTGTGCTGATCTTATCCTTGTTTGGCGTTGTGGCGCCCGGTGCTCTCGCATTGGATCAACTGGGTTTAAGCAATACGGCCTATCTGTGCGTATATGCGGTGGTATACGTCCTGGCTATGGGATTACCGCTGACGATGCTGATTGGGAAACGCCGCCTGTTCTCATTAAGGCCGAAGTGTGCGCCATTAACCGGAGGGGTTACCTTTTTGGCTATGCTGGGTTCTATCGGTGTGTGTATGGGAGCCAACATTGTCACCAGTATTCTATTAACGATACTGGAGCGTTTTAATTTCCCCATCCCAGAAATGCCGGATATGATGGAGAGGACCCCCATCAGTCTTGCACTGAATTTGTTTATCATTGCTGTGCTACCGGCCATTCTGGAGGAGGCAGTGTTCCGCGGCTGTGTATTGCGGGTGCTACGTCCCTTTGGTGATTGGTTTGCTGTTTTGGTGTCATCCGTGCTGTTTGGTCTAATGCACGGAAACATCCGACAGATTCCCTTTGCCATTATCGTTGGTTTGGTATTGGGATGGTTATACGTATCCACCAATTCCCTGCGGTTATCGATGGCAGTTCATTTTGCGAACAATGCACTCTCGGTGTGTATGGAATACTTTGGCTTTTCGCTCTCCGAGAACGCGACCGGCTTTTTCTACGCCTTTATCATTTATGGCTTAGCCATAATCGGTGGTATTGCCCTGCTGGTATTATTATTTGTGCGAGGATCCCAACTACGTATTCAACGCAGTCATTCGTGCTTAGGAACAGGGGAGCGGTTTGCGACACTTTTTAAAGCGCCCGCGTTCGTTATTTCGGTGATTGTGTTTATTGGTCTGACCGGTTTGGAGTTGATCGTCTAATGTGTGAAAAGAATCAAGACGAGATATTTATGACGGCTGCACTTGCATTAGCATGTCAAGCGGCAGCAGAAGGAGAGGTGCCTGTTGGCGCCGTTGTCGTGAAGGATGGCGTCATCATCGGTACGGGGCGTAATCGCCGAGAAACTGTCGGCAATGCACTAGCGCATGCTGAGATAGAGGCTATTGACGGTGCCTGCCGTCATTTGGGTGGATGGCAGTTGATGGGATGTACGTTGTACGTTACGTTAGAGCCCTGTCCGATGTGTGCCGGGGCTATTATCAATTCACGTATCGAACGTGTCGTGCAGGGCACTGCAAATCCAAAAGCAGGCTCCTGCGGATCTATTGTTGATTTGTTTTCATTGCCCTATAACCATCGCCCCGAGTTGTGTGCCGGTGTGATGGAGGAAGAATGCGGCGCGGTTCTAAAACAGTTTTTTAAGAATTTGCGCAGATGATGAAGAAAGGGACGAGAATCCATGCGTGTTCTGTTGTTGTCGGCTAACACCGGCGGTGGACACAATTCTGCCGCTGCAGCGGTACAAGCGGCCTTCGAACAAAAAGGGGTAAATTGTGATATGAAGGATGCTTTATCCTTCGTTTCTGAGATCCATTCGGATATTATCAGTTCCGGTCACACCTATATCTACCGCTATTTCCCGCAATTATTTGGCGTAGGATATCGGTTTGAAGAACGGCATCCGCCCCGCTTTATCTATGAACAAATGGCGATGGGCGCCAGGCGGTTTGTTTCCTACTTACAGGAGCATACCTTTGATGCTGTTGTCAGTACCCATATTTTCGGTAGTATGCTAATGACCGAGGCGCGAAAAAAGTATGGCATATCGATCCCACACTACGTAGTTGTGACTGATTATGCTATGTATCCCGGCACAGAAATGGTGGACGTCAAGCGTTATTTTATAGCAGCGGAGGGGTTGATTCCCACGTATGTGGACGCGGGCATCGCTCCGGAGCGTCTAATGGCGTCGGGCATACCGATTCGTCCCTCCTTTACTCAGTCCTATGACAAAACAGAAGTGCGGCGTCGCTTACATCTGCCCGAAAACGGACGACTGGTGTTATTATTCAGCGGTAGCATTGGGTGTGGACGCCTCCACAAAGTGGCACCGGAGTTGGAACGCAATCTGCCGCAGGACGCAACATTGGTAATTCTATGTGGGCATAATATGCGCACCTATCATCAGTTGACCGAAAAGTGCGGCCCCAGAACGGTAGTGGTAGGGTATACAAACCGTATTGCTGAGTATATGGCCGCCGCAGATATGTGTATCAGTAAACCCGGTGGATTATCCATTACCGAAATGCTGGCTATGCAGCTACCGATGGTGTTGATGCTGTCTGTGCCCGGATGTGAGAGCCGTAATATGGCCTTTTTTGCAGAAAATAAAATTGCCGTCGGAACCGAGGATTGGGACGAGGCGATTCTGGAAACGGCTCGTTTGGTGCGTTCTTCGGATGATTTGAACGCTATGCGGGAGCAAATGCGACTGATCGGATATCCCGGCGGCGCTCCTGTGGTTGCTCAGACAGTGATTGAGGATTGCTCGAAATGATGTATTGTAGGTGTTAAGATGACACGAGTTTACTTTGTACGGCATGGTGAAAGTGAATCTAACCTGATCACTCAGTTCGCCGGTTCGTTGGATATGCCTCTGACAGAGAAAGGGCGTAAACAGGCGGCGCTCACCGCCGAGTTTTTAAAGAACATTCCATTTTCTGCGGTGTATTCCAGCGATCTTTCCCGTGCTTATGAAACCGGACGAGCAATCGCACAGCAGCACAACGTGCCACTCTATGGCGATAGGGCATTGCGTGAGATCTATGCCGGTGAATGGGAAGGGAAGACCTACTCTGAACTGGAATCGCAGTTTCCGGATAGTTATGGTACGTGGAGGCATCAGATCGGTATGGCAGTTTGCCCCAACGGTGAGGCGGTGTCAGATCTACAAGCGCGAGTACGAAATTGTGTGGAAAGAATCGTACGAAACCATCCCAATGAAACGGTGTGTATCGCTACTCATGCAACCCCTATACGTGTGATGGAATGCTTATGGACAGGAACGCCGCTAGAACAGATGCATACGATTCCTTGGGTGAGCAATGCATCCGTTACCATCGTTGAATATGATGAAGGCTTCACCGCGAAATGTGTTGCTCGGGATATTCACGAACATTTGGGTGCTTTGTATACAAAATTGGCGAAAAACGTATAACGATTCTACAGGCCGAAAAGGATCACTTTTCGGCCTGTTTTTTGTTCACAATATGTTGTGTTTTTTGGCTTTTCTTATTGCAATAATGACTTATTTATAGTATAATTAAATCGTATATCTATATCGAAAGGAAATCCTACGTTATGACGCGTGTGATCACACCGGAAGAACTGCAAAATCAGATACCGTTCCGGGAAAAGGTGCGGCAGCACTATATCGATAATAAACCGGATGCGCCGCCTCTGGCTTGTATCCGCACCTTTGGTTGTCAGCAGAACGTGGCCGACTCTGAGCATATCAAAGGTATGTTGGCAGAAATGGGCTTTGGTTTTACGGAAGAGACCGAAGTAGCGGATCTGATTCTTTTTAACACCTGTGCGGTACGCGAACACGCTTGTGATCGTGTGTTTGGTAATGTGGGAGCCTTGAAACACATCAAACGTCGCCGCCCCGACGTCATCATTGCTGTGTGCGGATGTATGGTGCAGCAGCCGCACGTTGCAGAGAAATTGAAGGAAAGCTATCCTTTTGTTGGTTTGGTGTTTGGCACTCATGTGATACACCGTCTGCCGGAACTGTTATGGCAGACATTAAATCAGCGACGCCAGCTGTCGGTAACACCGCAGGAGGACGGCGTTATCGCAGAGGGATTGCCCGTCTATCGTGACGGCAGTTTTAAAGCCTGGCTTCCCATTATGTATGGCTGCAATAATTTCTGCACATACTGCATCGTGCCCTACGTGCGTGGGCGGGAGCGTAGCCGTGATCCTGAGATCATTATAGACGAAGCAAAAGAGTTGGTTGTGCAGGGCTACAAGGAGATCACTCTGTTGGGTCAGAACGTGAACTCCTACGGAAAAGGGGAGAGTCACGGCGTCAATTTTGCAGAGCTTTTACGTCGTATCAATGCCATCCCCGGTGATTTCACCATTCGGTTTATGACCTCCCATCCGAAGGATGCCACTACGGAGTTGTTTGATACGATTGCTGCCTGTGAGAAAGTCAGCCGTCACTTCCATCTGCCCTTCCAATCGGGCAACGACCGGGTTTTAAAGGCGATGAACCGCCGCTATACCCGTGAGCAATATCTCGATCTAGTGCGCTATGCGCGTAAGGTGATACCGGATATTTCCTTTACCAGTGACGTGATCGTTGGTTTCCCAGGTGAGACCCGAGAGGAGTTTGAGGACACGCTGTCATTGGTGAAGGAGGTTGGCTTTACGTCACTGTTCACCTTCATATTCTCACCACGTAAGGGGACGCCTGCGGCAGAGATGGAGGATCCTATCCCGATGAGCACCAAAACAGCATGGTTTCAGGAGTTGTCCGCCGTACAAGAAGAGGTATCTGCCCAGCGGTTGGCACAACTGGTTGGCACAGAACAGCGTGCTCTGTTAGAAACGGCTGAGGAGGGGTATATCGAGGCTCGTTTGCCCTCCAACAGTGTGGTGCGTGTGGAGGCTGATCCCACTATGGTTGGACGTTACGCTACCATCCGTATTGACGATGCTCGTAGTTGGATTATGCACGGTACCGTGCTTTCAATAGAATGAGAAGGAGAATGAATCATGGATACTTTATTAGCAATGGCGATTGATTTAGCCACCCAGTTACAGGCGGACCCCCGCTGCGAGGCGGTGCTGGCCGCAACGAAAGCCGCAGACGAGGATGAAACTCTTCAGAATCTGATCAGCGAGTTTAATCTCAAGCGCATTGCCATTAACACCGAGGAAAGCAAAGAGGAGTGCGATGGCGAGAAAATCCGCCAGCTCAATCAGGAATTGCGCTCTGCATATGCTGCCGTTATGGCTCACGAGAAAATGATGGCCTATAACGAGGCAAAGGCGGAACTGGACGCTCTGGTTAATAAGATTCACTTTGCGATCAATCTGGCTGTCCAGGGTCAGGATCCTAATCTGGCCGCGCAGGAGAGCAGCTGTAGCGGTGACTGCGGCAGTTGCGGCGGTTGCCACTAAGACTAGTCTGAATTGTAAGTAAAGGAAGGCGCAAAGTATGGCGGAAATGACGCCGATGATGCAGCAATATCTGCAGATAAAAGAACAGAATAAGGATTGCATACTCTTTTTCCGGCTGGGTGACTTCTACGAGATGTTCTTTGATGATGCCAAGTTGGTATCCAAGGAGTTGGAACTGACCCTGACAGGACGCGATTGCGGACAAAAGGAAAGGGCACCCATGTGCGGCGTGCCGTTTCATAGTTACGAGTCTTACGTGGCCCGTTTAGTGGCCCGTGGCTATAAGGTAGCCATCTGCGAGCAGACGGAGGATCCCGCTCAGGCGAAGGGATTGGTAAAGCGAGATATTATCCGCATTTTAACTCCCGGAACGGTTATTGAGGGTAGTATGCTGGATGAGAGCCGTAACAACTATCTGGCGGTGGTATATGCTGCTGCGGACGGTAAAGCGTACGGCTTGTGTTTCTGCGACTGTTCTACCGGCGAGATCCACTTGACCCAGCTGTCCGGTGAGGATCTTTCTCTGCGGGTGTCCAATGAGCTGGGACGATTTTCTCCCAGCGAAATATTGGTAAACAGCGTAGCTGCCAACGATCTGTCTCTTAGAGAGTTTGTGGATCGGCGATTAAACGGTCAGTTGGAAACTCGTGAAGATGACACCTTTGATCTGATGTCGGCACAAGAGTGCATTCTGCGTCAATTCCGCGCAGTCTCATTGTCCGCTTTGAATGTGGAGGATAAGCCTGCGGCAGTATGTGCCTTTGGTTGTGCTATCCAGTACTTGCAGGCAACGCAGATGACCGGTCTTGAGCGGATGAATAAGCTGGATGTTTATTCTGACGCCCAGTACATGAAATTGGATATTACCGCTCGGCGCAATTTGGAATTGTTGGAAACAATGCGTTCGCAGGAAAAGCGGGGTTCATTGTTGGGTGTGCTGGATCACACCAAGACCGCTATGGGTAAACGCCTGCTGCGCAGTTGGATTGAGCAGCCGCTGGTACAGATCGCACCGATTTCCCGCCGCTTAAACGCTGTGGATGAGTTGGTAAAATCCTCGTTGCTGCGGGGAGACCTGCAGGAACTGCTGACCGAAATATATGATCTGGAACGCATTATGACTCGTGTGGTCTATGGTAGTGCCAACGCACGTGAACTGCGCTCCTTACAACAAACTCTTTCCTTTATGCCGGCTGTTCGTCAGGCTTTGTCTACTGCTGAAAGCACGGAATTGTGTGCTATCCGTGATGCCATTGATCCTCTTGAGGATATCTGCGGTCTGATTTCTGCCGCTATTGTGGACGAGCCTCCCTTCACGGTGCGTGAAGGTGGTATGATCCGCTCCGGATATAATCCCGAATTGGATGAACTGCAGGCCATTATGACCGATGGCAAGGGGATCCTGACGCGCATCGAAGTAGAGGAAAAAGAAAAGACAGGAATTAAAACCCTTAAAGTGGGCTATAATCGTGTGTTTGGCTACTATATTGAGATCTCTCGCTTGTACAGCGATCAGGTTCCCGAGCATTACATCCGCAAACAGACCTTAGCCAACGCCGAACGGTACATAACCCAGGAACTGAAAGAACTGGAGGCACGCGTACTGGGAGCCAAAGACCGTGCCGTAGCCTTAGAATATCAGTTGTTTACGCAAGTGCGTGAGACGGTTGCCGCTCAGCTTGTCCGCATTCAGGCAACGGCCGAAGCCTTAGCCAAACTGGATGTACTCACCTCGTTGGCGGTGGTGGCAGTGCGTCACAATTATTGTCGCCCCGAGGTGGACTTATCCGGTCGCATCTCCATTCAAGGTGGCCGTCACCCGGTTGTGGAGGCCTTATCCGATACGCCTTTTGTCCCCAATGATACCAGTCTGGATAATGATGATAATCGCGTGGCGTTGATCACCGGCCCGAATATGGCGGGTAAATCCACCTATATGCGCCAGACCGCCTTGATTACGCTGATGGCGCAGATCGGTAGCTTTGTGCCGGCACAGAGCGCTACCATCGGCATTGTGGACAGTATTTTCACCCGTGTGGGTGCATCTGATGATCTGGCTGCCGGTCAATCCACCTTTATGGTGGAGATGAGTGAGGTTGCCTCTATTCTCCGTAATGCGACCTCGAAAAGTCTGATCGTGTTTGATGAGATCGGTCGCGGTACGTCCACTTTTGATGGTATGAGTATCGCCCGTGCCGTGTTGGAATATGTAGCCAATCCTAAGCGCATCGGCGCAAAGACGCTGTTCGCAACCCATTATCATGAGCTGACCGCTATTGAAGAGGAAAGCGATTGCATTAAGAATTATAATATCGCCGTTAAAAAGCGCGGTGATGACGTGACCTTCCTGCGGCGCATTGTCCGTGGCCCTGCCGATGATAGCTATGGTATTGAGGTTGCTAAACTGGCGGGCATCAATGACGAGGTTGTCAGCCGTGCAAAGGAAATTCTGAACAGCATTGAAAGCGGTGAGGGTGCGCCGGTTCGTCGTCGCTCCGCGGCACCGGTAGAGGAGAGCGATCAGTTGTCGCTGCTGGGCGGTATGGATAACCCCATCATCACCCGATTAAAGGAACTGGACGTCAACGTTTTAACCCCCATTGAGTCGATGCAGGTGCTATACGACCTGGTAAAAGAGGCTCATACGTATTAACGATTCCGAAAGGAGCTGTCGTCGTGGCTCAGATTCATGTATTGGATAAACACGTTGCAGAGCTGATTGCCGCCGGTGAGGTGGTGGAGCGCCCAGCCTCTGTGGTCAAGGAATTGATGGAGAACACCATTGATGCCGGAGCGAAGCATGTCACCGTAGAAATACGTGACGGCGGTGTCACGTATATCCGCATAACGGATGATGGATGCGGTATACATCGTGAAGATGTTGCGACAGCCTTTTTGCGCCACGCCACCAGTAAAGTCCGCACAGAAGAGGATTTAAACGCCATCGGCACTTTAGGTTTCCGTGGAGAAGCCTTGGCTTCCATTGCTGCGGTGGCTAAGGTGGAATTGATCACCTGCGCTACCGGCGAAATAGTGGGCACACACTATGTGATACACGGTGGCGAAGAGATCCTGCTCGAGGATGCCGGTTGTGCTGAGGGATCTACTTTTGTCATTGAGGATCTCTTCTACAATATTCCTGCCCGTATGAAATTTCTTAAGAAGGACGTCAGCGAAGGAAATGCAGTAGCCGGTGTTGTGGAGCGCTTGGCGTTATCTCACCCCGAGATTGCCGTTAAATTCATCCGCAATGGACGTGTAGAATTGCAGACGCCCGGGGATGGGCAGGTACTGGCTTGCATCCACGCCGTGTTCGGCAAGCAATTTGCTTCTACATTGATTCCTGTGGAGTATTCTTCGGGCGGCGTGTCGGTTTCCGGCTTCATTTGCAAGCCGGAGAATGCTCGCCCCAATCGCACCATGCAGCATTATTTTGTCAATGATCGTTACGTGAAGACGCAAACCGGTATGGTGGCAGTAGAACGTGCCTACAAAGGTATGATTATGGCGGGGCGTTTTCCTGCCTGCGTGCTGTTCATACGCTTACCCGCCGAGACGGTGGATGCCAACGTACATCCGGCAAAGATTGAGGTTCGTTTCATTAACGAAAAGCCGGTTTTTGATGCAGTATACTACGGTGTACGCTCTGCCTTAGAGTCACGTAGTTCTATCCGTCAGGTGGAGATGCCGCATACTATCGCTCCGTCACTGCCAATTACAGCACAAGTGCCGCCCGTTGCAGTCAAATCGACATCACCGTCCTTTAAGACTGATCCGCCTATGAAACGGCCGTCTTTCCTGGATTTGGCTGTGGATGATCGCCCTGTGTCGACGGTATCCCTAAATGATAGCACAGTACCTAAGACACCTGCGGTGTCGGAGACGGTACCGATGGAGAGCCTGCCGCTGTATCATCCTAAGATCCAACCACAGGAAGCGCCCACGCCCAAGCCGCAAGTACTGCCTGAACCTGTGCAGACGGTTATGGACCAGACACCGGATATCCGTGTGATCGGCGAACTGTTTCAAACCTACATTCTGGCGCAAATGGGGGAGAGCCTGTTTATCATTGATAAGCATGCCGCCCACGAGCGTTTGTTGTATAATGAACTTAAGTCTCAATCTCGTGTGGACGAGCAGATGCTACTCAGTCCCGTGGCTGTTACGGTCAGCCGCGAGGAGCATTCGGCACTACTGGAGTCCGTGGATGAATTAAAGCAGGCCGGCATCACGCTGGAGGACTTTGGTGGTCAGTGTGTACTGATCCGTACCTTCCCGCTGATTCTCTCCGGTGCGGATATTGATAGCACCATTCGTGAGATTGCCGCCGGATTTGTTGGTGGTAACCGTGAGGTGCAGAGTGGTAAGCTGGATTGGATCTATCATTCTTCAGCCTGCAGAGCTGCGATTAAGGCGGGGGACACCAGCCGCCCCGCCGAATGGCTTGATCTGGCAAAAAAAGTGCTGCTGGATGATGCAATCCGCTTCTGTCCACACGGTCGTCCTGTGTGTGTGGAAATGACCCGCAAAGAGCTGGAGAAACAATTCGGTAGAATCGTTTAAGAAATGAGGTGAGTGCCGTGCGTCCCTATCCGCCCTATCCCATTATTGCTGGACCAACCGCATCCGGTAAAACGGCACTTGCCATAGCCATGGCAAAGTACATTGGCGGCGAGGTCGTATCTGCGGATTCCATGCAGATCTATGATACCGTTTCGGTGGGTACTGCCCGCCCGACGGTTGAAGAGATGGATGGCGTACGCCATCATTTGATGGGATTTCTGCCCCTTAACGGACATTACAGTGTTGCTGCCTATCTCGAGGATGCTCACGCTGCTTTTCGGGACGTATATGACCGTGGTAAAACGCCGGTTATGTGTGGCGGCACGGGGTTGTATATCCAATCATTCATTGAAAATCGTCAGTTGTTGGAAGAAGATCCTGATCCTGCGCTACGCCAAGAGTATATTGCTTTAGCGGAAAAAGAGGGCAACCGAGCGCTGATGAAACGTCTGGAACAGATTGATCCCGAATCTGCCGCCCGTTTGCATATCAATGACCGCAATCGCATTATTCGTGCCTTGGAAGTCTATGAGACAACCGGCTTGACAATTTCGGAGCAATCCAAGCGGTCCCACGCCGTTCCATCTCCTTATGATCCCTGTTTGTTTGTGCTGGATTTTCATGATCGCAACGCACTGTATGACCACATCAATCGTCGTGTCGATTGGATGCTCCAAAACGGTCTATTGGAAGAGGCTCAGCAGGTATTAGCAACAAATCCTGACGCTACGGTTACTCAGGCGATTGGCTACAAAGAGTTTTTGCCCTATTTTCAAGGCATGGTTTCTCTACAAGAGGCGGCAGAGCGCCTACGTCAGCAGACACGTCGCTATGCAAAACGACAGTTATCTTGGTTTCGCCGTATGAACGGTTCTATCACACTCTGGGTGGATGAGTATGCGACGACAAATGAATTAGCGACCGATGCCATTCAAAAATTTGAAAAATTCAGAGAAGGAGGTGATACTGAGTGACGAGAAAGAAGCAGCAGGGCTGGCAGACCTTGATTACGATACTCTTATGCTGTGTAGTAGTCTTCTATATCGGCTTCCAATCGTATCGCAGTATCTTCTCCCACGTGGATACAGAGTTGGCCATCATCCATAGCGTGTTCGAATCCATCGAAACGGAAGGCTTGGTCTATCGTACTGAGAGTGTAGTCTCAGAGAGCAATTCCGGCTATGCGTATTATGCTATTGAAAATGGGACACGTGTGGCAAAGAACAGTGTGATTGCCTCGGTTTATGGAGATGCAGACAGCGGCCGTATCGAGCAGGAGATGGAGCAGATCGATCAACAGATTGCTGCCTTTAAATCCATTCAGGCGGATGCCTCCTCGGAGCGTATTACGTTGGACGTGATCAACCAACAGACGCAAAACAGCATCTATCGGTTGATTCAAAATACGGAAACCGGGAATTTTGATGGACTGGATACAGCTCAGTTTGATATCTTGTCTTTACTAAGCAAAAAACAGATCGTTACCGGTAAGAGCGTTGATCTTTCAGCTAAGATTAAGGAGCTGGAGACGAAAAAAGCATCTTTAAAATCGCAATACCATGCCCCAAAATCGAAAATTTATGCGCCTGTGGCAGGTTATTTCGCAGATCGTGCAGATGGCTTTGAATCGATATTGAAGATTGATGATCTGGAAAAATTATCGGTGGAAAACTTGCAGAAACATATGCAGTCTGAGCCTTCAGCTGATGCCACCGTCGGCGGTAAAATCGTCAGCGGCTATGAGTGGTATATGGCCTGTATTGTGCCGGAAAGCTATTATAATGTTTTGGGTGTTGGAAAAACCTTGTCGTTGCGTATGTCCTTCGTTTTGGATGAATCCGTACCTGCTACCGTATATGCCTGTAACAAGGATAATAACGGTAATCTGGCGGTTGTGTTCCGGTGCGACTATATGTCTGCTGAGTTGTCCACCATTCGTAAGGAGAAGGTAGAGGTCCAACTAGTGGAACACACCGGTCTAAAAGTACCAAAGCGTGCGATTGTTATTGATGAAAACCAGCAAGCAGGTGTGTACATTCGCTCCGGTAACGTAGTGGCCTTTCGCAAGATTGAACAGCAATTCAGTGAGCCTGCGGATTACGTGATCTGCAAGGAAATCATAGAGGATGACTATTTGCGTATGTATGATGACATCATTGTGGGGGGGAGAGATCTGTATGACGGAAAAATTATCCATTGAGCGTCAGATCGCCGACAACCTCTCATACATCCGCGAATCGATGTCCAACGCCTGTGTTCAGGCTGGCCGTCCAGAGGATGCTGTGCAATTATTAGCCGTTACCAAAACAGTGTCGGCCGAGCGTATTAATGCTGCGATTCACCTTGGTGTGAATCAGATCGGTGAAAACCGTGTACAGGAATTTCTGCAGAAACAGGACGCCTTAGAACTGGATTCTACACAGGTACATTTAATTGGTCATTTACAGACGAATAAGGTTCGACAAATTGTCGGTAAGGTCGATATGATCCAGTCGGTTGACAGTCTGCGCCTGGCCAATGCCATATCAGAACGTTCTATTTCCTTGGGAATAGTGACACCAATCTTAGTAGAAGTGAATATCGGCGGGGAAGAGGCCAAGCACGGTATTGCTCCTCACGAGTTGGAGCCGTTACTGGAAAATATTGCTTTTTTGAACGGCATTGAAGTGCGAGGATTGATGACGGTACCGCCGATTTTAGACAAGGAAAGCGAAAAAAGAAAGATTTTTTCAAAAATGTATCAACTGTTTGTTGACATTAGGGAGAAAAAATTAGATAATATACATATGCAGGAATTGTCGATGGGTATGTCCGGTGATTATCGCGAAGCGATTCTAGAGGGCTCTACCATGGTTCGTATCGGCTCTGCATTATTTGGAGAACGTCATTATTAAACATATAGGAGGAAAATAGTATGGGTATCTTTGGTAAATTCTGGGGCGACGAGCCCGAGTTCGAAGAGGACAACGATCTGGGGATCGAGGAGAGCCTGCCTCGTTCCAAGAAGAACAATGATATCGCTGAAGAAGTATCGATTGATGCTCCTCGTAAGGGCAACAAGGTGGTTAACATTCATGCTACCGCTCAACTGCAGGTGGTTTTGGTTAAACCGGAGCGCTTTGACGATGCCAGTGCTGTAGCCGATCATTTGAACGCCAAGCGCACTGTTGTGCTGAATCTGGAGTCTGCGAATAAGGATGTGGCTCGCCGCATTCTGGACTTCCTGAGCGGTGTTGCCTATGCTAACGACGGTCAGATCAAAAAGGTTGCAAACTGCACCTTTATCATCACTCCCTACAATGTAGGTCTGATGGGTGATCTGCTGGACGAGTTGGAGAATAATGGCCTGTATTTCTAATGACTCTGCCGAGTTATTCTATTCCCGTGTAGAAGACACGATTCGTCTGTGTGAGAAGCGTAGCTCACCGTGCTTTCTTGGATTTTTGGATCTGCGGGAGCAAGCCTTGGCGCGCCGTATGTTGCTGTTGCAGAGTATCAATAACTGGCGGCTGTTTGGTGGCTATGATGAGGCAGAGCGTGCCGTTTTAGCAGTGTTTCCTGATTTTTACGATCCGGATTCTATTGCCTATCCTATGTCTGCGGTTGCTTTTCGCTATAGACCTGCTCATAAGCTGACTCACCGCGATTTTCTCGGCACGTTGCTGTCTCTCGGGATCCGTCGTGATAAGATTGGTGATATTCTGTGTGGCACAGGTCTATCGGTCGTTTTTCTGCGGGAAGAAATTGTTCCATACGTGTGCGAGCAGGTGACCTGTATCGGCGGGGAAGGCGTGACCATTATCGCGGATTATACCGGTGAATTACCGCTTTCTCGTGAGTATGAAGAGATACGGGAGACGATTGCTTCACCACGACTTGACGTGGTCATAAAAGCTTTAATGCGCAGTTCTCGTGAGGATGCGGCCCAGTTGATTCGTGTAGGCTCGGTGTCGGTAGATCACTTTCCGATTGAGTCTGTGTCTGCTCCTATTACTGCGCCATGTACGATTTCAATACGTGGTAGCGGTCGTTTTCTGGTGGATCAGATTGGTCCGGAAACGAAAAAAGGGCGATTATTGTTTTTCGCTCGTAAATGTATCTGATGTAGAAGAAAGGGTTTTTCAATTATGCTGACTGCAAAAGATATTCGTGAGGTCAAGTTTAATCGCTCTATGGGCGGCTATAAAACCATTGAAGTAGATGAGTTCCTGGATCGCTGTGCCGATGTGGTGGAAGAGCTGACCGCGCAAAACGATGAAAACACACGTAAAATGCAGGTGCTGGCTGAGACGATTGTGGATTATCGCAATCAGGAGGATAGCATCCGCTCTGCGCTGATTAGTGCCCAGAGAATGAGTGAATCGGTGATTGCCGACGCCCGTAAACAGGCGGACGACATTATCGGTGCCGCTCGTGCCGAGGCGGAAAATATGCATGCAAAGGCGCTTCAGGACACTGCAGCTGAGCAGAAGGAGCTCAGCCGTGTTAAACAGGAGGTTGCTGATTTTAAGGCAAAGCTGTTGGCCATTTATCGTGAACACCTGACGCTGATTAATGTGTTGGAAGGTGAACAGCCTGAAGAAAAGCCGGAAGAAAACATCGACGAGAAAAAGGCAAAGCAGAACCCTCCCGTCGTAGAACAGGAACCCGTTATGGAGCGTGTCACCTTGGTGCAGGAGGATATTGTTACGGATACTCACGATATGCCGGATTTTTCCGCATTTGAATTAAAAGACGACGAGTAATGAAACAGGGATCGGATCCGCATCGGTTCCGATCCCTGTTTTTATATCTCTGTTGAAAGGAGTATGGCTATGGCGATTTGGTTATCGGCAATCATCAGTGCTGCTTTGTTGGTTATTGACCAACTAAGCAAGTTCTGGGCATCGGCAAATCTGATGAATCAAGATCCATGGATACTAATTCCCGGTGTATTTGAACTGCATTATACCGAAAACCGTGGCGTTGCTTTTAGCATGCTACAGGGACAGCGATGGATTTTCATCCCTATCACAATCATTATGACTGCTGTTCTGTTTCTTATGTTATTACGCAGTCCTATGCGTAAGGATAAACCCTTTTCACTTGCGTGTTCTATGGTAATCGCCGGTGCAATCGGTAATCTGATTGATCGCATCGTCTACGGCTTTGTTATTGATTTTCTTTATTTCAGCTTGATTGATTTCCCCATTTTTAATTTTGCGGATTGCTGTGTTGTTGTGGGAGCCATTCTTATGTTCGTATATTTTCTTTTTGGTGTAAAGGAATATGAGGATCTGCCGATGCTTACGCTCTTCTTTGGTATCGCAAAGCGAAAAAAGGAGTCAAATAACGATGGCTGAACGATACGAATGGACGATCACGGAGGAACAGGCGCACGTACGTCTGGACTCGCTTTTAGCACAAGAAATGAATATCAGCCGCAGTGCGGCACAACAATGGATGGAAAAAGGCCTAGTGATATCCGGCGGAAAACCGTTGAACAAGAAAGATAAGCTCAAGCCCGGTGCTGTTGTTGAGATAGAGGTGCCGGAGCCGGTGGCCTATGAGATTGTAGCTGAGGACATTCCCTTAGATATCGTCTATGAAGACGAGCATCTGTTGGTGGTCAATAAACCAAAGGGGATGGTTGTGCATCCCGCTGCAGGTCATTATTCCGGTACGTTGGTTAACGCTCTGATGGCTCATTGCGGCGATAGTCTGTCCGGCATTAACGGCGTGTTGCGCCCAGGTATTGTGCACCGCATCGATATGGATACCAGCGGCCTTTTGATCGTTGCCAAGAACGATGCTGCACATCAAGGGCTTGCGGAACAAATTAAAGTGCATAGCTTTACGCGCATTTACGAAGCGGTCGTTGTGGGTCAACCCAAAAACGATGCCGGTACCGTGTGCGCTCCCATTGGACGTCATCCCTATGACCGCAAGAAAATGACGGTGACCACAATCAACTCAAAAGAGGCTACAACTCATTATGAAGTGCTTATGCGTTATCCCGGTTATTCTCATATTCGCCTAAAATTGGAAACAGGACGCACCCACCAGATCCGCGTACATATGGCGCATATCGGTCATCCTGTCGCGGGTGATACAGTCTATGGGGCGGAAAAACAATCGAAAATTTGCCAAGCCTTAAACGGTCAATGTTTGCACGCAAAGTGTATCGGTTTTGTCCATCCAATAACGGGAGAAGAACTATATTTTGAGAGTGTATTACCAGGCTATTTCACCGCGTTTTTGGGAAAATTACAATAATAAAAGAGCCGACACTCTCGTGTCGGCTCTTTTATTATTTTGCTTTAAAACTATCCTTTAGAGATACGGAACGATTAAACACCAGATGATCGGGTGTACTATCCTTATTATCCACACAAAAATAGCCAAGACGCATAAACTGATAGGACGCAGGAGCAACAGCATCGGAAAGAGCAGACTCCAGCTTGCAGTTGGTCAAGGTCTCCAAGGAATTTTCCGCAAGGCAGTCTAAGAAGTTCTTGTCGCCGGCATCCGGATCAGCGTCCGCAAACAGATTGGAGTACAGCCGCACCTCGGCATCCACGGCGGTAGCAGCATCCACCCAATGAATCGTGGACTTCACTTTGCGTCCGTCGGCGGTGTTGCCGCCCTTACTGTCAGGATCGTACTCGGCCAACACCTCGACGATATTACCATTGGAATCCTTAACACAGCCGGTGCATTTGACCACGTAGGCACCCTTCAGACGCACTTCGTTACCTGGGAAGAGACGGAAATACTTCGGGATCGGTTCCTCCATAAAATCGTCTTGCTCAATCCACAAATGTTTGGAGAAGGTTACCTCACGGGTGCCTTCCTCCGGTTTGGATGGGTTGTTCTCAACAGTGAACACATCCGCCTGCTCATCAGGATAGTTGGTCAAAGTCAACTTTATGGGGCGGAGGACAGCCATGGCACGCTGTGCGTTCTCGTTGAGATCCTCACGCAGACAAGCCTCCAGAAGGGCAACTTCTACCGTGTTGGGTACCTTAGCTACGCCGATCTTATCACAGAAGGTGCGAATGGAATTGGCGGTATAACCGCGACGGCGCAGTCCACACAGTGTAGGCATACGGGGATCGTCCCAGCCGGACACGTAGTTCTCCTCCACCAATTTGCGCAGCTTGCGTTTGGACATAACGGTGTAGTTGATACCCAAACGTGCAAACTCGATCTGACGAGGATCCGCCTCGATATCTACATTCTGTACCACCCAGTTATACAGCGGGCGGTGATCCTCAAACTCCAGAGAGCAGAGAGAATGGGTGATGCCCTCCATCATGTCCTCAATGGGGTGGGCAAAGTCATACATAGGATAGATACACCATTTGTTACCCTGTCGATGATGGTGGCAATGGTTGATGCGATAAATAACCGGATCACGCATATTGAAGTTGCCGCTGGCAAGATCAATCTTAGCACGCAGGGTCATACGGCCATCCTCAAACTCACCGGCACGCATACGGGAAAACAGATCCAGGCTTTCCTCCGTGGGGCGATCACGATAGGGGCTGACCGCAGGATGGGTTAGGTCGCCGCGATTCTCACGCACCTGATCGGGGGTCTGCTCACAGACGTAAGCAAGCCCCTTCTTAATCAGGTTGACCGCCTGCTCATACATTACCTCAAAATAGTCGGAGGCATAGTAGAAACGGTCACCCCAGTCAAAGCCGAGCCAGTGGATATCCTCCTTAATGGCATCCACAAACTCCTCATCCTCTTTAGTGGGATTGGTGTCGTCCATACGCAGATTGCACAGACCGCCGTATTTCAGTGCAGTACCAAAATCAATGCACAGCGCCTTAGCGTGGCCGATATGCAGATAGCCATTGGGCTCCGGCGGGAAGCGGGTGTGTACCGCCTTACCGTGGCAGCGGCCCCCTTCCGCCAATTCTTCGTCAATAATGGCGTGGATAAAGTTGGTATTTTCAGCCATTTAAATCACCTCAAATTAATTAGAAAACGAACGGATTGCGGTCTGCAGACGATGATGAACAACGTCTGCACCTAAGGTCTGCATAATGGAACACAGATCAGGAGTATTTCGGCGTCCGGTTATCGCAATACGAATGATCGTGCTGACATCGCCTACATGCCCCTTCCACGCAGTGGGATCGGTTTTGTACTGTTTAACGTCAGGGCAGAAGCCAAACTCCTCACAAATGCTCTTAACAGTGGCAAACCATACGTCCTTGTCCTGCGCGGGATCGTATACGGTTGCATACTTTGCAAGCACAGCAGCGGCATCAGCGGAGGAGATCGTCTCTGGCAATTCGAGGTCATTATGGTACGTCTCTTCAAAGAAGAAGGACACGTACTCAGGAACTTCGCTCCATTTCGCAATATCCTTACGAGGCTTGGCATTGCCGCGATCAATCGAGAACACTTCTTGAGCATAAGCAAGATCGCGATTGAGTAGCGCCGCAAAATCGGGCTGGTATTCTTCGGCCCAGGCGATCACCTTATCTGTGACGGTCTTAGCATCCATTCGGGCAATGACAGTCTTACTGACGTCATTGAGCTTGTTTAAATCGAACAGAGCACCGGAAACGCTCATCTTTTTTAAGTTGAACTTAAAGGCACTACGAGGGGCGGTTTGATTTCCGCGACGCCAATCCTCATAATCGCTGTTGGCGATGGTGAGCAGATATTCCAGCACACTGTCAGCGGGATAGCCTTGCTGAGCGTAGAAGTGCATTGCCGCCTGAGGATCTTTACGCTTGGATAGTTTGCGCTTATTGCCGTTATCCTCCACCATAATGGGGCTGACGTGGGCATATTTAGGCGGTTTGAAGCCCAGCGTCTTGAACAGTTGCAGATGCTTCGGCACAGAGGAAATCCACTCATCGCCACGAATCACGTGAGTGGTACGCATTAGGTGGTCATCCACAGCGTGGGCAAAGTGATAGGTGGGAATACCATCGGACTTCAGTAGAACAATGTCTTCATCGTTCTCGGGCATCTCAATGGTGCCCTTGATCATATCGTCAAACTTGATGCGATTGTCCTCGCTGCCCATAGAACGCAGACGAACAACATAGGGAACACCACCCTGAATCTTTTTCAAGGCATCCTCTGCCGGCAGATTACGGCAGATGGCATATTTACCGTAATACCCGGTACGATCCTTCGCTGCCTCCTGCTGCTCACGAGCCGCCTGACGTTGTTCCTCAGAGCAGAAGCAAGGATATGCCAAATTCTGCTCCACCAAACTCTTTACGTAAGTGTGATAAATGGTAGCACGCTGACTCTGCTGATACGGACCGTATACGCCGCGAATCTCTCCGGGTGATACAAAACCCTCGTCGATGGTCAGGCCGAAATCGTTCATACCCTTCAGAATATCATCAGCGCCGCCCTCAACCTCACGCTTTTTATCAGTATCCTCTAAACGGAAGTAAAACACACCATCCGTGGCATCGGCGGTCATACGGTTGACCATAGAGGTAAAGAATGTGCCCAAATGAAGATAACCGGTAGGGGAGGGGGCGATGCGGGTAACACGGGCGCCCTCTTTCAGCTGGCGGAGGGGGTATTTTTCTTCATATTCAGCAGGGGTTATGGTAACGTCGGGAAACATAGCCTCTGCTAACTGCTTATAAATCGACATAGGAATCCTCCTGTATAAACTAGTCTAATATATTTTACATTTATCTATTGAAAATGTCAACGGATGTGTGGTAATATATAGGTAACTTTTTTGCAGAATTTTGTTTTCTGCGGTACTATGGACATAGTGAGGGATCATATTATGGAGAACCAACCCGTTATTGAGCGTAAAAAGCGTGCGCTGAGCTGTATTCAACCTACCGGTACGCCTACCTTGGGCAATTATTTAGGCGCACTACGTAACTGGGTCGATATGCAGGATGAGTTCGAGTGCGCTTTTGCGGTGGCGGATCTGCACGCAATCACCGTACGACAAGAGCCGGCAAAGCTGCGCCAGCAGATCACTGAGATGTTTGCATTGCTGCTGGCTATCGGTCTGGATCCCGAGAAGTGCTTGTTGTTTGTGCAGTCCCACGTTGCGGCGCACACACAGTTGGCATGGTTACTTTCCTGCAACACACAGTTTGGTGAGCTGTCCCGTATGACTCAGTTTAAGGATAAATCCGCTAAGCACGCTGATAATATCAATCTAGGTTTGTTTGCTTATCCTACCTTGATGGCGGCGGATATTTTGGTCTATCGTCCGGATTACGTGCCGGTCGGGGCGGATCAGAAGCAGCACTGTGAACTGGCTCGCACCATTGCTGAGCGTTTCAATAACGTTTACGGTAATACCTTTATTGTGCCGGAGCCCTATATTATGAAGACCGGTGCTCGAGTCCGCTCTTTGCAAAATCCCCTTAAAAAGATGTCCAAATCGGATGAGAACGTAAACTCTTTCGTTTCTCTGAAAGATGATAAGGATACCATCCTGCGTAAATTCCGCCGTGCTGTAACGGATAGCGAAGCCTGTGTTCGCTATGCGGAGGGCAAGGATGGCGTTAACAACCTAATGGAGATCTATTCTGCCGTTACCGGCCTATCTTTGGATGCTATCGAAGCTGAATTCGCCGGTAAAGGCTACGGTGACTTCAAATCCGCTGTCGGTGAGGCTGTGGCAAACGAGCTGGCTCCTATGCAAGAGCGCCTGAAGATTCTGCTGGACGATAAGGCTCAGCTGTTGCAATTAATGAAAGAGGGCGCGGAAAAGGCATCCTACATTGCCAACCGCACCCTCGAAAAAGCCCAGAAGAAAATGGGTTACGTTATGCTGAAATAATCATAGACCGGTAAGGTCAAACTCCGGTATCATTTTGGTGCCGGAGCTTTTTCTATCTTGAACGTATCCGTTTTCAAGCCCTAAATTATTCATGTGTTGCCACACCTTTTCGCACTCACGTGCAGTCAGTCTGCGCTGTAGTTCTTTATGCGTAGTTAGTTCACCACAGGGCGTATATTGGAACATTAGGCTGATCCAAATATCCGGCACAGTTGCCAACCAATCCAGTACATCAAGCGAGTTTTTGGTGTGGCCGGGTAATACCAAATGGCGCACAATCGTTCCTTTTTGAGCGATACCATCGGCATCCAGCCGGACGGGGCCGGTCTGCCGTACCATCTCTCGTATAGCGGCAGAAGCATATTGGAAATAGTCCGGTGCATCCGAGAGAGCGGCGGACAACTCACCACTCACATATTTGCAGTCCGGCAAATAGATATCCACTAGCCCCTCAAGCATTTTCAGTGTTTCTACCCGTTCATAGCCGCCGGTATTGTAAACGACGGGGATATTTGGCCTGTAAAGTTCAAGCGCTTTACAGATTGAAATGGCGTAGTGAGTAGGGTTAACAAGGTTAATGTTATGTGCGCCTGCCTGCTCCAACTCCCTAAAAATATCAGCAAGGCGCAGCTCGGTAATGGGTTGACCGTGTTTTTTATGGCTGATAATATCATTCTGACAAAATACGCAACCCAAGGAACAGCCGGTAAAGAAAACCGTGCCGGAACCACGAATACCGCTAATGCACGGCTCCTCTCCATAATGTAGGGCCGCACGAGCCGCCATCGGAACAGACGGCATTTTGCAGTATCCGCCATCATTAGCATCTTCGGAACGTTGTGCCCGGCACATTCTCGGGCAAATAGAGCAAATATAGGACATCACGGCCCCCCCTTATTCTTCATTAGTTTATCAGATCCTACATAGTAATTCAAGCCGGAAAGGGGATATATTTATGAACGAAGTGGTACAAAAGGTAATGGATAATCTACGCAAAAACCGTTTTGCCGTTGATTACGTTGCTACCAAGGAAGAAGTACTGCCGTTAGTCAAGGCGTTGTTGCCGTCGGGCGGCACAATTGCCACCGGTGGCTCCCGCTCTTTAGACGAGGTAGGGGTTATTGAATTTCTGAAAAGCGGTGAGTATATCTATTTGGATCGTATGGATCCGAATTTAACTCCAGAACAACGTCAAGAAATAACCCTAAAAGGAAATACTGCGGACGTATACCTTTGCTCCTCCAACGCCATTACTGAGGATGGCGAGCTCTATAATGTGGATGGTAATTGCAATCGCATCACAGCTATTGCTTACGGCCCGAAAAAGGTCATTTTGGTTGTAGGGATCAATAAGATCGTCCCGGATCTGAATGAGGCCATACATCGTGTTAAAACCGTCGCTGCGCCGCTGAACACCAAACGGCTGAATAGCGATACCTACTGTCGACAAACGGGTGTATGCATGGGGGTGAACGGTCCCATGACCGACGGTTGTCATAGCCCTGCCCGCATCTGTTGTAACTATCTGGTATCCGGCCAACAAAGAGTACCAGACCGCATACGGATCATTCTGGTGGGCGAACCCTTAGGTTTCTAATTGTAAAAGAGCCTATGCCTCATGGCATAGGCTCTTTTTGCATCACTTTGGCGTAGGCCAGCAACTCGTCGTGTGTATTGGGGAGGATGCCGTCCATAACGGCATCCAGCATGGCATTTAAGATTGTTCCAATCATCGGTCCGGGAGAGATGCCGACCAAACGTAAATCGTCACCGTTGACCGCTAAATCAGCCATCCTATAACACGCTTTTTGTTCCTCAGCTTGTTTCACTTGTTCTGCAAACTGCGAATAGTCCCGCTCATCACCTACAGAACGGAGCATAGTCAAAAGAAATGCATTTTGGGGGCCGAGTCGATTTAATACACGGAGCACATTGGGGCGATCATCCGCTAAGGAAATATCACGATTCTGAACAAGTGTGATTACTTCTTTGGTTATGTGGTTGCTCAGACGAAGGTGCTTCCCGATGTCTGCTATTTCCTCCGGCGTACAAGAAAAGAGAAGCGCAGCATAGCGTGACAAGGGATCTGTTGGGATCTCCTGCAGGCTTTGCAAAACGCCCTCAAAATCCAGGGGAGAGGGGAAGAGTAGTTCCAATATATCTGCATATTCCCTTAATACAGCAGTAGCATGCTGTCCGCAAAGCAATTTTGTAAATTCAGTGGAAATACGCTCCATTGCCACCTTTTGCAGATTGGAGGCTAATGTGTGCATTGCTTGAGCCGTGCTTGGCTCTATGGAAAAACCGAAATCGGAGGCAAAACGTAGACCGCGGATAATACGCAGGGCATCCTCATTAAAGCGCAGGTCGGGATTACCAACACAACGAATGACGCCGTCAGAACAGTCCTGTCGTCCACCAAATGGATCGACTAAGCCGATATTCGGATGATAGGCCATGGCATTGATGGTGAAATCACGCCGTTGCAGATCGTTTTCCAACGATGTGGTGAAAGCAACGGAGTCCGGATGGCGACCGTCCGTATAAGGGCCATCGATCCGATAAGTAGTGATCTCAATCGGCTGTTCCTCTATGAATACTGTGAGAGTGCCATGTTTAAGTCCTACGTCAAGTGTGCGACAACCGTCGAATACTTCTACGGTTTGCTTCGGAAGTGCCGAGGTGGTGATATCCCAATCATTCGGTACTCGCCCCATGATAGTATCTCGAACACAGCCTCCCACCGCATAAGCTTCATAACCGGCGGCATTCAGGAGGGTGATTGCATGCAGAACAGCAGACGGTAGTGTCATATTCAATTCTGCACACCTCCCGATTTAGCGCTCGCCGTATCCGTGTTGCAATAGCAGCAGATTCTTCATGTCCCACAGCGGCTGAGATAGATCAACGTAGTACTTGTGCGGATTCTCAAAACGCAGAACCTCATCCCACATAGTATCCATTTGCTCTTTACAATAGGCGCGAATCTCCTCAACAGAGGGAGACTCGTAAACGCATTTGCCGTGGTCAAAGATCTGTACCATCAAGGGCACTGCCTTAAAGTTGGTAACAATCTTTCTTTTCCAGATATGCTCCTGGTCAAAGATCTCATAGGGTTGTGTATCGTCGATCATTTCATCGTACAGAGTGACCACGTCGGCAATAGCTTTATTGTTCTCCCGATCAAACAGTCGCCAGACCTTTTTAAAGCCGGGCGTGGTGATTTTTGCAACGTTTTCGCTCACCTTAATACGGGGTACAATCTTATCCTCCTGCTCTACGGCAACCAGCTTGTACACGCCGCCGAACACGGGGGCGCTGGAGGCGGTGATCATACGCTCACCGACGCCAAAGCTATCTACACAGGCGCCTTGACGAATCATATCCTGGATCGTGTATTCGTCCAAAGAGTTGGAAGCGGTGATCTTACAATCGGGGAAGCCAGCATCGTCCAGCATCTTTCGTGCCTTACGACTTAAATAAGCAATATCACCAGAATCAATTCGAATACCTTTAGGACGATGTCCGCTGGGGACCAGCACTTCGTTAAACACCTTAATGGCATTCGGTACACCGGATCTTAATACGTTAAAGGTATCCACCAGCAGAGTGCAATTGTCCGGATAATTCTGTGCATAGGCCTTAAACGCCTCGTACTCGGAATCAAACAACTGCACCCAGCTATGCGCCATTGTGCCAAGGGCAGGTATGCCAAAATCGCGATCTACAATGGTGCAGGCGGTACCGCAGCAACCGGCAATATACGAAGCTCTGGCACCGAAAATAGCACCATCACAGCCCTGGGCACGACGGGAGCCAAATTCCATCACCGGGCGACCTTGCGCAGCACGGACGATACGGCTCGCCTTGGTTGCGATCAATGACTGATGATTCACCAATACCAAAAGCATCGTTTCAATAAACTGTGCTTGAATGGCGGGGCCACGCACAGTGATCAGCGGCTCATAGGGGAACACAGGGGTGCCTTCCGGAATCGCCCAAACATCACAAGAAAATTGAAAGTTCCGCAGGTAATCCAAGAACTGTTCGTTAAAAAGTCCTTTGCTCCGTAGATAGTCAATGTCCTCATCAGTGAATTTCAGACCTTTGATATAATCAATCACCTGTTGGATACCGGCTAAGATGGCAACACCACCCTTGTCCGGTACAGAACGGAAAAACAGATCAAAATAAACGGTTTTTCCACCGTTTCCGGTGCAAAAAAAGCCATTTGCCATAGTAATTTCATAAAAATCGGTTAACATCGTTAAATTGTCACGACTGAGCAGATTGGATAGGGACATGCAGGACACTTCCTTTATATGGTATTGGAAATATTATACTCCTGTTTTGTGAAAAACGCAATAGAAAAGCGGTTGGAAATCTCCAACCGCCTTAATAATTCAGTTTACATGAGCAACCATGCTGCAAATCCGTTGGCTAACATCGTGGAAATAAGATAAAAGAGAGCCGCTGCGCCGACGGATACACCGCCAAAGGAGCTCAGCTCACCGGCGGAAAGATCCGGTGTTTCTTCACGAACGCTGTGAATACGTTTGCAACAATGATGGAGATATAGGTGGTTACCTTTAATGCCAAGCAAAATATGGGCGGCAAGCAACAGAAAAGAAAGCAGCATCGCGGGAAGCATCATAGGATTACGCATCATCTGCTCCATTGCTACCAGCATATCTGCCTCTGTCTGGGCAGCATTGATAGGATGCATCAGCCACATGGAGGCAAAATCCAACACCATCTGAAAGGCAAACATTAATCCACCCAGAGCATACTGCTTGCGATAAAATAGCCACAACGGACCAAATAAAAAGGCGGATAGATTCCAGCTGTTTGTATAGCCGTTTTTAATACGGTAGAAGCGGGGAATATAATACTGTGTATTCACGCCGACAATGGCGGACAGATCTTTTTCGCTGATACCGTTGATCGGACCGGACTGCGAATTATCCGAGGTTGGAAAGGGAACGTATTGATTGACGGGTGTTGACGGCACACTATGCCACTCCGCTGTGATTAACTGACGTCCGCAATGGGCACAGAACTCGGCAAATTCAGCATTCTTTGTATAGCAATGAGGACAGACCTGAGCATTCTTAGGCTGACCATCCGGCGGAATATGGCCTTTTGTGGCTTCGGCAGTGGCTTTTTCACGGCTCCATTCCCGCTCTGTGCCGTGCTCCGACTCCATATGGCAATGGTTTTCCTCCTGCCAGCAGGAGCGATGATGGGGGAGTCCGCATTGCGGGCAGGCTACGATATCTTCTCCATTTTCAAAGCGTTTATGGCACACGGGACAGGTCAAACCCTCGTAATATAACATAGAATCACATCCATTCAAGAGGATTATAACAGGAATCTTTTATAACAGCAACGAAAAGATTGGCAAATTCATAAAAATTTTATAATTCGCATAATTTCGCAAACTATTTGCTTGCTATTCAATGAACTGTACGATATAATAAGTATACTAAATATTTACAAGGAGCATCGGTTATGACGAAAGCAGAAAAATTTTTTCATGAAATCTGCGGAAAAAAGGTGGCCATTTGCGGTATTGGCACCAATAACACGCCGGTTGTATTACAGTTTTTAAAAGCCGGTGCTTTAGTTACTGCATGCGATCGCCGCAGTGAAGAAGAATTAGGAGAAACTGCTGCCATCTTAAAAGAGGCTGGTGCCCAACTATGTCTGGGGGAGAATTATTTAAGTTCTCTGGACGTGGATCTGATTCTTCGTACCCCGGGTATGAAGCCGTACCTGCCGGAATTCAATGCCGCCCGAGAGAGAGGTATTCGGGTTACCTCTGAGATGGAGCTGTTTTTTGATTTGTGCGAAGCTCCGATCTATGCGGTGACCGGTTCGGATGGTAAAACCACCACAACTACTATCGTTGCGGGCTTGTTGGATTCCGCCGGTGTGAAAACCTTTGTCGGAGGCAATATCGGCCGCGCCTTGTTGCCCTATGTGCAGGAGATGAAAGCGGAGGATGCCGCGGTAGTAGAATTGTCCAGCTTTCAGTTGACACAGATGACCCAATCCCCCCACGTGGCGGTTGTCACCAACGTAGCACCGAATCATCTGGATTGGCACACGGATATGCAAGAATATATTGATGCCAAGAAAAACCTGGTTGCGCATCAGAATAATCAGGATCGTGCTGTGTTGAATCTGGATAATGACACCACCGTTTCGTTTGCTAGTGAGTGTTTGGCTCCTGTATCGTATTTCTCCCGTCGACGCAAGGTCGAGAACGGCTGCTGGCTGGATGAAAACGGTCAGATTATTATGTCCAAAAACGGAGCCGACACAATTGTGATGAACGTATCGGATATTCGCATTCCCGGTGTGCATAACATTGAGAACTATATGGCGGCAATCTGTGCCGTGTGGGGTAGGGTAGAGCCGGATAAAATCCGAAGCTTCGCCCGCGCCTTTGGTGGTGTGGCACATCGCTGTGAGTTAGTGCGAGAGCGCAATGGTGTGCGCTGGTACAACGACTCCATTGGTTCCAGCCCCTCCCGTACCATTGCCGGATTAAAGGCCTTTTCTCAGAAGGTGATTCTGATAGCAGGTGGCTATGATAAGCATATTCCTTATGATCCCCTCGGTCCTGTAGCGGCAGAGACCGTAAAGGAAGCCATATTGATGGGTGCCACAGCCGATGCGATCCAACATGTGTTGCAAAGCCATTCCGATCTACCCATTCACCGTGTCAGTGGCATGGAGGAGGCCGTACAGGTGGCCAACCAAATTGCGGGCGACGGTGATATTGTGTTTATGTCTCCCGCCAGCGCCAGCTTTGATATGTATAAAAACTTTGAGGTCAGAGGTAACCATTTCAAAGATTTAGTTCTCGCTCTGCCCGAGTAATGAGAGGTGTCTTTTATGCTTCAAATCAAACAGGATTTAGAACAGTTATGCAATGCTGCCGGAGTCGGTGGACAGACGGCAATCGTTGAGGTAGCAAAGCAGTTATTAACACCCTATGTTGATAAAGTCGAGACCGATGCTATGGGAAACGTGCTTGGCTATCGGTATTGTGATAACCCGAATGCCCCCACCATTATGTTAGAAGCACATTTGGATGAGATCGGTTTTTTGGTCACACATATTGATGACAAAGGTTTTGTCTATGTAGCCGCCGCCGGTGGTATTGATCGGCGTGTATTGGCCGCACAGGAAGTAGATGTATACGGAAACGACGTGTATCGCGGTGTATTCTGCTCAGTGCCGCCCCACTTGTCCGGTAAGGATAACGAGCTGCCGGAATTAGGTAAATGGGGAATCGACGTAGGTATGACGGCAGACGAGGCAAAGGCGCACATTCCCGTGGGGAGCCGTGTAACGTTTGCGCCTCATTTCTGTGCTATTAATGAGAATATTGTGTGTTCAAAGGCGCTGGATAACCGTGCCGGTATGGCGGCGATTCTTCATTGCCTGCGCCGTCTTAATGACCCGATCCATATGAACGTCGCCGTTGCTTTTTGCGTGCAAGAAGAGTTAGGCTGCCGTGGTGCCGATCCGGCAACCCGCCGCATTCAACCGGATGAGTCCATCGTTGTAGACGTTAGCTTTGCATTAACTCCTGACGCTGATCCCAATCATTGCGGAAAAATGGGCGAAGGTGTTATGATCGGTATTTCTCCGATTTTGAGCAATAAAATGACGACAAAATTACTCAACCTCGCTGATTCCAATGATATTTCCAGCCAAAATGAGGTGACCGGTGGCGGCACCGGTACAGATGCGGACCACATCACCGGTTGTCTGTACGGTGTGCCCGGAGCGCTGCTGTCCATTCCTCAGCGGTATATGCATACCCCTATTGAAACCGTCGACTTACGAGACGTGGCGTCCGTCGGCGATTTAATGGCTGCTTACATCCACGAAGGAGGTGCCGTCTGTGAATAAGGAATTGCTCACTACACTCTGTGCTTTGGATGGCGTTTCCGGTTATGAAACCAAAGTGCGAGAGTTTATTCTTCGCGAACTCGAGAAGTCCACCGTACCAATGGATGTCACGGTGGACAAAATGGGCAATATTCTGGTGCATTTGTATGGTAAAGCGCCTACCAATGCTACCCTGCAGATCGATGCACATATGGATGAGGTCGGTTTCATCATCACCCATATTTGTGATAACGGTATGCTGCGCTTTGCGACTATTGGTGGCATCAACGATGGTATGCTGTTTGGACACCGTGTGCGGATCGGTGAACAGATCGGTGTGATTGGTGGCAAGGCAATGCACCTATGCAAGGGTGATGACGCTAATAAGGTGCCTTCCGCTGATTCATTGGTGATTGATATTGGCTGTACCACCGCGGACGCAGCAAAACAACGAGTTCGCGTCGGGGATGTTGGTACTTTTGATGCCGGACTAAACTGGATCAACGATGCCTGCTATTACGGAAAAGCTGTAGATGATCGCATTGGCTGTATGCTACTGCTGGAATTGGCTATGCAGCAACCCCAGCGTGATCTTTGGCTTACCTTCTCGGTGCAGGAGGAGATCGGTCTGCGTGGTGCCGGCGTGGCGGCAGAGGCAATCTCTCCCGATTATGTCATTGCGGTGGATGCCACTACGGCGTCGGACATTGCCGGAAGTAGCGATGAGGATTCCGTCTGTAAGATGGGGGAGGGTGCCGTTGTGTCCTTTGCCGATCGGGCAACGCTCTACGATCCTGACCTGTATCAGCGCATTCGTCAGTTAGCAGACGCACAGCACATCCCGTCGCAAACAAAGAATCAGGTAGCCGGTGGTAATAATGCCGGTGCTATGCAGCGCCGCGGAACCGGCGCACACACCGCTGCTGTTTCGCTGCCGTGCCGCTATATTCATTCTCCTGCCTGCATGGGCACTGTAGCCGACTATGAGGCGATGCTTCGTCTACTGATGCTACTGTCTGAGGAACTGACGAAATGATACGAAAAGCGTTGGAAACAGACTTTCCCACTTCGGCAACGGATGAATGCTTGATTCGCATCTGTGGTTTGAAGAATGCCTATGGAAGCGATGTCCCTTTTATTCAGTTTTTCACGGATGGTCAGGGATGTTTTCTGTCTGTTATGGACGGGGTTGGCGTATTCTATGCAAGAGAACTAACGGATGAATGGCATCTATTTCTGCAAATGAATCCGGATATTCGCTCGCTGCATTGTTCCGGTCACATAGGTGATTCCTTGTTGAATACGAGTATGTGGCAGGGTAGGAGAGGCATTGTGATGCGTTTTGATGGCAGCGCTGAGGATATGGATCCTCTTGTCTGTACAGAACCTTATCTGCCGGACGTTTATGAGCTTTTGAAAGAGAATTTTGAGAGTATCTCCGACTTCAATTATTGGTATCCGGACGTATCCCATCGCGTGCGACATGGATGCTGCCATATTGCATGTGTGATACAGGCAAATAGGGTGATAAGCACAGCAATGACGGTAGCCGAAACCGAGCAAGAGGCGATTATCGGTCAGGTGGCCACAGATAGCGCATTTCGCCATAGAGGTTTGGCCGGAAAGTGCGTAAAATCAACGATTTTTCAATGTAAAGGAAAAACACTTTACATATTACCGATACATGATCAAGCCGCGAAACTATACCGTCAACTCGGATTTATAGAGTGCGGAACGTGGACGGAACTACAAAAGTTATATTGAGGAGCAACACATAGCATGAATAACCATTTTTTCACAATCGATCCCCGTTTACAACAGATTTCAGAACGGGCCGAAGCGGCTGCTAAAGAAGCCTTTGTCGCTATTGATGCAATTACGGAATACAATCAACAAAAAGTGCTTTCCGCTTATATTCGTCATCAGGTCAGCGAGACGCACTTTGTACCTACGACAGGCTATGGCTATGGCGATCGGGGAAGAGATGCATTGGATGAAATTCTGGCGGATATTATGGGTGCCGAGGACGCTTTGATCCGTCACAGTATCGTCTCCGGAACACACGCTATCACCATAGCACTGTTTGGTATTCTGCGTCCCGGAGACACACTGCTGGCGGCTACCGGAGCTCCTTATGATACATTAGAGAAGGTAATTGGACATAAAGAGCCGTCCGCAGGGTCTCTGGCAGAATATGGTGTAAACTACAGCCAAGTAGAGCTTAATGACCAACAGCTACCGGATATACCTGCGATTATTAGCGCTCTCAAAGCGGATTCTACAATTAAAATGGTTCATATACAGCGCTCTCGCGGCTATAATACCCGTCCGTCACTCACGATTGATTGGATAGAACGCATCATTCAGGCGGTGCGGAGCGTACGGGAAGACGTTATTGTTTTTGTGGACAACTGTTACGGCGAATTCGTTGAAAAACGTGAGCCGAACGAGGTTGGTGCCGATCTGATAGCCGGCTCCTTGATTAAAAACCCCGGTGGTGGTATCGCTGAAAACGGTGGGTATCTCTGTGGCACAAAGGAATGCATTGAGCAATGCTCCTATCGGATGACCACGCCCGGGTTGGGACGTGAGGTCGGCGCTTCGCTCGGTCATAATCGCTCTCTCTATATGGGATTATTCCAAGCTCCACACGTGGTAGGGGAGGCACTGAAGACCGCCGTGTACGCCGCTGCACTGTTTAGCGAGTTGGGATACGACGTGTCCCCGTCGGTTGCAGAAACGCGTGCTGATATTATTCAAACTGTTTTATTGCGTAATAGCGAGAATCTAATTGCTTTCTGCCAAGGTATGCAAAAAGGCGCGCCGGTTGATGCTTACGTTGTTCCGGAGCCCTGGGATATGCCCGGTTATACCAGCCAGGTAATTATGGCGGCAGGCGCTTTTACTATGGGTGCCTCCATTGAATTGTCTGCTGATGCGCCGCTTAGAGAGCCCTTTGCTGCTTATATGCAGGGCGGACTCAACTACCACAGCGGTAAAATAGGTGTTTTGTTAGCAGCGCAGTCTATGTTAGATAAGGGCTGTTTATCTATTTAATTATCTGTGATGCCGGGGAGTAGAGGAATTATACTTCAACAATCATATGTGGAAAAGTTGATATAACTATACTAAATCAAGATTTAATATAGAAAAGGGGAGGCGTAAGCGATGAATAGTAGGTATTTATCGGAATGTCCGGCGATACTACGCGAATATCTTGGATATATGGAAACGGTTAAAGGCCGCTCCTCTAATACCGTTAATGGATATTTCATTGATTTGCGTACGTTTTTTCGTTTTCTGTTGATTCAACGCGGCATTTGTAAAGATTCTCCTGATTCCTTACCGGATATTAAATTAGTAGATTTAGATCTAATTAGAACTGTTACACTGGCTGATCTCTTTGAATTTATGAATTATTCAAAAAGCCAACTGGATAATGCTAACGTTACCCGCGCTCGCAAAGTATCAAGCCTACGCCAGTTCTTTCATTATTTAACCGAAGTAACCCATAAATTGGATGAAAATCCAGCAAAGAATCTTAGTTCACCGAAGTTGCCCGCGCGCATGCCAAAGCACCTTACCTATGATCAATCTATACAACTGCTTCAGATTGCGAATCAAGGCAAATATGCGGAACGTGATTATTGCATTATTACCTTGCTCTTAAACTGTGGCTTGCGCCGTGCTGAAATTGCCGGCTTAAATCGAACAGATGTTCGCGATGACCATACGTTACGCGTTATTGGTAAAGGTAACAAAGAACGTATTTTGTATCTTAATGAGGCATGCCAAAAGGCACTGGAAGCTTATTTACCCAAGCGTCCCATTGATGGTACGAAGGATAAAAGAGCGCTATTCTACGGCCACACAAAGGATCGTATCAGTCTGCAAGGTATCCATTACATTGTAAAAGGATATCTGAAGCAGGTTAGTGGCGCCGAAGAGTTTTCTACCCACAAATTGCGCCACACTGCGGCAACTCTAATGTATCAGCAAGGCGGTGTGGATTTATTGGTGTTGAAAGAGATGCTTGGTCATAAGAATTTGGGAACTACCGAGATTTACACCCACACATCGAATGAACAACTACGCCGTGCTGCCGATGCCAATCCCTTAGCTAATGTCAAGCTGTCCCCCAAAAAGGATGAGAATAAAAAAGGAACGGAATAAACCGTTCCTTTTTTATTACTGCAGATTGTTAAGAATTTCACAAAACACTTGAGCGGCATTATAAGAATCCGGTTGCATATCTTCCACCAAAACGGTGATCACATATTGCGGATGCTCTGCAGGATAATATCCGGTGAACCAGCTATGCGTAACCGCTTCTTCGTTTTCATTGATCTGACCGGTTTCCGCCGTACCTGTCTTCCCTGCCGCTGTCCCAATCTGCGGTTGTGCACGACGTCCTGTCCCGTTAGACACAACTCGTTCCATCATTCGGCGTAACGCAAGTGCAGAGGCGGCGGAAACGACCGTTTCCCCTCCCCTATCTGATGAATCCGTCCATCGGCCGGCTTCGTCCACGGTGCCCAACACAGCAGACACAGCGGGCAAAGTGCCTTCGGATGCCGCTACGGCGGTCATACGCGCAACGTGGAGTGGTGAAAGCAATAGCTTTCCTTGTCCAAAAGAAAGGTTTGCCAAGGCGGCGGAAGCTGTAAGATCATAGGACGTGGGCATGATTGGCTGTTCCGTCATTAAGGCATCGCCTATTTGAAGCGCCTCAGTTAGTCCTAACCGAGCGGCCATATTCAGAATAGTATGCGGGCCTATCCGCTGTGCTAATTGGATGAAATAGAGATTACAAGATTGTGCAAACGCCTCTTCCATATCCAGCATCTGATGCCCTAAACGATAATGACAGTGAAACTGCGTATTTTCAACGGTCATTGCCCCGTTGCAGACATATTTCTGCGTGACGGGAATACCGGATTCGAGCGCTGCTAGCGTGGTTACAATCTTAAATACAGAGCCGCAGTCGAACAAAGCAAGCGCTCGATTGACCAATGCGCCATCATCACGCTCTACACTTTCCACGATCGTTTCTGGGTGAAAAGCAGGAAAACTGGCCAAGGCTAAAATATCCCCACTGTGGGGAGTCATAACAATCACGGCCCCTTTGGCAATCATCGATGCACTGACACGCTCCACGCATTGCTGAATCTCAGAATCAATCGTCAGCATCACTCCGCCTGCGCTCCGATTCGTCGTATCTTTTACGTCAAGTACATCGTCTGCCAAGTATTCCCCCCTACCGTTAATGGGGAAAGTAGCGGTAATCTGCCCGCTATACTGACTTAGGACCGTGTTATATGCCTTTTCAATGCCGGCCACGCCATATTGGGAAGCACCATCCAAATAGCCGATTAAATGTGGTGCTATACATTCCGCCGCATAGCGCCGCGGCGCCATAAAGACACGCAGTCCATTGGTGATGGCGGCAGGTGCATTTAAGCGGGCAAGCAAGGGCGCTCCGTTGGCTATTTCGGCTTTGATTCGGTTATATTCCTGTACGTCCGTTATCGACTCAATACGCTGTAATAAGCGCTCTGTCGGCAATAGCGTAGCGTAATAAGCGTTCTCTGCATTTACAAGAGGAATACCATTCCTATCATAGATGGTACCACGGGTTTCAGCGACAACAATGGTCTTAGATCCTTGACCATTGCCAACAGCTTTCACGGAATCGTCTACCGATATCAGTGCCAACCGCACCAGCAGGCCAAAAAAGACGATAAATAATAGGCTAAGAGATGTCCAAGCACGACGCGTCATATTTGTCACCACCATACTGAATAGTGTTGACAAATATCAGAAGATTAATCATATTTTTTATAGCGTAGTAATGTGCCGGATGCTAAAGGGCGATCAAAGGGTATGTAGACACGCATCATAGGGTGATTTGCACATTCTAGCTCCTGATATTCGGCATCCAACAACGTGTTCGGCGTGAAAGAAAAGGGTTTTCCGCCGGGTTCCAGTACGTCGAACTCTGCCCCCGGATAGAATCGATTCCGTTGTGTTACGGACAAATAGCCATCCTCCCAGCCATCGACCACCGCCGCCACCTCATAGGCACGAATATAGCCACCCTGCTTGAGGTGTTGAGCCGGCATACCGAAATAGAAGCCGGTGCCATAGGGACGGTGGCTGATTTTATTCATCTCTTCCAGAATCCACTCCTCCGGCACATAATCGGAGGAAAAGCCGCTATGGACATAACCATCCACTGCGTGACGATAAGCATTAGCCGTAACCGCGGTATAATAAAAGGATTTGGCGCGTCCCTCAATCTTAAAGGAGGAGATACCGGCCTGCGCTAATGCTGCCACGTGCGCAATCATATTCATATCATTGGAATTAAAGAGATAACTACCGGTTTCATCCTGCTCCAACGTCATGGGGAGATCTGGGCGCGTCTCCTCAACGACGGTATACTTCCAACGACAAGGTTGGGAACATTCGCCGTGGTTTGCGTCCCGATCTGTTAGATAGTTAGAGATGACACATCGTCCGGAGAACGACATACAGATAGCACCGTGCACAAACGCCTCCAGCTCCAATTCCTTGGGCGTATTGGCGCGGATTTCTCGTATTTCATCAAGGGACAGCTCGCGGGCGAGCACCACACGCTTAGCCCCCATATTGTATAAGGCGGTGGCGGTAGCGTGGTTTACCACGCCGAACTGTGTAGAAATATGCAATGCACACTTGGGCGCATACTGCTTCGCCAGTTCCATCGTGCCAATATCACTGATAATCAGTGCATCCACACCGATGTCATTCAAAAAAGAGAAATATTCCGGTAGAACGGCTATATCTTTATTCCTCGGTAAAATATTGCATGTGACGTAGATCTTTTTGCCGGCAGAATGCGTCAAATCTGTTGCACGGCACAGAGCGTCACGATCAAAATTGGCGCAGGCGGCACGCATGCCAAAGGATTCGCCCGAAAGGTATACGGCATCTGCACCAAAGCGCAGTGCCGCCAGCAGGCGCTCTTCATCACCTGCCGGAGATAATACTTCGGGGATTAAGGGAGTTGTGTTCATAATATCATTCTCCTACCGATAACAAAAAGCCGGAGCAAACTCCGGCTTTTTGAGATTAACCGTACATACCAATCTTATACTTACGGCAGATGCGCTCGTGCTCTTTAAAACTCTGAGAGAAGTAGGTAATACCGGTATTATAGTCTGTAGCAAAGAAGTAGCAATTCTTCATATCCTCAGCCATAGAAGGATTCAGTGCTGCTGTCAAAGCCTGCATACCGGGATTATTGATGGCACCGACAGGCAGCCCGGTACGTTCATAGGTGTTGTAGGCTACGCTGGTTACCGCAATACCATCAATGCTCGGCAGAATCGCCTTTACATAATCTCGAGTGGAACAGAGCTCCAACTTCGGATAACCGGAATTCGGCTCCATACGATTCTGAAGAACCTTGGATACCTTTTCCATGTCTTCTTTACTAGCCGCTTCACCCTCAATTAAAGAGGCTATGATGATTGCCTGATCGATGGTCCAACCACGATCCGCAATCTGCTGACGAATCTCAGCGGTCAGCTTGTTGTTGAAATTTTCCAGCATGCGGGAAACGACCGTCTCACCGGAGCTGCCAACGTAGAAGTTATAGGTATCCGGGAATAGATACCCCTCCAATCGATAGATGCGGCCGGCATATTCCTTGCCATCCGTAGAGGTCGGAATATCCGAAACAAAATCGTAGTCGTACTCACCGTATACTACGGCATCATAGAAGCTGTCCGGCTCACAAACGCCGTTTTCTTCCAGAACCTTAGCAATTTCTTCCACAGTGTACCCTTCCGGAATGGTTACGGTCACCGTTTCGCGCGGGGTCATTGTCTGTAGCGTTTCAACCAACGTAGCATAGCCCATATCCGGAGATACGGTGAATGCTCCTACCTGCCATTTACCGTCGGCGCCGGAGATCTTAGAGTAGACACGGAAGCAAAAGGCATTATCAATCAATTCTTTTTCGACCAACAGATTTGCAATTTCCTCTGTGGTAGAGCCGGAAACAATCTCGATATCCACTACTTTTTCCGTGCGATTGATGGCCATAGAATCCAGCACGAAAATCAGTAATACCGAAGCCAGAAAACCAGATATACCAACAATGAGCAAACCGTAAATAATTTTGAACAAACATCCCTCCGCTTTGCTACGGGGAGGTTTTTGTTTCTTTTGAGGAAAAATCGCATCTTCTGTTTTAGAAGCTTCATCAACACGCACAGGCTGCTCTGACAGGGTATTGGCAGAGGTATTGTAATGCGTCTCTACGTCCGGGATGTCATCGATCGAGAAATCCATCTTAAAGCTTTGCACAGTCTCACTGCGGCGGGATGCGATTTCACTCGCTAATTCCGACTCTTTATCTTGCAGGTTCTTATTCTCGTCCATTCTGCCCCTCCTTATCGCACCGTGCGGCGCAGATATTTTTCTGTAACCAATAATTCCACAGGACGATCATAGCGTCCATGAGGTAACGTGCGTTGAACACAATCGCTATAGCAGATGCCCACAATATTTCCCTCAAAACGAGATAGGAATCGATCGTAGTATCCTTTACCATATCCCAAACGATAGCCACGCCAATCATAGCTAAAGGCCGGAACGATGCATAAACCCCCATCCGTTTCGTGATACAAACGCTCAGTGCAGATGGCAGGCTCTAAAACACCAAACATACCGGGCGAAAGCTCATCGGTGGAATGGATGTAATAAAACTCCATATTACGAGAATCCGGTACACAACGAGGTACCGCTACTTTTTTACCGTCCTCTAACGCACGATGAATAATACGGATGGTATCTACCTCAATACTGGTGGACACGTAGATCAGAAGAATATCGTTATTCTGATACTGCCATAAGCGGCGCACCTGGTTGGCGATTGCTTCGTCCCGCTCTTCTTTTATTTCCGGCGGCATTGATTGCCGCAGGCTACGATACTTTTGCCGAAGTTCTGTCTTGATCGGCCGAATATCGATCAACGACATTGAATGCCTCCGCGGATGCTATCCGCTACATCCTCCGAAACAAGGATACGCACCAATTGCAGTGCAAAATCAACGGCGACACCGGCGCCTGAGGCAGTGGTGATATTGCCATCGGTAACGACACCATCACAAAGCACGGCATCGGTCAGCTCTGATTCAAAGCCGGGATAGCATGTAGCACGCTTTCCTTTCAAATAGCCGGCATGTCCAAGAATGGAGGGAGCGGCACAAATAGCGCCAATCGGCAGATTCGCGTCCATTGCATGGCGCAACGCCTGCTGAACTACGGCTGAATTCTCCAAATTCAGCGTACCGGGCATACCGCCGGGAAGAATGACCGCGTTGATCGCATCGAGGGATAAATCATCCTCGTAAATATCGGCAAATACAGAGATATTATGGGCACCAACAGGTGTGGCAGTACCGACACCTACGGTTACTGCATCCAGCTCTGCACGGCGCAGAATATCCACAGTCGCTAATGCTTCGATCTCCTCAAAACCGTTTGCCAAAAATACAGCAATCATTGCAGTCACCTCCCATACTTAAAAACTGAAATAACACTCTAGAATGCGGTTGTGGATCTCCTCAAGCGGCAGCGGCTCTCCATCTTTACTGCAGGGAATGACCGTCCACCCTTTTTTCTCCGCCACGTACAGCGCTGCACGACGGCAGTTCAGCAAATATTGCCGATCTCGCTCGTGAATATCTTTCTTTTCAGCATCTCCGTCATAACGCTTTTCTAACAGCTTCTGCGACACCTCGGGTGGCATATCCAAAAACAGCACCTTATCCGGACGCGGCAGTCCTAAAAGGTGGTATTCGTAGTCTTCCAACCAATCGAGAAAACTATCCCATTCCGACTCGGGGCACTTGGTCATCTGATGGATGGCGTTGGACGTGGTATACCGTGCAGCAACAATCGGGACACCGTTTTCGTAGTCCTGTTGCCAAAAACACTTATAGCTGGCATAGCGATCTACCGCATAGAAGGACGAGGCAGCATACGCATTGACAGCCGCGGGAGAACCGCCCATCTCACCACCCAGATACATTTTTACGAGGGCGGATGAGGGCTGATCGTAATCAGGAAAACTGATCTGTCGATATGTAATACCTTTGTTCTTTAGAGCATCATCCAGCATAGCCAACTGCGTTGATTTGCCACAGCCGTCCAGGCCGTCAATTACCATTATCTTACCCAAAATCAGTTCTCCTTTTTGTCCCGTAACTCGGTATAATGTGCGCGAACGGCGGCAGCTTTTCCGCAACTCATTTTGCCCTCCGGACAGGCACCGCTGACACAGGGCGGACCCGCATGGCGAAACAGATGAGGGGCGACGTCAACACACAGCTTGTACATCTCCTCCGCTAACTCACGAATCTCCCACTGAGCACGGTTACAGCAACGATGGCGGAAGAAGTTATGTAGTGAACGGGCGTTCATCGTCATCATAATCTTGGTGGTGCAGGCATTGGGTAACACAAAGCGTGCATCCTCAATCGCTTGCTTTTCAGCAGCGCGGGCAGCTTCCTTTTCGGACATTCCGGCAGCAAGGTTATTGGCAAGATGTTTCTCTTTCAAAATCGAGGTAAGATTATCATAGTGAGCCTGATCCTCTTCCATTGCGCGACAATACTCTTCTGCCGCTTCGGGGATCGCGGCAATCTCAGGAGGTAACACGTATTCAAACTGCTTCGCAGTGACATATCGCTGGCTCTGCACGCTGTAGGAAGCCATACGATGACGGGTGATCTGTGCCAACAAAGAGCGAGAGACGCCCTCGATACCAAAGGTGAAACTGGCATGCTCAATGGGGCTTTCATGACCGATCTCCGACAGCATATCCACAAAAGCAGCCGTCTTTTCCTCAGTTAATCCTTCCATTACCGTATCAATGCCGGCGGCAGAATAACACAACTTGGCAGAGGCGGCCACCAGCTTTTCAGGAAGGACAGTATGAGCGATTAAAGACACTTTCATAGTAAAACCCCCTTTTCCTCTCATTATAACAGTTACTAAATTTAAATACAATATATTTTTAGATAAAAACAAAACTAATACTTGATTTTTGTCAAAATAATGGTATAATGCATAAGTAAATGCGATGATCGAGAGAGTAAGCGCACGAACGCCGTCCAGAGAGGGTCGTACCTGCTGTGATCGACCTACGGATGTTGTGTGCCGAAGTTCACTCGTGAGCGGTCAGGCTGAACGATGCAGTAGGCTTGAACGGTCGTCCCCGTTATCGGACTCCAAAGTGTTTGCTTTTGGCAAAAATTAGGGTGGTACCACGGAGTGCGTTCTCGTCTTCGTCCCTATGGGACGGGGGCGTTTTTTATTATATCAGCAAACACACAGAAAGGTGGAATTACATAATGAAAGAACAGTTAGCTTCTCTGCGTCAAACTGCCATAGAAGAGCTGGAAAGCCTGAACGATCTCAAGCAATTGGAGGACTTTCGCGTCCGCTATATGGGCAAAAAGGGCTCTGTTACCGCTCTGTTGCGTGGTATGGGCTCCCTCTCTGCCGAGGAACGCCCCATCATGGGTCAGCTGGTCAATCAGCTGCGTCAAGAACTGGAGGAGGCTGTATCGGTCAAATCCCAGTCCATTCAGGAGGCTCTGCAAAAGGAAAAGTTGGCGGCAGAGACCATCGACGTAACTATGCCCGGCAAGAAGGCAGCCAAAGGCGGTCTGCATCCCCTAAACGTAGTGCTGGATGATATCATCGATATCTTCCAATCCATGGGCTTTGATATCGTTGACGGTCCTGAAGTAGAAACCGATTACTACAATTTCCAGGCACTGAACGTGCCGGAGGATCATCCCGCCCGCGATATGCAGGATACCTTCTATATGGCGGATAGCCTGCTTCTGCGCACCCAAACCTCTGCGGCACAGGCCCGCACCATGGAGGAACGCAAGCCTCCGATCCGCATTATTTGTCCCGGACGTGTCTATCGTGCTGATGAGGTGGACGCTACCCACTCCCCTGTTTTCCATCAGATCGAGGGTCTGGTGATTGACAAGGGTATTACTATGTGTGACCTAAAGGGCGTGCTGGAGCAGTTTGCTCAGGAGATCTATGGCGAGGACACCAAAGTGCGCTTCCGCCCTTCCTTCTTCCCCTTCACTGAGCCCAGCGTTGAGGTAGACGTCACCTGCTCGGAATGTGGCGGTAAGGGATGCCGCGTGTGCAAGGGCGCCGGTTGGATTGAGATCCTGGGCGCCGGTATGGTGCACCCCAATGTTCTGCGCATGGGCGGCATCGACCCTGAGGAATATACCGGCTTTGCTTTCGGCATTGGTCTGGATCGACTGACCACCACCCGCTATAAAATCAGCGATATTCGCCTGCTCTTTGAAAACGATGTACGTTTTCTCGAGCAATTTGACTGATAAAGGAGGGGCATACAATGTATATTTCTTTAAGTTGGCTGAAACAATACGTAGATATTGACGTATCTGTAGATGAGCTGTGCGAAAAAATGATCCACATCGGCTTTGAGGTGGAGGATCTTCAGGATCTGTCCAAGTCTATGAATAACGTTGTGGTCGGACAAGTCAAAGCCATGGAAAAGCACCCCGATTCCGACCACCTGTGGATCTGTCAAGTCGACGTGGGCGCTGAGGATCCGATACAGATTGTCACCGGCGCCCAGAACGTGTTTGAGGGTGCTTACGTCCCCGCCGCTTTGCACAAATCAGATCTTCCCAATGGTATGCATATCACCAAGGGTAAACTGCGCGGCGTACCCTCCAATGGTATGCTGTGCTCCGGCGAGGAACTGAATCTGAAAGCCGGTGATTTCCCCAATGCCGAGGTGAACGGCATTATGATTATGGACGACAGTTATCCGGCCGGTACCGATATGCGGGACGTGCTACAACTCAATGATTATATTATTGATTTCAAAATCACAGCAAATCGCCCCGATTGCAACTGTGTATTAGGCGTTGCTCGTGAGGCTGCTGTTGCCTTGGGCAAGGAGTTCAAGGCTCCCGTACCGACTTATGCAGAGACCGGCGGTAACATTAATGATCACGTATCTATCCGCGTAGAGGACTACGATCTTTGCCCCCGCTATATGGGCCGCGTGGTTAAAAATCTCCGCATCAAAGAGTCTCCCGATTGGATGAAGCAGTGTCTGCGTGCTGCCGGTATGCGTCCGATCAACAATATTGTGGATATCACCAACTACGTAATGCTGGAAACAGGCCATCCTATGCACGCCTTTGATCTGCGTGATGTAAAGGGTGCTCAAATCATCGTGCGCCGTGCGAAAAACGGTGAGCCTTTCACCGCCCTGGATGACAAGGCGCACACCTTGACAGACAATATGCTGGTCATTGCTGATGCTGAAGAGCCCTCCTGTCTGGCGGGTATCATTGGCGGTCTGAACAGTGAAATTAAGCCTGATACTACCGATCTTTTGTTTGAATGCGCCAAGTTCCGCCGTGACAGCGTACGCCGTACTGCTCGTAGTTTAGGTGTTCGTACCGAGTCCAGCGCCCGTTTTGAACGTGGCGTGGATACCATCGGTGTGGAATATGCGATGAATCGTGCTCTGCAGCTGATCAGCGAGCTGGATGCCGGTGATATCATCTCCGGTGTGATTGATTGCAATGATGGTCTCCCCTCACCCCGTTGTTTACAGGTGCCTGCCCAGAAAATCAACGATCTGCTGGGCATTGAGGTCCCCTTTGATACTATTGTGAACATCCTAAACAGCCTTGCCATTGAAACAACACTTAACAACGGTGTCCTTTCTTGCAACATTCCTGCTAACCGTGATGACATCGAGGGCTGTGCCGATCTGGCAGAGGAAGTGATGCGTATTTATGGATGCGAGCATATCGTATCCACTCCTATCCGTGGCGATATTATTCGCGGCCGCAAGCTGCCGGATCGTATTAAAACGGACCGCGTCAAGAGCATTTTGGTTGCCAACCGTATGCGTGAGATTTCTACGTACTCTTTTATCGGCAGCAAAACGATTGATACCCTGAATCTGGCCGAGGATGATTCTCGCCGTCAGGCGGTCTCTCTGTTAAATCCGCTGGGCGAGGAATATTCTACGATGCGGACCCAGCTGCTCACCAGTATGCTGACCGTTCTCTCCACCAACTATAATCGCAAGACACATTCCGCCCGTCTGTTTGAGGTAAGTAAGCGCTTTGTTCCCAAGGCGCTGCCTTTGACTGAGCAACCGCTGGAAATTCCCACACTCGCTCTGGGTCTATACGGCTCCGATGAGGATTTCTTCTCTTTGAAGGGCGTTATGGAGAGCCTGTTTGATGCATTCGGCGTTGCTGCAGAGTATGAGAGTGCCTCCGAGCCTTATCTGCATCCCGGTCGCCAAGCCGTAGCGAAATACAATAACGTTGTACTGGCTACATTTGGAGAAGTTCATCCCGACGTAGCTGCCAACTATGATTTACCGGTGCGCGTATACGTGGCCGAGATTGATCTGCAGGCTCTGTTCGCTATCGAGCGGCCTCGCACTGTTTACAAAGCGCTCCCCCGCTTCCCTGCCGTAGAGCGTGACCTCGCGCTGCTGTGCGCCTCGGATATGCCGGTGGCCTCCATTGAGAAAATTATCCGTCAGGCCGGTGGCAAAATGCTGGAGCAGGTACAACTGTTTGACGTCTATCAGGGAGCACAGATCGAGTCCGGTAAGAAGAGTGTTGCCTACAGCTTAAAGTTCCGCGTACCGGATCGCACCCTGTCCGACGAGGATATCGACCCCATTTTAAGTAAAATTTTCGCAAAACTTAATGAAAATGGGTGCATTCTTCGCTCTTAACCCCTTGTAAATTGCGAAAATTTACTGTATAATAATCTCATAAGTATTTATCCCATATGATTGGAGGGCTCACATATGTTAGATCGCACTATGACGTTTTCTCTCGGCGACGATAAGGAACAGGCGATGAAGGTCATCCTGACCACGGTGTATGATGCACTGCGTGAAAAGGGCTATAATCCTATTAATCAGCTGGTAGGTTATCTGCTGTCTGAGGACCCCACTTATATCACAACCCATAATAACGCTCGCGCTTTAATCCGTAAGGTCGACCGTGATGAACTGATGCGCGCCCTCGTTAAGTCCTATCTCAACAATTAAGGAGGCGTACAGAATGGCTGACAACACCCCTTTTCTGATGTATAAGGGTCGTCCTCTCGTCCGTTCCGGCAATGTTCTGTATTACGGGAGTATGGCCGAGAAATATGTGATCGTAATGCAGATCCTTTCCACCAAAGACGAGAACGATATGACCATGGCAGAAAAAGTTCAGATTCAGCTGATGCTGACCGACCCGGAGGTCCGTATGAAGGATCGCATTGTGAAAAAGAGCGAGAAGATCGGTCTTTACAATGCGATGGATATTGGCAGCATTTGGCTGGAGCGTGCTTTGAACGAGAAGTAATATTATCCACCAAAACAGTGCATCCTCACCCATGTGAAGATGCACTGTTTTTTGCAAAGCGGAGGAACATGATGAAATCACCCGAAGAACAATATATTCGACGGAGAAAATGGTTTAGCGGCATTTCACTTTTACTGTTTATTGTTGTTTTGGTGCTGCTAACCCTATTTTTCACGAAAGTACTCGCCCCCTATCTCAGTTCTGCTGAGGAATTACGGGCTTTTTTGAATACGTATGGATGGAAGGGACACTTTATTCTATTCGGCCTGCAATGCCTGCAGGTGGTTGTCGCTTTTATTCCGGGCGAGATCATAGAACTGGGGGCAGGATACGCCTTTGGTGCTGTCGAAGGCACGCTGATATGTCTCGGAGGCGTTGCTCTCTCCTCTTCTTTGATTTTCTTGTTGGTGAAAAAATGGGGTGCGCCGATGGTTGAGCTGTTTATTCCCCGTGAAAAGATTCAGCAGCTGCGTTTTATCAATACCAGTACCAAGTTAAAGCGACTGGTCTTTCTTATGTTTCTCATTCCCGGAACACCAAAAGACGTTTTAACGTATTTTGTCGGCTTGACCGATATGCAGCTCCATCAATTCCTGATTATTTCACTCATCGCACGTATCCCATCCGTTGTTTCTTCCACGATTAGCGGGCAAATGCTGGGTGACAAAGATTATATCACTGCCGGAATTGTCTATGCCATAACCGGAGCATTAAGTCTGTTTGGATATTATTTATATTCACGCATCGTAAAGAAACGGAGCAATCCGTCATAAAGAGTAAAAGGGCCGACAAGTGTGTCGGCCTTTTTTGCACCTTTTGGGAGTCAAAACATATGCTGAATAAGGGACAAACCTACAACTGATGAAAGGAGTGCGGTAGAATGAATTATGAGCCTAAAACACCTTTTCCGGAGGAGCCGGCCTACGCCATTGCTTACGTGCGCTGGCAAAATCTAGCGGACGTTTATGACGCAGAGGAAGCATTGAAACAGGGAACGTTATTCCCGGAGCTTGACAAGCCGTTCTACGGAAGGAGGGCTCGCTATGGTATGCAAAAGTGCCGTTGAAAAACGGATTGCTGCCTACCAATTCGCGTTGTATGACTTAGCATTATACTTGGATTCTCACCCCTGCGATCAGCAAGCAATGCAACTTCGTTGCGTATATAAGGAGCGTTTAGCAGCTCTGATCGACGAATACGAGCAGCATTACGGGAAATACGTAGCGACGATGGCCGACGTTGAGGAGTCATGGACGGAATGGGTCAAGGATCCGTGGCCTTGGGATGTAGCGAAGGGAGATGGGCATTGTGTGGCAGTATGAAAAACGATTGCAGTACCCGGTGAATATCAAGAATCCCAATCCGAAATTAGCGCAGGTGATTATCAGCCAATACGGTGGACCGGATGGTGAAATCGGTGCCTCGTTACGGTATCTGAGCCAACGCTACAGTATGCCCTATCCTGAGCTCAAAGCGATCCTTACCGATATCGGTACGGAGGAGTTGGCTCACCTTGAGATGGTAGGGGCGATGGTGCATCAGTTAACCCGCAATTTAACAGAGCAGCAGATTAAGGATAGCGGCTTTGCCCCCTACTATACGGACCATACCGTGGGCGTGTATCCCGTAGCGGCGGCAGGCACCCCCTTCAGTGCTATGACATTCCAGTCTAAAGGAGATCCGATTACGGATCTACACGAAGATCTGGCAGCAGAACAGAAAGCCCGTACCACCTATGACAACCTGATACGGTTGGTGGATGACCCTGACGTGCTGGAGCCCTTGAAGTTCCTGCGGGAACGTGAAATCGTCCATTTCCAGCGGTTTGGCGAGGGACTTCGCTTAGTGCAAGATCGTTTGAACAGCAAGAACTTCTACGCATTTAACCCGGCATTTGATTAAAAAAAGAGGCAGACGCTGCGGCGTCTGCCTCTTTTCACACATACATTATTCTGCGCTTTCAGCATTCTTGCCGTTGGAGCGGAGAGAAACACGTGCCTGACGAATCTGACTGACCTGCTGAGTGAGGTTTTCTTCAGTACGGCGGAGCAGCTCTTCTGCATACTCCTGGGCGGTGCGCCGCATATCGCGGGCGCGCTTCTGGGTTTGTGCGTGGATCTCGTTAGCACGCTCCTGCGCCTGCACTACAATCTCCTCGTGAGAAAGGATCTGATTCCGGCGCTCCTCTGCGTTACGGATAATGGCCTCGGCCTCTTTCTTCGCCGTATTCACGATCTCGGTACGATCGTTAACAATAGCCCGTGCCTGCCGGATTTCAGAGGGCAGATTAGCACGTACAGAGTCCAGCAGATCCCGCACCTTTTCGCCGTCAACAACCACCTTGCCACCGGACAAGGGCATCGCCCAAGCGGCATCCAACATATCGTCTAACTGCTCCAGGATATCTTCAATATTCTTGCTCATACTTGTTTTTCCTTTCTTAACTTTTCTTTTATTTCGGGCAGGATGCACGCCGGCACAAAATCTGAGATATCTCCATCGAGGCGCGCCACCTGCTTAACAAGACTGGAGGAAAGATATAGATTCTCGGCAGCGGTAGTCAAAAACACCGTTTCAGCCTTAGGATACAGTTTGCGGTTTGTGAGCGCCATCTGGAATTCATACTCAAAATCCGAAACAGCGCGCAAGCCTTTTACGATTGCCGTTGCTTCACGCATCTGCACATAATCAGCCAACAAGCCATCATAGCAATCCACCGTTACGTTGCTTATACCAATCTCAGCGACAGCCTTTCGCAGAAGTTCCATACGTTCCACCTGCGAAAACAACGGCGATTTCGTGGCGTTGGACATCACCACCACAATAACCTTATCAAACAATTTAGAGGCACGGCTGATAATATCCAAATGCCCCAATGTGACCGGATCAAAACTGCCGGGACAAACAGCTAATTTCATAAAGCGGCCTCCTCTTCAGGATCATAACGATATAGCCAAACTAAAGTATGGCCAAAGCGATAAGTTTTAGCCACAGTAAAGCGATGTATGCGGTGTGGCAGTTCGGTGGCATCATCCGTTTCACAAGCCATAATGCCACCGTTATTCACCAGCGGGGCTACCTTTTCCAGTACCGGAAGAATCAATTCCGATGCGTACGGAGGGTCCAGAAAAACCAGATCAAAGCGATCACCCGGGCGAGTTAAATAGGTCAATGCATCCGTGCCCAACACTTGAGATTTTTCCGCCAATCCGGTATGCTGAAGATTTTGACGAATGATCTTAACAGCCTCCGCGTTTTTATCCACAAACACACATCCGGAAGCACCACGGCTCAGTGCTTCAATGCCCAACTGGCCGGAGCCGGCAAACAGATCCAACACACGGCGCCCCTCAATGTCAAATTGAATGGCAGAAAATAAACTCTCCTTAACCTTTTCTCCGGTGGGTCGGGTTGCATCACCGGGCAGAGTCTCAAGACGACGGCCACGGGCAATCCCCGTTATCACACGCATACCATCACTCCTTTCTACCTAGTGTAACCTGATAGATGGTGCGGGATTGAAAAGTCTCGCCGGCACGCAGGACAATCGATGGAAAACGAGGTTCATTGATACTGTTGGGGAAAAATTGCGTTTCCAGACAGAACCCCTGATGTTTCCCCCACTTTAATCCATATTTCCCACCGAGCTCATCTAAGAAATTCGCAGTGTACACCTGTATACCGGGAAGATCCGTAAAACAGGTTAGAGCGATATCGGTGCGTGGGCTATATGCACGGGCAGCCTCCATAAGCTGAGGACGTGTGTGGGATAGCACAAAATTATGATCTACGCCACCGGTATAAAGTGTTGTATCATCGCCGTTATTTAAAGCTTCACCAATAGGCTTCCACTCACGGAAATCAATCGCCGTATTCGCCACAGAAGCATATTCGCCGGTAGGAATCAGACAGTCTGTTACCGGAGTGTATTCCTCTGCATTGATTTTCAGTAAGGTATCCTGCACAGTAGCACCATCACACCCATTCAGGTTAAAATAAGCATGATTGGTAAGATTCACTGGCGTATCCGCATCGGTTTTGGCAGTATAATCCAATACCAGCTCGTTCTGCTCCGTTAACGTATAGGATACCGAAAGCGTCACATTACCAGGGTATCCCTCGTCCCCATCCGGGCTAAAGGCAGAAAAGATCACCTGTGGATTTTCATTTTCCTCTGCGATCCGATAATCCCATACTTTCTTGTCAAAGCCGACCATACCGCCGTGTAAGTGAACGTGACGATCTGCTTCGTTGCAAGTCAATGGATAGGTGTTTCCATTCAACGTAAAGCAGCAGTCCGCCATACGATTGCAGACACGACCGACCGTAGCGCCGATATAAGCACCGGATTGAAAATAGTATTCCGCACGGTCAAAACCCAAAACTACGTCTTTACCGTTAAAGATAAAGGCTTGCAGCGTTGCACCTAAGGTCAGGATAGACAATGCCGTGCCTTCCTTATTCTCCAATACAATCTTGTGAACATCACGACCATCCGATAAGGTATCAAACGGTAATACAGATACAGACATAACGTCACCCCTCTATTAAAGTGTGAAATAAACAGACCATTGCGCAAAGCGCTTATCGCCGATTCCGGCAATATCCAACAATTGCTCTAAACTCGTAAAACCGCCAATTTGCTCCCGATGGTCAATGATGCGTTGAGCATATACCTCACCGATCCCGGGTACCATCATCAGATCCTCCTTTGTAGCGCTGTTCAGGGGGATTTTTCGCCGAGATGCGGCGGTAGTGGTTACAGCGGAAATGATCGTTTTCTTCGCAACTGTTGTTTTTAACGTCAAACTCTGTCCGTTTTTCAAAGAAGTTGCAGTAGTCGTTGACATAGTAGAACTCTCAAGACCGGACACAGGAATATATTCAATTTGTGTCGTTTTCATCAGCTGTGGTCCATAAATGGCGGTCAGTGATACCCCTAACGAGAAAAACAGGATGGCTGACACCACTATTGACACGATACTGAACGTAATATTGTTCTGCTTATCCATATAAAACTCCGTTGTTATCACATTGCTTCAAAGGCCTCGCGTACTGTGCGCACGCCAATTAAAGTAATATCGTCCCGCTGAGAAATATGCGGAAGATTATGGAACGGCACAATAACGCGTTTAAAGCCCATACGGGCGGCTTCCGCAACCCGCAGGTCTGCATTAGAGACCGAGCGGACCTCGCCGGTCAAGCCTATTTCTCCGAACGCAAGTGTATCGGAGGAAATCACAACGTCTTTTAATCCGGAAATCAGAGCCAGTGCTATGGGAAGATCCACAGCAGGCTCGTCCAACCAAAGACCGCCCACGACATTAACGTAGGTATCCAGGTTAGAAAATAGATATCCTGAGCGTTTTTCTAAAACGGCCAAAATTAAGGCGAGCCGATTATTATCAAAGCCCGTAGCCATACGGCGGGGGTTACCAAAGCTCGTCGGGGAAACCAGCCCCTGCACCTCGGTCAGCATTGGGCGAGTACCCTCAATCGTGCAAGCAATACAGGCACCGCTAACATTCAAGGGACGTCCGGACAGTAACATCTGGGAGGGATTTTCCACCTCAATCAGCCCGTTATCCCCCATCTCGAATACACCAATCTCGTTGGTAGAGCCATAACGGTTTTTCGCGCAACGGAGAAGACGGTAGCTGGAGTGGCGATCCCCCTCAAAATACATAACGCAGTCAACGATATGCTCCATCACCTTAGGCCCGGCAATGGCGCCATCTTTATTGACGTGGCCAACGATAAAAACGGGGATATCCAATCGTTTGGCTGTGCGCATAATAGCAGAGGTGCATTCCCGTACCTGGGTAACACTGCCGGCAGCAGAAGCGACCTCAGCTAAATTCATCGTTTGTATGGAGTCTACAATGACGATATCAGGCTTCTCCTGTCCAATCGTAGCTAGTGCAAGATCCATATCGTTTTCGCATAAGACAAACAGATTCTCACTGGTCACGCCAAGGCGATCCGCACGCAGTTTCAGCTGACCCTCGGATTCCTCACCGGAGATATACAGAACACGATGATCGGCGCACAAATGCTCGCAGATCTGTAGCAACAACGTTGATTTACCGATACCGGGATCGCCGCCGATTAGCATAAGCCCGCCGCGAACGATACCACCGCCCAGAACACGATCCAGCTCCTTCATACCGGTTTGATACCGCTGTCGCGTATTAGGCTCGATATGTGCTAATGACTGTACAGTGGCACCGCCGGTATAATTTGCGGCGGTTATCGGGGTTTGGACCTGTTCCTCCATGCTGTTCCACGCGCCACAGGAGGGGCAGCGCCCATACCACTTTGTGGACTCAGCGCCGCACTCGGTACAAGCGTAGATCGATTTTGTTTTCGGCGCCATAAACATCCCTCACGTTTCCATCATATAATTCCAATAGCCCAGCATCACTGCCCAAGCCATACGTTGTCTGTACTCAGTCGATTGCAGATACGTTAATTCTTCCGGATTGGATAAAAAGCCACACTCTACCAACACGGCAGGTACAGTTGTATGATGCATTAGATAAATCCCATCGGTGGCGGCTTTGATCTGACGGTTATTCCGCGGTTGCATCTGCGCTGTCACCGATGTTTGTATGCATTGCGCCAAAAGAGCGCTTTGTGGATTGTTTTTGGAATAGAACACCTGTGTGCCGTGGTACTTCGGCACCTGAAAATGATTCTGATGAATCGCAATCACTGTAGATGAATTCTCATAAGCAGAAAGGCGATTTTGCATATCGCTGACCTTCTTATCGTGCACGGAAACTGCCTCCGGAGAATGAATAGAAGCGTCTGTTTCGCGAGTCATTGCGACCGGCACGCCACAGACAAACAGCATGTCTCGTAAATTCAAAGCAATAGCGAGATTGATATCCTTCTCCAGAGTACCGTCACGTGCAACAGTACCACCATCCATACCACCATGACCAGGATCGATTAAAACAGATTCTGCGTCAGGTAAAACAGACGTAGAGAGAGAACAGCCGCCCATCCACAATGTGGTTATAACTATGATGATCCATACCCCAAGACGCATCTCTATCACTCCTCACCGGAGTGTATGAAATACATACAAGCGAATATGATTCATATAGCATCAGATCTCATCCGTGGATTCGTCATCCTTCTTTTTCTGGAAGGTGATAAACTCTGCAATGGAGAACGACTGCCCGCCCAAACGATAGGCAATGCCACATACTACAGGGACAATCAAAAGCATCGGAAGCATCAGCAACAAGCGGATCAATGACACATCCGCAGCGGTGGATGCCTCCCCCACCAACCAATTGAAATAAGGAAGATACGGGAAAGCAATAAAGCGATAAATGGACAGCATACCACCCAATGCAGCCACGTATTTTGAGACAATCATCAGCACGGTGCAGACAGTATACGGCAACATCGCCAACAGACCAACCTTTACCCCACGAAGCGGATCCGGTCGTTGTCCATGATAACGCACGTTTGTATCATCGCGGTGTCCAAATTCCCACAGGGTTTGATACGGGAACACACACAATAAAACCAGCATCATCACCTGCGAGAGGGTCTCCATGATCCCTTTTGCTGTATCCGACACCTCGTGAATGGAGGAAAACATCTGGTTATCCTTAAGCTCCAGATCCTTCGCTTCCACTACAGTTTCACCGGGCTGGTAGTAATGCTCTTCTACCATTATCACTTCCTGATTTTCTGCTTGCTCAAAGATCTGGTAACCTACCACGTTGCTCAACAAGCCGGTAGTAATCACATTCATGGAAATGTATAAAATCGCGCATAAAACGCTTGCTAACAGCAGACGAACAAATACCTTAAGCGCCATTTGTATTGTTTTTTTGCTCCGTTTATTCATAGATTATCCTCCGATTATTCAATGGGGTCACCGTTTTCAATAGCGGTGATCATATCCACGCGGGTCTGGTGACGACCGCCCTCAAAGGGCGTATCCAACCAAGCCTCAACGATCTCTTTAGCAATCTCGACACCAATCACACGAGCACCCAAGGCCAACATATTGGAATCGTTGTGTGCGCGTGTCATTTTAGCTGAGTATACATCACTGCAGAGAGCACAGCGAATGCCTTTTACTTTATTGGCTACCAATGACATACCAATTCCGGTGCCGCAAATCAGAATACCACGGTCACACGGACCGGAAGCCACCGCCTGCGCAGCACGTGCGCCGAAGATAGGATAATGACAGCTGTCGGCAGTATACGTACCAAAGTCCATATACTCCAGATTGCGTGCCTCAAGTATATTTATAATCTCCGTCTTGAGTTCTAAAGCGGCGTGGTCACACGCGATTGCGATCATAGTAAAAACCTCCCATATCAAATTACGAAACCACCGTTCGGCGCCAGCACCTGACCGGTGATGAATGCGGCACCATCGGAAACCAAAAAGGAAACCGCTGCAGCGATATCCTCCGGTGTGCCCAAACGGCACAGAGGGGTTTCCTCTGCTAATGCAGCTAGATCCTCTGCTGAAAAGTCAGCCAGCATATCTGTTTGGATCACACCGGGTGCCACACAATTGACGCGAACTCCGGATGGGCCGACCTCTTTCGCCAGAGCCTTGGTCATACCGATCAAAGCAGCTTTTGCGGTGGAATAGTGGACCTCGCAGGATGCCCCTACTTGCCCCCACATAGAGGCGATGTTCACGATGACACCACCACACCGACGAATCATCGATGGAAGGACATTACGACATGTGAAGAATGCACCGTCTACGTGAACACCCATCATCCGGCGCCAATCGTCATCGGAAATATCGGTAAACAGTTTCTGTTCAGCAATACCTGCGTTGTTCACAAGAACCGATATCTCTCCTAGTTCTTGCTGGATACTAGAAATCATACAAGCGACGGCGTCTCCATCGGAAATATCGCAAGCAAAGGGCTTTGCCTGTCCGCCGACAGCAGTAATCTCATCACATAAAGCCTGCGCAGCATCCACTGAACGGATACAATGCACTGCAACAGCATAGCCGTCCCGTGCCAGCCGATGTGCGATCGCCCTTCCGATGCCACGGGATGCACCGGTTACTAATGCTACCTTCATATCACAACTCCGCAGAAAAACTGCGTCCGGTCATCTCATAAGCATCGTAGGTAACACCGGCCAGCTTAAACATCAATTTAGAAGCCTGAAAGGAATCCTGATCGGCATATTTATCCGAAAGATAAACAACCCGCTTAACCCCCGCCTGAATCAGCGCCTTTGCACACTCATTACAGGGAAACAAAGTAGAATACACAGTAGCGCCGCGAATACTGCCGCCACCGTAGTTAAGAATCGCATTCAGCTCGGCGTGGCAAACGTACAGATACTTGGTATCCATCGGGGCACCTTCCCGTGCCCAAGGCATCACGTCATCTGAACAACCCGTAGGCATACCGTTATAACCAACCGACATAATCTTATTGTCCGGGCCGACGATGCAAGCGCCCACCTGCGTACCGGGATCCTTGCTTCGCTGAGCAGACAGCAAAGCAATCCCCATAAAATAGGCGTCCCAGCTGAGATAATCGGTTCTTTGATTCATAGGTCATTTCTCCTTACGCAATATTTCATCCAACAAACGTGTGTATGCACGAAAAGCACTGGGGATAGGATAATTGTTTATCAGATCATTTAATGTGACCATCGCATAGTTCTCCGGCAGCGCATCCGGCGTAGACATTTCAAACAGATATCCTGTCATATGCCATTCAATATGTGAAAACAGATGCTTGCTCTCCGGTAAGATATCTGTAAGTTGACAGCATGGTTGCAACGCGGCGTCCAGTGCATCCAAGGCATTGGCAGAGGTGGTATTCGGGAATTCCCACAGCCCCGCTAACAAGCCGGTCTCTCCCCGTCGATGCAGTAGCACAGACGGTACATCATCCGTAGCGCGAACAATGAGAACGGAACGATTCTCAATACGACGCTTTATTTTTTTGACACGCACAGGAAGCTGATCCATAATATTCTCACGATACGCCACACACTCGGTCTGCAAGGGGCACAATGCGCACTGCGGCGTGCCGTTTGGTAAGCAAACGGTTTCTCCCAATTCCATAAGGGCTTGGTTGAAGCGCCCCGGATCCTGCTCCGGAACCAGTTCCCACGCCAGATCGGTAAATCGTTTTTTACCGGCAGTGGACAAAACGTCCGTACTGTCTCCTGTCAGACGGGAGAGCACACGCATCACGTTGCCATCGACGGCAGGCACCGGAATAGAAAAAGCAATAGAAGCAATAGCACCGGCTGTGTACTCACCAATTCCGGGAAGGGATAATAGCCGTTCATAATCCGCAGGGAGTTCTCCGTTATACGCCTCTACAATGATGCGGGCTGCTTTTTGAAGATTACGGGCGCGAGAATAGTAGCCAAGCCCTTCCCATAGCTTCATCAACATATCTTCGGGGAGGGCTGCTAAGGCTGCAGCATTCGGCGCCATCGCTAGAAAACGAGAATAATACGGTAACACCGCTTCGATCCGCGTCTGTTGCAGCATAATCTCGGAAATCCATACGTGATAAGGCGTGGCATCCACGCGCCAGGGCAAAGCACGAAAATGCTCTGTATACCATCCGGAAAGCAGATCTTGGATACGTTCAGTATTCAAAAAGCCCACCTCCGGAAAATATATAAAATAATTATAACATATTCTACTCAATAAAACAATATAAAAAAGCCGCCTTTATCAAAAAAATCGACAAAGGCGGCATATCTTTTTATTTCGTTCCGAAAATGCGGTCTCCGGCATCTCCCAGTCCGGGAAGAATATATCCGTTTTCATTTAATTTATCGTCCAAGTTAGCGCAGTACACCTGCACATCAGGATGCTTTTCGGTTAGAAATGCTAAGCCCTCAGGCGCGGCGATAATACACATAAACTTGATAGAGCGAGGATTCTTCAGTTTAATCTGATCAATTGCATCCACCGCAGAGCCGCCGGTTGCCAGCATAGGGTCAAGAACGATGACGTCACGCTCATCAATATCCTTTGGCAGCTTGCAATAGTAGGGATGCGGAATCAACGTCTCTTCATCACGATACATGCCGATATGACCCACACGCGCCGACGGGACAAGCTCAAGAGCGCCATCTACCATACCTAAACCGGCGCGGAGAATCGGAACAAAGGCTAGCTTGCGGCCGGCAATGACACGGCATTTCGCCACTTTGAGTGGGGTCTGAATATCTACCTCACATGTGGGAAGATCACGGGTAGCCTCATACACAAGCAATTCAGTGATTTCCTTAATCAAACCACGAAATTGATTGGAGGGAGTGTTGATATCACGCAACATACTGAGCTTATGCTGGATTAAGGGATGGTCTGCAATGAAGGGCTTCTTTCTCATATTTATACCTCCTAAGTGCGGAATGGCCGCATTATTTACCTAATCTTGCATTCAGTTCCCGTTCTGCCTGAGGGAGTCTTAGATACAGTGGGAGCAGGTCGGAAGCAGTAATCGTCTTCCCCGCCGCATATCGCCGTTCAGCAACCAAAGCGGTGCCGACAGCATTCTGATACCGTACCGCAGGCGGCGCAATGGACAGATCGGGGACAACGTCTTTGAGTGAATCATAGCAGATCTCGCAGCCGTCACCAACCAGAACAACCGGCCTTTGAAGCGCCTGTAATTGCTCGCCAAGATCAGCGATGGATACCGCAACGTCATTAGAAAGACGTTGTACGTTGCCATTATCATCTGCAGTGAATGTGGCAGAATACACCTGCTGGCAGCGGGCATCCATAACTCCGCACACGATGGTACCGGGACGGATCGCAACATTCTCAGCCATACATTCCAGTGTAGATACAGGGATACAAGGAGTGTCGTATGTAAAGGATAACCCCTTTACAGCGGAAACACCGATTCTGACACCGGTGAAGGAGCCGGGACCGGCGTTCACAGCCAAAGCATCCAATTGCTCTATAGATATGTTTGCCTCACGCAACACGTCCTCCACCATCGGCAATAAGGTCTGGCTATGAGTTAAACCGGCATTGGAGTAAAATGACGCAATGATTCTATGATCACGCACAACGGCACAGGAAACGGATTTTGCGGAGGTATCCACAGCTAGTATTGTCGGCATTTTCTCACCCTCTCTTAATCAAACGAACGGTATCCTCTTCCCGCTCAATATGAATTCGAATCGCATCGGCAGGCAGAGCAGACTCAATATTTTCGCTCCACTCTACCACCAAAATGGAACCGGCATCCAAATAATCAAAGAATCCGGTGGAATACAGATCCTCCCAGCCGGTGATACGGTACATATCAAAGTGGATCAACGAAGGCTGTCCACCATAATCATGCACCAGGGCAAAAGTGGGGCTGGAAACCTCTGCACAGATGCCCAAGCCATCGGCAATGCCACGCACCATAGCGGTCTTTCCCATTCCCATACCGCCAAACAGTGCGACAACCGAGCCACTATTCAGTTCTTTTGCCAGCCGTCGACCATATTCCTCAGTCATGGCTACCGACTCTGAACGAAAAATCTTATCCATAAGTATTCCTCATTTTCAGTATGGACAAATCCATCAATATCTTGTATAGTATAACATACAATCAAGAATAATGAAAGAGAAATCTTGCAACAATTCAAAAAGTTCGCTATAATACCCCTACAATGATGTGAAAGGAGGCAGTTATTTTGATACGATACGGAAAAAAGTCCTTTACCAAAGGCATCCGCTCATTTTTGACCTATTCTAATCTACGATTGATATTCCTATGCATTGCTGCCTCCACCTTTGGATGCGCATTAGTCTACTCTGCTGCATACGGCGTTGGTGACGGGTGGAAAGGCGCCATTATGCAAATTGTTGCATCCGTCGCCGGTATCACCGTTGCACTCTTTATCTCTCGCATGGATTACGAAAACATCTGCTCATTATGGCCTATATGGAGTGCCGTTTCAATCTTATTAGTGTTGCTGACCTTTACTCCTCTTGGATTAGAAGCGACCGGTACGGATGACACCGCTTGGCTAGCTATCGGCCCTCTTACTTTCCAGCCCGCCGAGCTGATGAAGATCAGTTTCATTATCTCTTTTTCCATGCATCTGACAAAGGTTCAGGAGCATATCCGAGAGTTTAAGACCGTTTTATTGCTCTGCCTTCACGGTGGCATCCACATTCTCCTTGTGTTTCTGCAAGGTGATGATGGCACAGCATTGGTTTTCATCTCTATTTTCTTGTCTATGCTGTTAATCAGCGGCGTCAACCTGATCTACTACATTCTTGGATTTACCGGCATTTGCGCGGCCGTGCCCATTCTTTGGACCTATTTCTTAGACGAGGAGAAAAAAGCACGCTTTCTGTGCATTCTCCCTCCTTACGTAGAAAAATATTTAGAATCCGCCGGCTGGCAGCAGTTTGAGGCTTTGAAATCCATCGGATCCGGTCAATTGACGGGTAGCGGCTATTTGCAAGGTGCCAACCCGAATTTGTTTGCCCGCAACAACGACTTGATTTTCATCGTTGCAGCTGAAGAATTTGGCTTTTTAGGCGGTTTTGCTTTATTGGCACTCATTGGTTTGATTCTCTATGAATTATACCGCTGTGCACGGCGGTCTCAGGACGCTCTGGGTACCTATCTGTGCATTGGTATGATGGCATTGATTGGTTTTCAATCCTTGATCAATTTGGGAATGAACCTGCGTCTGCTGCCGGTTATCGGCATCACTCTCCCCTTCTTCAGTGATGGTGGTAGCTCTGTAGCCACGCTATATCTTGGTATTGGAATTGTACTGAGCGTATCGTACTCGGAACGAACGCGCAAGGGGCACAGCTTAGGACGACTATAAAAAACACCCGCCATATACAATGGCGGGTGTTTTTACTTATTCTTCTACAACGTTGTCAATGGTCTCGTCATCATATTCTACGCTGTCATCATCCAGATCAAAGCATTCACAATCATCATAATCGTAATCAAATGCCTCCTGCTCGTACCAAGCTTTCTTCTTGGCGCGAGCGCGCAGCACCAACACCAGCACGGTAGTAGCGGCAGCAACGACAGCGGCAACAACAGCAATCAGGATCCAACGATTCTTATTCTTCATAATGTTAAACCTCCCAAATATTCGGTATGATTATGCCAATTGGGTACGCGTATAGTATAGCCGAATTATAGACAAAAGTCAATAGGCGCGCGACGTAAACCTACACTTACAGAAATACCCTCCGACAGCAGGCCGGAGGGTATGGATTATTCTGCAGATTCAGAATCGCACTCCATAATAGCAAGGAATTCTTCGCTATCCATCTTTTCAGTGACGATTAATCGCTCAGCAACGGCAACCAGCTTATCCATATGGGTACTGAGTTTTTCTTCCGTCTTAGCGTAGCCCTCGGACAAAATGCGATGCACCTCACTGTCGATCTGTGCGGCGACTTCTTCCGAATGATTACGAGTATGACCGAAATCACGGCCAAGGAATACCTCGTCGCTATCCGATCCTGCATAGCAGATCGGTCCAAGCTTATCACTCATGCCGAATTTCGTTACCATACGGCGGGCAATTTCCGTCGCCCGCTCAATATCGTTGGAGGCACCGGTGGAGATATCCTCCAAGGTTAATGCTTCTGCCACACGACCGCCCAGCAGCACCTCAATATCCTCAAGCATCTCGTTGCGACATTTGTAAGAACGATCCTGCTGTGGCAGGCTCATAGTATAGCCACCGGCCATACCGCGAGGAATAATGGAAATCTGATGCACCGGATCCTGCGTATTGCAGAAATAAGTGACAACCGCGTGTCCCGCCTCGTGATATGCGGTCAGTTTTTTCTCCTTATCCGTCATCACGTGGCTTCGCTTTTCCGTACCAACCACAACCTTTACGGTGGCTTCATCAATTTCCGCCATCGTAATAGCACGCAAATCGCGCCGTGCAGCCAGTAATGCGGCCTCATTCAGCAGATTCTCCAGATCGGCACCGGTAAAGCCGGCGGTCGATTTCGCCACGACGGACAGATCCACATCCGGCGCAAGAGGCTTGCTCTTAGAGTGCACCTTCAGAATCTCTTCACGGCCCTTCAAATCCGGCGTATTCACCACGACCTGGCGGTCAAAACGACCGGGTCGCATCAACGCATGATCCAAAACGTCGGGGCGATTGGTTGCGGCAATCATAATGATGCCTTCATTGCCGGAAAAGCCATCCATTTCAACCAACAACTGGTTCAGAGTCTGCTCACGCTCATCGTGACCGCCGCCTAAACCGGCACCACGCTGACGGCCAACTGCATCAATCTCATCAATGAAAATGATGCAGGGAGAATTCTTCTTCGCCTGCTCAAACAGATCACGGACACGAGAGGCGCCAACACCAACATACATCTCCACGAAATCGGAGCCGGACATAGAGAAGAACGGTACACCTGCCTCGCCTGCGACAGCGCGAGCAAGCAAGGTCTTACCGGTGCCGGGAGGGCCCACCAAAAGTACGCCCTTGGGTACACGGGCACCCAGCTCCGTAAAGCGACGGGGATCTTTCAGAAATTCAACTACCTCTCGCAGTTCTTCCTTTTCCTCATCCGCACCGGCAACATCGTCAAAGGTGGTGCCTCGCTTATCATCCGATGCTTGCTTAATCTTGGCCTTACCGAAGCCCATCACCTTACCGGGGCCGCCGTTCATAGAGCCGAGAGAACGTCGCATGGATATAAACATAACGACCATCATGACGACCAAGAGAACAATCGGCAACCACGTAGCGATCCAAGACATATCCGATATGGGCTTGAAATCGTATTTGATATCATTTGCCGGATTATCGTCCTGGTTGACTTCCATCAGGATGGGATCAATCAAGGAAACAAAATGGCTTACATTGGGGACCGAATAGGACAGTACATAGTCCTTCTCATCCACCTTATTGTCCTTGTTCATATCCGTGCGGAAATCCGGCCGCAAGGTCAACTTCAATTTACCTGTGCCTAAATCCAGAGAAAACTCCTCAACCTTATCATCAAGAATGTACTGGATATAGTCGGAATACACCACTTTGTCTTTCGTAGCAGCGCTGTTCGAGGACAGCATCATCGAGAATCCCATAAACAATATCACAGGAATACCGATAAGAAGCAGCAAATTAAGTAGCGTATTGCCGGATCTGTTTTTCTTTGGTTCCATGATTTCACTCCTAACCGGAAAACTGAAAGGTATTTATAACAACATTAGCCTAACTCTGTGTTCGCGCTCCATACAAGAAAATGTTTGGTATCCGTCGAAGGTGCCACGCGCTCATCACAGGCGAGGCCCGGCACCATAACAATGCCTTCCTCATCACACAGTACAGGATATATATCCCGCAAATGTGCCGGGATGCGGCATTCATTCATCAACTTCTTCAAGCTTTTTCCAATTTGGCGACCGGCGGGATGGATATAATCCCCCTCACGACGGCAACGCACACAAAGCTTTCCATGGATTTTATCATAATCTACGGCAGCATTGGAGAACAATTTATGAACATTTTGAAGATCTGTGTCGGCTTGCACGCTCAGAGAAAACGCAATCTTGCCAAACTCAGCCGATACGGGGACTGAATTGATAAATATAGGATCTGCATCAGCGATGGATATCACAGGGTGAAGCCGCAGTATCCCCTGCCCCACAGTAGCGGTCATAGCATCGGGCAAGGACACAGAGCCCTGTCCGGAACATAACACCTGTTCCATGGCCAGAATATGAGATTCCTCAATAGTAGAGATACGCAATTCCGTCATTAGACAACGGAGAATTCTCCGACGAATTGGTGTGGGTTGCGCCGCAATGGTAGGCACATCATATCCATCCGCTAATTTTGCTCGCTGAATGAGTTCTGATACACATCCTTGGAGAAAATCGGTGTCCTCTGCTGCGCGGGTTGAAAGACGATGCAAGGCTCTATCCATAGACGGGTTAATCGAACGCAACAGTGGTAAAACCTCATGCCGAATGCGATTGCGGACAAAGCGGGTATCCGTATTTGTCTCATCGGTTACGTATGAAATGCCCTGCTCAGCGCAATAGGCCTCAATATCCGCACGATCACAACACAGCAACGGGCGACGAATCAAATCACGTGCAGCGGGGATACCAACCAAACCGTCCGTACCGCAACCACGGATGATATGCATCATCACGGTTTCCACCTGATCACTGGCGGTATGCGCAGTCAACACATAATCGGCGCCGATTTCACAACGCAACTGCTCAAATAGTGTATACCGAAGCCGGCGCCCCGCATCCTCCAGCGATAAACGTTCTGTTGCGGCATATTGGGCAACGTCTGCATAGCGGAGAACGAAGGGTACATTGTGCTCAAGGCAAAAACGTTCAACAAATGCTGCATCACGGTCCGCCGCATCACCACGTAACCCATGATGGATATGTACTGCCGTAATCTGCAAGCCGTGCTCCGCCCAATGCAATAAGCAATGAAGCAATGCCATAGAATCAGCACCGCCGGATACGGCAACCAACACGTGACAAGGCGCAGAAAACAAAGCTTTATCTTCTGTAAAGGTAAAGACCTTTTCGGGTAAATTATGCTTGTTCACCGTCAATGCCTCTGCCCATCCAAAGACGTAAACTGCGTAAACTCGCCGGCCCAAGCCAACTCCACAGTACGCAGTTCACCGTGGCGGTTTTTAGCAACAATCACCTCAGCTACACTGGCAGGAGCCGCTGCCGTGGGATCCTGATCGTTGTTGTTGTAGTACTCGGGACGATATAGGAACAGCACCTGGTCAGCATCCTGCTCGATAGAGCCGGATTCACGCAGATCCGCCAAAGCGGGGCGGTGATTGGTCTGCTTTTCGGTGCCACGGGACAGCTGAGCACACACCATAACCGGCACGTTCAGTTCCTTTGCCATAATCTTAAGACTACGGGTAATCTCGCTAACCTCTTGTACACGGTTGTCGGTCCGCTTGGCAGAATGCATCAACTGTAGATAGTCGATGACGACAAAGCCCAGATTCTTCACGCGGCGCAGACGCGCCTTCATCTCCGGTACGGTGATACTGGCCGTATCATCTAAGAAAATGGGCGCCTGACACAGTGCGCTGGAGGCCGCGGCAATGCGGCTCCACTCATCAGGGGTCAAATTGCCTGTGCGCAGCTTTTGGCTGGAAACGCGGGCCTCGGAGGATAACAGACGGTTCACCATTTGTTCGCGGGACATCTCAAGATTAAACACCGCTACCACTCGATTTTGCAGCATTGCCACATTACGGGCAATATTCAGCGCAAAGCTGGTTTTACCCATACCGGGACGAGCACCCACGATTATGAGATCGGAACGGTTTAAGCCGCTGGTAACGGCATCCAGATCCGAGATACCTGTGGGAATGCCTACGTATTGGTCGCGTTCGTCAGAGGCCAATTTTTGGAACATCTCATAGTTGCTGGCCAAAACCTCCTGAATCGGCATCAAGCCACCGGCCTGTCTGCCCTGCCGAATGTTATAAATCCGCTCCTCTGACATATCTAAGAGCTCTTCGGACTCAGTAGCGGGATCCATCGCCAGTTCCGTAATCTCTCGTGCCGCCTTGATCAGACAACGCGCCTCATACTTTTCTCGTACGATCTTGGCATAGTTAGGTAGGTTGGAGATGAAAGGCACAATATTCGCCAATTTCAGCAAATAGGCCTTTCCATCCTCCGAGGAGAAAAAGCCCTCCGACTTTAAGGACTCCAGTACGGTCACAAAATCAATGCGCTCGTTACGGATCATTTTCTCCATCATTACCGCAAAAATCGAGCGGTGCTCCGGCAGATAAAAATGATCCGGCTTCAACACATCGGCAATATGATTAATCTGATCGGGATCCACCAAAACAGCGCCTAAAACGGACTGCTCCGCCTCAAGACTGTACGGTAAACCTAATCCGTCATTCACTTGTGTGGTCTTGTCTTCTGCCACGATGACAACCACCTTTCTTTGTGAAATAATTATTCCGTCACCTTAACAGTAACCTTCGCAACCACACCCTGAGGCAGCTTTAACTCCGCCGTGTAGCTGCCAAAAGCCTTGATATCATCCATGGATATCTTACGCTTATCCACCTTGACGCCAAACTGCTTTTCCAGCTCAGCAGATACTTCCTTGGTGGTAACAGAGCCAAACAGGCGACCGGCAGTACCGGCCTTAGCCTTAATCTCCAGCACTTTATCCTTCAGTATCTCAGCGGTTTTGGTAGACTCCGCCTTTTCTACACCGGCGTGATAACGGGCTGCCTCTTCTTTGGTGCGCACCTCGTTCATCGCCTGGGCATCAGCCGGCACGGCCAGCTGACGGGGAAACAGAAAATTACGGGCATAGCCATCCGATACGTTTACAATCTGACCGGCCTTACCCTGACCTTTAACATCTTGTCTTAACAATACTTTCATAATTAAAACCTCCCGGTTGATTATCCATTCGTCATATAGCGGTCGATAGCCGCCTTTAATTCCTTCACAGCCTTGTCTACAGTAAATCCCGATAGCTGTGTAGCTGCCATGGTTAAATGGCCACCACCACCAAGGGATTCCATAATCAGCTGTACGTTACATTCACCAAAGGATCGAGCAGAGATCAATACATCCTCTTTATGGCGATATACGACAAAGGACGCCTTTACATCCTTGACAGACAAAAGATCGTCCGCCGCCTGAGCGGTGGCTACACGATGTTTGAAAAAATCTTCTTCCGATGCGGCAATCACCGTATCCTTGTATACCTCAGCGGCACTGATCAGTTCATTTTTTAGTCTGTGAATCTCTAAGCTTTCATTGAACATCTTCTTAACAGCAACCGTATCAGCGCCTAAACCACGCAAATATGCTGCTGCCTCAAAGGTGCGAACACCGGTGCGCAGCACAAAATTACGGGTATCCAGCATAATGCCGGCCAGCAATGCCTCAGCCTCCATACGACCCCACGGATCCGAGGAAAGATAGGGCAATAATTCGGCAACCAACTCACAGGCAGAGGAGGAATTCGGCTCGTGATAAGTAAGGATGGTATTCTCGATATAACTGGCTTTCCTGCGATGATGGTCGAGGACCACCACACGCTCGGCTTGTTCATACAACGCAGTGGATTCTAGAAGATCTGCAGAGTGGGTATCCACAATTACTAAAAGGGATTTCTTTGTGAAAGTTTTTTCTGCAGCCTCCGGACTGATGAACCAATCGGATTTACCCGCCTGGTCATAATTATCCACCAACTGTCCCGCCATGGTTGCACGACGATTCAGCACCACGGCAGAGGGTATTTGCAGTCGACGTGCCACAGCAGCCAGTGCGACACCACTGCCAAGGCAATCCAGATCCGACATACGGTGACCCATAATGAATACACGGTCACTGCTGATCATCAATTCACGCAACGCATCTGCAATGATACGCGTACGCACGCGAGTACGATGCTCGACACCGGCAGAATGACCGCCGTAGAAATCAAATCCATTATCTGTTTTCACAGCCGCCTGATCGCCGCCACGGCTGAGTGACATATCCAATGCCCGCAACGCCATACGACGTCCCTCGGCAACGGTTTTCCCCTCACCCACACCGATGGAAAGGGTGATGGCGCGTTCCACCTCGGGAAAAGCCTTGCGAATACGGCCTAAGATTGAAAAGCGCTCCTTGGTCATATGCAGCAGATTACGGTGCTCGGTGACAGCAACAAAGCGCTCGTTACCGTATTTTTGTAGCACACCGTTTTCAGCCGATATCCAATCCTCCAGCATTGTTTCGATCGTGCCACTGATACGGGCACGATCGCCGGCGCGAAGATGCTCGGTAGCTTCTTCGAGATTATCAATACAGATCTGCAAGACCACCGGACGGCTGGCTTCATATTCTGCTGCCGCAATTTTTAATTGCGTATCATCCGTAAGATACAGTAGATACTGTTGTCCCCTTTCCCCACGTATCACTGAAACGTATGCCGTATAGCAATGATCATTACGCTGAAGATCAACTGCAGTATTCACAGCCAGCTCAGTCAACGATACATTATCAAACAAATCCTTGAGCGGTGTATCGATCACTGTCTGTACGCCGTCCATCACCTGTGTGCGGAATAGTTTATTGACAAAAAGCACGTTGCCCTGTTCGTTGAGCATAATCAAAGGCAACGGAAAGACATCCAAAGCCGCACGGTTATTCGGGGCAATCCTTTGGCACAGACGAATCATCCATCCGGTACAAACGGTACGGAATCGTAACAAGAGGAATATACCGCACAAAACCAGGCATAGAAACATTGCCAAAGGAATCCAGTACAAAGAGGGAGCGTAGAAAGATAATACCACGGAGCAACCACCGCAGAGCAGAATAGACAGCGCCGCAATCAGCGTGAATGCAACCATATAACGTTTCATACGTACACCTCCTAAATAGGACGAATTACACGTCCATAATGATAGGCAGAATCATGGGGCTTCGCTTCGTCTTCTGGAACAGCATCCGAGAAAGATCATCACGCACACGCGACTTGATGGTATTCCAGTCGCAGCGGGGATTACGACAACATTCCTCAATGGCACGTCTGGCCAATTCACGGATCTCATCGATCAGCGTCTCCGCCTCGCGTACATAGACGAACCCACGCGTCACAATGTCCGGGCCGGAAATCAATTCACCGGAAATACTATCCAACGTGGCCACGACGACAATCAGACCATCCTCAGCCAAATGGCGGCGGTCACGCAAAACAATGCTACCCACATCACCAACGCCCAGACCGTCCACCAGCACACGACCGGCAGGCACAGAGCCAACGACGGCCATCTTATCTGCCGTCAGCTCGATGGTCTTGCCGATTTCGGTGACCAGCACGTTCTGCTCAGACATACCCAGGCTCTGTGCCAGCAGCGCATGCTTATACAGATGCTTTTGCTCGCCATGGACAGGGATAAAGAATTTCGGGCGGGTCAGGGTATGAATAATCTTCAGCTCCTCCTGACAAGCGTGGCCGGAAACGTGCACGTCGTACATCTTCTCGTAAACCACAACACAGCCTCTGCGCATCAATTCATTGACAACTTTACCGACGGTTTTTTCATTACCGGGAATGGGAGTCGCAGAAATGATGATATAATCATCCGGGCCTACCTCAACCTGACGGTGATCGGAGAAAGCCATACGGGACAATGCCGACATCGGCTCGCCCTGGCTGCCAGTGGTGATAAGCGTCACCTTATCCTTGGGAAATTGATTGATTGCACCAATATCAATCAGCAGGCCCTCAGGAATATGAAGATAGCCTAATTCCTGAGCAATCTTAACGAAATTCAGCATACTGCGGCCGGACACAGCCACCTTACGTCCATCCTGCGCAGACGCAGACATAATCTGCTGAATACGCGGCAAATTCGACGAGAAGGTAGCCACAATAATGCGTTTGTTTTCTGCCTTACGGAACAAAGTGGCAAAGCTCTCCCCCACTACACGCTCGCTGGGAGTATAGCCGGCACGCTCCGCGTTGGTGGAATCAGCCAGCAAAGCCAAAACGCCTTCTCTGCCCAGTTCGCCAAAGCGGGGCAGGTCAATAATAGAGCCCATAACCGGAGTGAAATCCACTTTAAAGTCACCGGTATGCACGATATAGCCATGAGGAGTCTTGATCGCCAAAGCCATTGCATCGGGGATCGAGTGATTTACCGTAATAAATTCAACCGTTAATTGAGATCCGATGTGAATAATGCCGCCGGGCTCTACAACGTGCAGACGCATTTTACCGGCCAGGCCATGCTCTTTCAGTTTGGAATCAATTAATGCTACCGTCAGGCGGCCGGCATACACAGGGATGTCCATCTGCTTTAGCAGATAGGGTAATGCTCCGATATGATCCTCGTGACCGTGGGTAATGAAAATGCCACGAATTTTCTCCTTGATTTTGGTCACATAAGAGAAGTCTGGTAACACTACGTCAACGCCCAGTAAATCCTCATCGGGGAAGGACATACCACAGTCGATGATAATGGCATCGTCGCCATATTCCAGCACCGCCATATTTTTACCGATTTCATTCAAGCCGCCCAACACTGTATAGTGGATCGGCAGAGCAGGTGCCTTGGGCTTAGTCGGCTCTGTGGGTCTGCGATAATTCTTTTTAGAAGTACGGGGCGCCTTTTCTGCGCTCATTGACGCATTGTGAGAAGCCGCATCAGCAGCGGTCATCGGTTTCTTCTTCTGAGCAGGACGGGAGTCCGCTGTTTTGTTATTTCGATTTCCTGATTGCTTATTGTTCTTATTTCCGGCTTGTTTCTTGTATTCAGTCATTGTTACCTCCATATCGTAAATCCAGTGAATTCAATGCAACCAGCCCCACCGACGGTGAGGCATTCGTAAGGATGGTCTGTGCCTTTTTAAATGATACTGACTTTCGGTTGACAGGCTCCGCACCCGTCGATTTTCCGCAAATTATAAAAGGGGCAAGCGAGCGGTTTTACTTATAGTGCAAAACCAATTTCATCCGATCACGAAAGTTAGTACAATTATAGTTTATATACTAATATTTGTCAAGTAACACAACCCACTTTACTATAACATAGTATGGGCACAGTTTTCATCGTTTAACTCTTGCGTATGCAGGAATTTCCTGCTATAATAATTGAGCACCAAAACCGCACTGTGGAGGACTTCCGTATGAAATTTGTTGAATTATTCACTGACGGCGCCTGTTCCGGAAATCCGGGCAAGGGCGGCTGGGGCGCCATTTTACGCTATGAGGGACATGAGAAAGAGCTCTGCGGCGGCGAAATGCAAACCACCAATAACCGTATGGAATTGACCGCCGTTATCAAAGGACTGCAGGCGCTGAAAGAATCCTGTCACGTGCGATTGACCAGCGACTCAAAATACGTTATTGATGCCATTACCCAAGGCTGGGTCTACGGCTGGCAGAGAAATGGCTGGAGAAAAGCGGATAAAAAGCCGGCACTTAACGTCGATCTTTGGGAGCAATTGCTTCCGTTGTTAGAACGCCATGAGGTTGAGTTCGTGTGGGTAAAAGGACATCAAGGTCACCCTGAGAACGAGCGCTGTGATAAAATGGCGGTTGCCTACTACAACAACTTGCCATAACCCTATTGACAAACCGCCGTTTTGCGGTATGATATAAGTGCAATCTTCAAGGCGGGGTGCGATTCCCCACCGGCGGTGATAGTCCGCTAACACTCTATGAGTGCCGAACCGGTGTAATTCCGGTACCGACGGTATAGTCCGGATGAGAGGAGATAATATCTTGTCCCATTTTTGCCTTGCGATGATTCGTAAGGCATTTTTATTTGGAGGAATTACGATGAACCAAACCTCATGGCGACTACGCAGACTGACCGTTATGGCACTGCTCACTGCGTTATCCTACGCCTGTGTCTTTTTTGTTCGCATACCGGTTGTTCTCTTCTTGAATTACGAGCCAAAGGACGTGCTGCTAACCATCGGTGGCTTCTTATTCGGTCCTTTAGCCGGTGCATGTATGGCTATTGTGGTTGCCCTGCTGGAGCTGGTCACCATCAGCACTACCGGAGCTATTGGACTGGTTATGAATACTCTCTCCTCCTGCCTATTTGTATGCACCGCCTCTATCATCTACCACCGAAAGCGTACGTTAGGCGGCGCCGTAATCGGCCTGATCTGCGGTGCCGTTTTGATGACCATCGGCATGGTGCTGTGGAATTATCTGGTTACGCCACTGTATATGAACGTTTCCCGCGAACAGATTGCCGGTATGCTGTTAACCGTATTTGCACCGTTCAATCTTCTAAAGGGTACCCTCAACGCCTCCTTGACCTTTGTACTTTACAAAGGGGTTTCTTCCGCCTTGCGCTCTGCACGGCTACTCCCCCCTGCTGCGGCAAGTGCCAAGGGTAAGCAATTCCCCTTCTGGTTGATCGGACTGTTTGTCCTGTTTTCCCTTATCCTTGTGCTTTTGGCTTGGAAAGGGATTATTTAAGGGTTGACAAACTAATAAGCATGCTATATAATACATTTCGACAATTTCATACCTTATCAAGAGTGACGGAGGGATCAGGCCCAATGATGTCCGGCAACCTGTGGTAACATAAGGTGCTAAATCCTGCGGTGTAACCGAAAGATGAGGATTTCTCGACGCTCGGCTACTGCCGAGCGTTTTTTAATGAAAAGACAATGGAGGTTGATTTTATGAATAAGCATTTTTTCTCTTCTGAGTCCGTAACCGAGGGACACCCCGACAAAGTATGCGATCAAATTTCCGATGCCGTGCTGGATGCTATTCTGGAACAGGATCCGGATGCCCACGTAGCCTGCGAGACCGCCTGTACTACCGGTATGGTCATGGTTATGGGCGAGATTTCCACCACCAGTAATGTGGATATCCCCGCCATTGCTCGCTCCGTAGTAAAGGAGATCGGCTACAACGGTGAAGAAGGCAACTTTGACAGCGCCACGTGTGCTGTTATGACCGCCATCGACGAGCAGTCTCCCGACATTGCTATGGGTGTTAACGAGGCTATTGAGAGCCGCGAGGATTCCAATGACGCTTATGACCGCATCGGAGCCGGCGACCAAGGCTTAATGTTTGGCTATGCCTGCACCGAGACCCTCGAGCTGATGCCCCTGCCGATTTCCCTGTCTCATGCTCTGTGCAAACAATTAACCAAGCTGCGCAAAGACGGCACTCTCCCCTATCTGCGACCCGATGGTAAAGCTCAAGTAACGGTAGAATACGTGGATGATAAGCCAGTACGTATTGATGCGGTAGTCGTCTCCACACAGCACAGCGATTCCGTTTCGCTGGAGACAATCCGCGCCGATGTTATCGAGCAGATCATCCGTCCTATTATCCCTACTCAGTTATTGGATGAGTGCACCAAGATCTACGTCAACCCCACCGGTCGTTTCGTCGTTGGCGGACCTCAAGGTGACACCGGTCTGACCGGCCGTAAAATCATCGTGGACACCTATGGTGGCTACGCCCGTCACGGCGGCGGTGCCTTCTCCGGAAAGGATCCGACGAAGGTGGATCGTTCCGCGTGCTACATGGCCCGCTATGCCGCGAAAAACGTAGTTGCCGCCGGTTTGGCAGATCGCTGTGAGATCCAGCTGGCATACGCCATCGGCGTGGCTCATCCCATGTCCGTGCTGGTGGACACTTTTGGTACCGGTGTGGTATCCGATAGCCAAATCACCGAAGCGGTTAAAGCGGTATTTGACTTCCGTCCCGCCGCTATCATTGATACGTTGCAACTGCGCCGCCCCATTTACCGTCAATTGGCCGCCTACGGTCATATCGGCCGCGAGGATCTTGACGTGGCATGGGAGCGTACGGATAAAGTTCAGGATCTGCGGAACGCTGCAGGCATCTAAAATTTATGGCCGGAGATTCGTAGCGAATCTCCGGTTTTTCGTTTTCTTGACAATATATCAAACGAAGTATACAATTAAATTAGAAAGATTGTGGAGGTGAATAGTTTGAAACGTTGGATGGTTTTAAATCTATGTTTATCCGTGTTAGTATTCTCCCTCTGTGGCTGTACATCTGTACCCGCCTCGGAAAGTAGTACGCCTGTAACAACGAACAACACGGCGCAAAGCACCCATCAAACAACGCATACTACCACAACAACTACTCAGAACACCACTGATACCTCGCGCATTTCAACAAATACAACCACATCACGCGCAACCTCGGTTAATACGAATTCCAATCGCCTTAATGTCCCCATTCTTCACCAATTTCCCGAATTCCCCTCCGGTTGCGAATCTGTTAGTGCAGTAATGGCTTTGCAGTACTATGGTGAGAACATCAGCGTAACTCGTTTTGTTCAGAAGCACCTGGAAATGAGTAACAATTTTTACTATGAAAACGGTAAACACTACGGCCCTAGCCCTTACCAGTATTTTATCGGAAACCCTGCCTCAACACAGTCTTATGGTTGTATGGCTCCTGTGATTGAAAAAGCATTAATATCCTATTTTGGGACGAATAACCGTGTCAAGAACACTACCGGAACCTCATTAAAGGATCTGTGCAGAACCTATATTGACCAAGGAGAGCCCGTGCTGGTATGGGCAACCATCGGAATGATCGAAACGACGCCCGGTAGCACTTGGTATCTGAAAGACGGCACGCAATATGTCTGGCCGAATAATGAACATTGTATGGTGCTCGTCGGATACGATGATACGCGTTACTATTTCAACGACCCCTACAGAGGTATGGTGAAATCCTATCCTCACTGGCTGTGCGATGCGCGATATAAGGATCTTGGTATGCAGTCCATCGCCATTACGAGATAAAGTAAAAACAGAGGTGCCCGGATGGGTGCCTCTGTTTTTATATAGGACTATGAATTAGATGAAGAGTGAGAAGTTAAGAAATAAAGTAAAATCGACAAGCTTCTGTAGAAACTTGTCGATTTTTGTATAAAGGCTACCAAAAAGATATTTTTTACGGTTTGCAATAAGGATTCGAACCCTAGAAAATAAAGGCTTTTCGACAATCGGGAGAAAAGCTACATTAGTACTTCTTCACTATTCACTATTACTTATTACTTGCCAAAAAACGACAAGAGGTTTTAGTGAAAAGTGAAGAGTGAAGAGTGAAAAAGTAAAAACGACAACCTTCTGTCGAAGATTGTCGTTTTTTGGCTGGGCTAGATGGAGTCGAACCATCACGGCGTGAGTCAAAGTCACGTGTCCTACCGCTAGACTATAGCCCAATATTTTGTTCACTTGCGGTATTCTACCCTATTTCTTGTAAAAAGTCAAGAGAAACAAGAGAAAATGCGCAGTAAGATTAAGAGCCCGACAAATCAAAAGATTTGTCGGGCTCTATTCTTGTTAAGCGAAAACACTTTACAGACGGTCAGCCAGTTCCAAAATAAGATTTTCGGTCTTTTCCCAGCCTAGGCAGGGATCGGTAATCGATTTACCGTAGACGTGCTCCCCTGCCCCCTGAGCACCATCCTCAAGATAGCTCTCAATCATTAAGCCCTTGACCATCCGTTTGATATCTGCATTATGATTACAGCTATGTACGATCTCTTTCGCAATGCGGATCTGCTCCAACGGCTTTTTGCCGGAATTAGCATGGTTACAATCCACAACCGCCGCCGGATTCACTAAGCCGGATTTCTGATACAACTCATTCAGTTTTACCAGATCCTCATAGTGATAGTTCGAGATGTTCTTACCGGCAAAGTCGGTATAGCCACGCAGAATAGCGTGCGCAAAAGGATTACCTTCACTCTTAACCTCCCAGCCGCGATAAATAAAGGTATGGCTATGCTGACCGGCCTTAATAGCATTCATCATAATGGACAGATCGCCGCCGGTGGGATTCTTCATACCTACCGGTGCCTCAATGCCGCTGGCAACTAAGCGATGCTGCTGATTTTCAACAGAACGTGCGCCTACCGCCACGTAAGAAAGCAAATCGGAGAGATAACGGTAATTCTCGGGATAGAGCATCTCATCAGCGCACGCAAAGCCATAATCCCGCAGCGCCTCCATATGCAGATCACGGATCGCCACCAAGCCTTTCAGCATATCGGGATCCTGGTCCGGATCGGGCTGATGGAGCATACCCTTATAACCATCACCCGTAGTGCGAGGCTTGTTGGTATAGATGCGCGGAATGATCAAAATTTTATCCGCAACTTGCTCCTGAACACGGCGTAGACGACTGATATACTCCAAAACCGGCTCTCGATGATCCGCAGAACAAGGGCCGATAATGAGCAAGAAACGATTGGAATCACCGGTAAAGACCGATTTAATCTCCTCATCCAGTTTCGCTTTTGTTGCAGCCATTTCGTCGGAAACCGGATACATCGCTTTAATATCTTTCGGTACCGGCAGTTTCCGTTTGAATTCCATACTCATTTTCATCAACCTACGCTTTCTTATCAAATTGTTTACGACGGGTTGTGGAAAGACGCATCATCCTGCGCATCCCCTCCCGATCGCTGTTTTCAATACACGTATACAACTCATCAAAGCAGGAGCGATAAGCTTGCATTTGATGTAGTAGCGTTTCACGATTCGCTAAAAACAACTCACTCCACATTTCATCATTAATATTGGCGATACGCGTCAGATCTCGAAACGAATCACCGGTATAATGCACCATCTCCGGATCATCACATGCACACATCAAGGATACTGCAATGCAGTGAGTTAGCTGCGACAAAAAGCCAATCATCTCATCGTGCTTCTGCGGTGACAGGCAGGATACGTTGGCGAACCCCAGTATCCACCCCAGCTCGCAGCAGAGCTTTATGGCTTGCGGCGTGTTCCTTTCGGTGGGCACTACCAAGTAGTTGGCACCGGAAAAGATACTATCATCACTGTTTTCAACGCCACCGACCTCACGACCTGCCATTGGATGAGCGGCAATATATTCCACTCCCACGGGCAAAATCGACTGAATATGGTCCACCAAGCATTGCTTTACACCGGTAACGTCAGTGATAATCGTACCCGGCTTTAAAAGATCTCCGTTTTGTTCGATCCAATCGACAAATATGTGTGGATACAAAGCGAAAACAATTAGATCGGCGTCTGCGATCATGTTTGGATCCACCTTGGTGCTTCCACGATCGATAAATCCGTGAGCAAGCGCAAAATCGAGAGAGGATTGCTCTAGCGTGATGGCGTCCACCGCGAATCCTTTTTTGTGCAACGATTGTGCATAGCTACCACCCAGTAGGCCCAAGCCAACAATCAATACACGCTTTACGTCATTAAATATCATCTATTCTCATCTCGATCCCTAACGATTTTAATACGTCGAAATAGTCGGGGTAACTCTTATCCACGGCATCGGCACCGATAATGGTGCCGCCAACTACGCTACACAGCAAACTCAACGCCATCACAATTCTATGGTCATTGTGCCCCGACAGAAGCACTTTTGGATACCGCAGCTTACCAGAATAAACTGTGAATGTGTTCTCATTCATAAGTGTTTGAATGCCAAATTTGGCTAATTCTTCACTCATAGCAAGGACACGATCACTTTCTTTTAAGTGCAAGCGTGCCGTTCCGGTAAAGGTAGCACCGCCGCGGGCCGCAGCCAATGCAAACATAACCGGGCCAAGATCCGGGCAATCACTAAGGTCATATTCCTTAATATCGTTACGCAAATCTGCATAAAACTGCCGGTAAACTCGGTCTCCTTGCGATGTGTTCGGTGTAAGGTTATTTACCTTTACATTGCCGCTCAATAGATTGAACCCATCTAAAAATGCGGCGTTTGAGCAATCCCCCTCGACGGTAAAGATATCACGAGAATAATGTGCATGACCGGGAATGATATATGTATTATCCTTACGCGTGACTTCCACGCCAAAATCATCCATAACTGATTGGGTAATAGCGATATAGGAGGCGCTCTCCAGCTGCCCAACAATCTCCAAGCGGCTCTCTCCCGATAAGAGGGACAGAGCATATATGAGGCCGGTGATAAATTGGCTGGATACATTACCGGGAACACGATAATACCCGGGCAGTAACCGACCGCAAACGGTGACAGCGTCTTCCGATTTCTCATACAAGAAGCCCTTTTCACGGCAAAGATCCTCATATACTGTCAGTGGCCGTTGCATGAGCCGTCCGTGACCACACAAGGTCACTCTTCGTCCTGACAGCAGGCATAGAGGGAGCAAAAAACGTAAGGTACTACCGCTTTCGCCACAATCCAAGATAACGCCTTCGGGGATTTGAAAAGGATTACATCTGCCAATAGTAACAGTTTGACTATTTTCGGTGATCACTGCGCCCAGAGAACGCAAGCAGGATAACGTGGCCTGTATATCTTTAGAGAATGCCAGACGCTCTATGGTGCAATGATCGGATAAAGCACCGCAAATCAATGCACGATGGGCAACGCTCTTCGACGGGGGCGCATTTACAGTACCAGCCGCTTTAGAGGGATAGATCGTAACGTTCATCATACTTCCTCACACCGCTGAATTAGGTGTTCCATCGCTTCCAGATAGCCGTTGAAGCCGTGACCGACGATGGTTTTCTCGCAGTATTCTCGCACATAGCTGATTTGGCGATACTCTTCACGTTTGGAAACGTCGGAGATATGCACCTCTACCGCCGGTACTCCGACCGATTTCAGCGCATCCAACAGAGCGATACTGGTATGGGTATAGGCGGCAGGATTAATAATAATGCCGTCACAACCATAGGCCTGCTGAATCATATCCACTAAAGCACCCTCATGGTTTGACTGCAATACCTCAACCAGCACACCGCGACTTTCAGCATAACCACAAATGAGATCACACAGATCCTGGTAGGTGTGGTCACCATATATTTCCGGCTCGCGAACACCTAACATATTCAAGTTAGGACCATTAATCACCACGAAATTAAGCTTCGTCATAGGCGATCTCCTTTCTGATACACTCCACTACCTCATTTACCGTACCATCCGCTTGAATCCGAACATCGCAGAGTCGGCAATAGAGTGGATATCGCTCAGCATAGCGCTGCTCTAAAGCAATCCGATTGGAGGATAAGGGACGATCATCGGTGGTTACAAGCCGTTCCAAAGCACGATCCAAGAAATAGAGCCGTCCATTCTCACGCAACAGCGCTACATTCTCCTCATTCAGCACTGCTCCACCACCGGTGGCAATTACGGTATGCTGAAGGGTTGCAACACGATGCACAATAGCCTTTTCTACTTCTCGAAAGTATATTTCACCATCGTGAGCGAAAATGTCTGAGATGGAGCGCCCCTCTTGCTGTACAATCCATTGATCCGTATCAACAAAATCAAAGCCGAGTTGCATCGCCAACGCCTCACCAACAGAGGATTTGCCACACCCGGGCATTCCGATTAAAACAATGTTTTGCTTGTCCCCATATAGACGGTTATATATTTCATCGATTCTGTCCACAGGGACGGGAGAACCAACAAATAGCTCTGCTGCAGCCGCAGCCTGCGCTACCAGCATATACAATCCTCCCGTTGCCGGGATATTGTGCGCCATCGCGTCGCAAACCAGCTTAGAGCGCAGAGGGTTGTATACAACGTCCACAACCCCTTCAAGGGCGGGAAAAGCACTAATATCCACAGCACTCTCCCCTGTATTGGGATACATCCCACAAGGGGTGGTATTTATTAACACATGAACCTCGGATGCGATATCCATTGCTTGTTCATAGGAAATGCACCCGTCTTTTTCCGTACGGGAAGTACGCCATACTCTATTGCAACCAAGTTTCTTCACGGCATTGAGGGCGGTTTTAGAAGTACCGCCACTACCGAGAATGAGCACGTTTTTGCCCGCAACAGAAATGCCACTACGCTCTATTAAGGCGCACAAGCCGTAAACATCCGTGTTGTATCCATATAGTTTCCCGTCACGGCAGACAATGGTGTTAACAGCGCCAATGGCGGCGGCCACATCATCTACGTGATCCAAATACGGGATCACCGCTTCTTTATACGGAATCGTCACGTTAATTGCCTGGAATTCACGGTGCGACAGAAACATCGCTAACTCCTCAAGCTTCAATTCTTTTAGCGTGTACTCATAGTCAAACAACTGACGATGAATCTCTGCCGAAAAACTATGAGGCAGCTTTTCTCCAATCAAACCGTATTTCATTCTTCACACAACCAATCTGTTCCGTAGCGGCCCGTTAACATATCGCATAAGGCGAGCGCGGTAACCGCATTCACAACCACAGCGGCACGATGAACAATGCAAGGATCGTGACGACCTTTGGCGGCTAATTTTGCATTCTGACCGGAGGTCAGAGATACGGTATCCTGCTCTTTGGCAATAGTAGGAGTCGGCTTGACTGCACAACGGAAAAACAGCGGCATCCCGTTAGTAATACCACCGTTAACCCCTCCGTTATGGTTAGTCACCGAGCGGGGTCCATCTTCTGTAATATATAAGGGGTCGTTGGCAGCAGAGCCGTACATATCCGCCAGTGCAAAACCGGAGCCAAACGCAACCCCCTTCACGGCGGGAATAGAGAACAGTGCGTGAGAGAGCATACTCTCTACCGTATCAAACCACGGCTCTCCTAAGCCTGCCGGCAGACCAATTACAGCCGTTTCCAGAATACCACCGACACTGTCCCCCTGCGCCTTTGCCGAAAGGATCGCATCCATCATTTCTTGCTTTACGCTACTATCCAAAATAGGAAAATCGGTTTGAAGAGCCGCAATATCGGTATCTATCTGCTCAAAGGATCGATCACCAATCCCGGCAAGACGGGAAATATGCGTACCGATACGAATTCCTTTGTTTTCTAAGGCAGGAATCACAATGCCGGCTGCTGCAACCAGAGCAGCCGTAATACGGCCGCTGAAATGACCGCCTCCACGATAATCCTCGTAACCGTGGTATTTGTAGTAGGCGGCTAAATCCGCGTGCCCCGGGCGTGCTAGGCGCTCAGCATCCATATAATCGGAAGAACGCACATCTGCATTGGGAATACGAATACAGATAGGAGTTCCTGTCGTTCTCCCACGGAAAACACCACTTTCGATCACAAAGGGGTCCTCTTCCTGGCGGGCCGTAGAAATAGCGCCTGAAGGGCGACGACGGCGCAACAACTCTGCAATTGCCGATTCATCCACAGGAATGCCCGGCGCAAGACCGTCCAGAATAATACCGATGGAGGGACCGTGGCTCTCGCCAAACAACGTCACGGACACATGGTTTCCAAATGTATTTTTCATTGTTCCGTCACCTCCCGAATCCATTTTTCATACTCCACAAAAGGAATCGTTTTCATTTCAAACGTACCGATCTGCGGCACGTAAATCACGGTAATGGCATCCGCCGCCGTCTTTTTATCGTGGCGGGCGGCATCCAATAATGCTCCTATATCGCCTGTGTACCGAGTTGGTAAACGATACTTTTTCAAAAGTGGTAATAAACGTTCACGGACAACCGGAGAGCACATAGGAATCATCCCCAGAGCCACGCATTCACCGTGAAAATAGGTATCCAAACCATTCACGCTTTCAATAGCGTGACCCAGAGTATGGCCGAAATTGAGCACCTTCCGCACGCCGTTTTCGCGCTCATCGGATTCCACTACGTGTTTTTTCACCGCCAATGCCCGAGGAATGACATCGTCTATTATGTTATCAAGTGAATTGGAAGCTTCTAACAGCGCGAACAAGTCCTCGTCGTGGGTCATAGCCATTTTGATCACTTCCGCCATACCGTTAGAAATATGTCTGTTTGGAAGTGTCTGTAAAACGTTGGGGTCAATCAGTACACCCATAGGCGGATAAAATGCGCCAACCAAATTCTTATAACCTGAGAAATCAATGGCGGTCTTTCCGCCGATAGAGGAATCCACCTGGGATAATAGTGTTGTAGGCACATTATAAAAATCAATGCCCCGCATATAGGTGGCGGCGGCAAAACCGGCCATATCGCCCACAACACCTCCGCCAACGGCGACGACACAATCGGTGCGGGTAAAGGCATTCATGGTTAAGGCCTCCAGAATGCCGCTGTACGTTGTCAGAGTCTTAGAAGACTCGCCCTGTTCAAACACAAACAGCACAGCCTCATCACATTGGCTGGCAATGGTCATTGCATAGTCCTCAGGAACGCCGGAATCGGTCACAATCAGTACCTTGCGAGAGAGATTGAACAACTCGCCGGCACGGTGCAGAGCGCCCCGCTGTATCCAAATGTCATAAGCACCTTGGGATGTCTTCACATGCAAGGTCATAACAAACACTCCTTAGATTCGGAACTCTTTTTCGTAACTTCCCAGTACCTTCACACTACTGCAACACGCCTTTAGATCCTGCAACATAGCCTTACCACTCTCAGACGTCAGGTCACCCTCGCCCTCGGCATAGAAATAATAATCCCATACCAGTTCTTTGGTGGGGCGGCTCTTCAGCGCACGCAGATTCACCCCATGCTCACCGATCACCGACACGGCACGTCCCAAAGAGCCTGCTGTATTATTCACCGTGAATAGCAGAATAAAACGCGTGTCCTTGGGGCTGGGAGTACGACGGGCACGGGAGAAGATAGCAAAACGAGTCGTGTTCTGGCCGCTCTCATTGATATGCCCCTCCAGCTTGGTCAAGCCGAATTTTTCCCCGGCCTCCACGCTGCCAATGGCAGCGATATCCGTTCTGCCAATCTCAGCCACCTGCTGTACCGCAACGGCAGTGTTTACCGCCTCTACGGTATTAAAGCCATTCTGCTTAATGTAGGTAGCACATTGTCCCAGCGCCTGAGGATGGCTGATCACCGTACGGATATCCTGCAGCGTCGCACCGGGCACCGCCAGCAGATTCTGCACAATCTCTGCCTCATATACTCCAGTCACATACAAGTTGCCAAAGAATGCCAGATCCAGCACCTTACCCACGTCGCCATTAAAGCTGTTTTCAACCGGTAACAAAGCACAATCACAGTCACCGTTCACTACCGATTCATATGCATCCGCAAAATCGGCATGGGGTACCGCTGTAGCATCCGGAAAAATACGCTCTGCAACGATATTCGCAAATGCGCCCTCTACCCCACTGTATGCCACACGCATACCATCCAAAAGGCGGTGCTGCATACTCTTAGAAAGGTCCATTACAGAGTGCAAAAAGCTGACGTAATAGGAACGATAATCCTCGTTCTCAATATACGCAGAATTTTTACGAACAATATGCTCCTCCCGAGCAACGTCCTCTACGGGAATGCCGTGTTCTTTTTTGTATTCCGCCACCTGACGAACCGCATCCATCCGCTGCTCAAACAAACGGGCAATCTCGCGATCCGCATCGTTAATAGTTTTTCTTGCTTCATCCAAATCAGACATAGCAATTACTCCTTATCGTACTCCTTATATAATGCCTCAAAGGCAGGGATCGAACGGCGAATCTGCTCATTGCTGACGCAATAAGCAATGCGGACGTAGCCGGAAACGCCGAAGGAATCGCTGGGCACCAGAAGAAGCTCGTACTTTTTCGCTCTCTCGCAGAAGGCATAGGCATCCGCCTCTAAAGACTTGACGAACAAGTAGAATGCGCCGTCCGGGCGTACCGCATCGTATCCGATCTTGGTCAAAGAATTATACAGAAGGGTGCGATTAGCATCGTATGCGGTCAAATCCGGCGGAGTACCATCGCACACGCCAACCGTCAGCTGCAACAAACTGGGGGCGCAGACAAAGCCCAGACTACGTCCTGCACCGCAAACGGCAGCAAACACGTCTCCGGCATCCTGCATAGTGGGCGGCACAAGAATATAACCGATGCGCTCACCGGGAAGTGACAGAGATTTACTGTAGGAATAGCAAACCAAGGTGTTATCGTAATAGCAGGGAATGTACGGCACCTCTACACCACCGTATACCAGTTCACGATACGGCTCATCTGCGATGATTGCAATCTGGCGGCCATACTGCTCCGATTTCTCGGTGAGAAGGGTGGCAAGACGACGAATGCAATCGGTATCCAGCACCACACCCGAAGGGTTATTCGGAGAATTCACGATGACCGCTCGGGTATTCTTGGTAATCGCGGCAGACAGCGTATCAAAATCAATATCGAAGACACCCTTGCGACCGGGTACAATCACCGGAACAGCGCCCGCGTTGCGGACAAACACCTGATACTCCGGAAAAAACGGAGCGAGCAAAATCACTTCATCGCCGGTGTTGCATAGGGCACGCAGAGAAATGGTGAGCGAGGCTGCCGCGCCGCAGGTCATATATATGAGATTAGGATTGGCGTCAAAATCAAAGCGCTCTTTAATATGCGCGGCAATCGTACTGCGTACATTCATATCTCCGGGAGCGGAGGTATAACCGTGTAAAAGCACCGGATCGGTCTCGGTCAGCAGCTTCTGCATCGTCTCCCCTACCACAGCGGGGGCAGGGATGCTGGGATTGCCCAAGCTGAAATCAAACACGTTCTCTGCGCCGATCTGCGCACGACGCACCTTAGCATATTCAAAAATCTCACGTATGATAGAGCTTTTCTTTCCCAGCGCCAGCATTTCCTTCGATACCATATATATCCTCCTTACAATAAAAAAATCCGCCTACAACTATGCCCCGAAATAGCGGCACAAGCGGTAGCGGACTGTCCGTTGATCCTTGTCGCTTCAAAGCGATAGTTCACTCCGAAGCCTGAGAACACAGACAGTCCTTTTTAAAGTAATAAAAGTAAAAATAGTTCTTGAACATATCTGTGTACCCCTTTCAAAAGATTGTTATCATTTTAACGCTATACTATGAAAAAGTCAAGCAAATCTAATAAAAAAGTGCAAAAAAGCGGTGTATCGAAACCGATACACCGCTTTCAAAATTAAGATACCAACAGACCACCGCACCAGACTGTATCCCCATTGGGAATGATCTCCACAACGTGGTCGCCGGACTCGACATCGTCCAGGATGACAAAATTCGTGAAGATGCCACCACGAATGATGTACTCGGGTAAAGATTTCTCCACGCCGTCCACACGGACCGTCATCTTGAGATTGTCGGAATAAGGTGTGCAGATGGGCAGGATAATCCGCTTTCCGGTCACCTGAATCACAAGTGGCTCCTCCCCCTCATTTTGCCAAGCACAGCATTCCTTAGTGAACACCTTAAAGCTCCCCATAGAAATGGGGGTAGTGTTCTCATTGTGATACCACTTGGCATTCTTGTAGGCGTAGGGACGGATGGGAGCGGGAATCGGCTTAATTTCATCCGACACAGAGTCTAATGACTCGTACACGTCGTTGAGATAGGCGGTCAACAGCTCGCCAACGATGGCATGACCCTTATCGGTGGGATGCACCCAGTCGGCACAAATATCCCGCCAGATATATTGACCATCGGGATTCTGCTCAGTCTTGACCTCCGGCCACACCGCATCACGATAGCTGATCATAGGCAGATCATAATATGCACAGATGGGCTGTTGATCCGCCTGAGCGTTGATGCCACCCTCATTCATCACAAACAGAGTCATTACGGCAGGAGCGCAATCTGCAGTCAGAATCTTATGAATCAGGCTGGCATAACTCTCGGCCTGGAAATCTTGAATAATGTCATTAACGGCAAACTCCACCAGAACAAAATCCGGATTATGAGACAGCAGCATCTCGTCCACACGGTGGACACCCAACAGGCTGGAGGTGCCGCTGTAGCCGGCATTGATATACGAAACGGTGGACATCGGGAAGGTGTTCTCCCACCATTTGCGCAGCAACCCGGCATAACTGTTTTCTTTGACCGAAGCGGATGCGCCATGGGTCACGCTACCACCGATTACACCAATAGTAATGTGCTGACCGGATAAAGCTTTTTTCATCACCGCCGCAATCTTAGCGCAATTACCGGCAGATACCAGTGCCGTATCCAACATATCCTGACGAATACCGAGAGATTTAGCTTTTTCGGTTAATTTCATGCAGAGCACCTCCAGTGGTTGATACGTACATTATAACAAAAAAACAACAATATGCAAGAATAATTGGAAAATTTATTTATTTTTATACTTTTACTAAAATAAACATAAAAGCGTACATAGAGCACACAGGGGGTGCTACGGGCGCTTGGTGCCGCTGACCGGGGTCGAACCGGTACGGTATTTCTACCGAGGGATTTTAAGTCCCTTGTGTCTGCCTATTCCACCACAGCGGCATAGGATGGGGCGTGGAAGCCACGCCCCATATCATAGCCTTTTTAAATCAATTTGTCAAGAGTTCTTGGGCTGTTTCATTGTCAATCCGATACGCTTTTTAGGAATATCCACCGATAGCACCCAAACCTTGACAATATCGCCCACCTTTCACACCTCGCCGGGATGTTTAATGATACGATTGGTAATCTGGGAGATATCCACCAGACCGTCCTGATGAACGCCGATATCTACAAAAGCACCAAAGTCAATAACATTGCGCACGGTGCCGGTCAGCTCCATACCCGGCTTCAGCGACTCGATACCGAGAATATCCGTCCGTAGCAGCGGAGGCGGCAGTTCATCACGCGGATCCCGACCGGGATGCTGCAATTCAGCAATAATATCGGTCAAGGTAGGAACACCCACACCTAGCTTTTCTGCCAAATTAGCGATACCAAAGGCATCCACCTTATCCTGCAACGGCGTCAGATCCTTGATAGAAACGTCACATACCTCCAAAAGCTCTTTGGCCACCGGATAACTCTCCGGATGCACGGCGGTGTGATCCAGCATATTCTTGCTCTCCGGCACCCGAAGGAAACCTGCACACTGCTCAAACGCTTTTGGGCCAAGCTTCGGTACCTTTTTTAGCGCAGCACGGGAAGTGAAGGCACCGTTTTCCTCACGGTAAGTAACAATATTCTTTGCCACGGTGGCGTTGATACCGGCCACTTGAGAAAGAAGCGGTGCGGAGGCAGTGTTCAGATCAACCCCAACAGCGTTTACGCAGGACTCAACCACGCCATTTAGGGTCTCGGACAACTGTGACTGGGGTAGATCGTGCTGATATTGACCAACGCCGATCGCCTTGGGGTCGATTTTGACCAGTTCCGACAGAGGGTCCTGCATACGGCGAGCAATCGACACGGCAGAACGAAGGTTGACGTCATAATCCGGGAACTCTTGCGCTGCCAGCTTGGACGCAGAGTAGACAGAAGCACCGGCCTCACTGATCACCATATAGGAAACACCGCTCAGATTGTTCTCACGAATCAAATCGGCGGTAAATACCTCCGTTTCATGGGACGCGGTACCGTTACCAATGGCGATAACCTCTACCTTATGCTTCTTGATGAAGCCCAGAATCGTCTTTTGGGCCTGCTCCATCCGCTTGAACTGCGGTACGGGATAGATGATGCCGGTGTCTAGGACTTTACCGGTAGGATCGATAACGGCGCACTTACATCCGTGCTGATAACCGGGATCCAAACCCAGGGTAACGCGGCCCTTAACAGGAGGCTGCATCAGCAACTGGCGTAGGTTGACACCAAACACCTTAATGGCGGCATCCGAAGCAGTATCTGAAAGCAGATTGCGCATCTCACGCTCCAACGAGGGGAAAATCAGACGTTCATAGGAGTCCTCTGCCGCTAACTGCACCTGCGCAGACGCAGGGCAATCCTCTTTTAAATGCTCGGAATAAACAATGCGCAATGCATGGGCAGGATCGAACTCAACGTGTACCTTGAGAAAGTCCTCTCGCTCACCGCGATTGATGGCTAACACACGATGGCCGGGCACCTTATTCAGCGGCTCACGGAAATCGTAGTAGTTAGCGTAAACGCTATCCTCTTCCTTCGCCGCCTTTGAGGTCAAGAAGCCGTTGGCAAAGCAAACAACGCGCAAACGCTTACGCACGTTGGCATCATCTGCAATCAACTCGGCAATAATATCCCGTGCCCCTGCCAGAGCGTCCTCTGCCGTCGGCACCTCTTCAGTGATATACGCCTCTGCCAGAACATAAGGATCCTCCCCTTGGGGATCCTGTGCGTAGAGCATCTCTGCCAGAGGCTGCAAGCCGCGCTCCTTCGCGATGGTGGCGCGAGTACGACGTTTAGGCCGATAGGGGCGATACAGATCGTCCAACTCAGTCATAGTGACCGCTGCATCCAAGGCGGCGGCTAACTCTTCGGTCAAAGCCCCCTGCTCCTCAATCGTGGCTCGGTACTTTTCACGGGTTTCATTCAAATTGCGCAAATAGGTAAGACGATCTGCCAGTTCTCGCAACACCTGATCGTCCAAAGAGCCGGTCTGCTCCTTGCGATAACGAGCGATAAAAGGAATGGTATTGCCGTCATCCAATAAAGCAATCACATTCTCCACATGTTGCTGTTTAAGATGAAATTCATTAACAAGCGTTTCCAGAATATTCATAGGTTTCTCCTTGCTCTCGATTTCTCGGGTAATAGCCACATTATACCTCACAAGGCCGGGTTGTGTCAATTGACGGAACGGATTTTTTGTGCTACAATACTGAAAGATTTTCGAAAGGAGGATAACGATGACGCAGATATATATCGTAGATTGTACCCCGTTGACAGACGGTTCCATTATCGCTCAACTTCTTCCTTTTTTCGATACCAAAAGGCAGCAAAAAATTACAGCCTTAAAAAGCGCCCTCAAGAAAGCACAAACGGCCGCTGCGGGGTTATTACTCCGACATTGCTTCGGCACACAAGCCCAATATTATTACGGAGATCACGGCAAGCCCTATTTAGCGGACGGGCGATCCTATTTCAGCATTTCTCATTCAGGACAATGGGTTGCGATGGCGGTGTCTGACAAAGAAATCGGTGCTGATATTCAAGTATCCTCCCCTATACGACCGTCGGTATTACGTCGTTGCTTTACCGCTGACGAACAGATAATGATTGGCAAAGACGCTAGCGTATTCACCTGTCTATGGACACAAAAAGAAGCCTATGCGAAATATACAGGCCGTGGTATCTGCGCGCCGCTGACATCGGCAATCAACGATGTCCCTCCCTGCTGGTTTATGACGCGATATAACGACCTTCACATTACCGTTTACGGAGATGAAAGTGCTGAAATTTTACCAATAAAGATCAAAGACCTGCTTTGACAGCAGGTCTTTTTCATTGTCGTTTGGTATAATAAGCAACAATGGTATCTTCTTTGCCGGTTAATTCATTATAACCCGTAAACAAGGCGCCCCCCTTGGACATCAATTCTCCGCATTGCACCGATGTAATATCATGATTCACAAATACGTCACCTTTTTCGGTGGTGAGAATTACGTGACCGTTCGCCGTATTAATGCGGCCACCACGTCCCAAACCCTCCTCTTGAGGGCTGCCGTTTTCATCCAAAAAGCGGCGAGCCACCAAAGTCAACTCTTTCCCGTCCAAACGCAGTGCGGTCTCATTCACTTCGGCAGCTTTTTTCCTTTTCCAAAACATCGGTATCACCTCAACACTATTGTAGAAAAAAGAAAAAGAATTGTCAAGCACACTTGTATTCTCTGTAGGAATATGGTAAACTCTTTAATTGGAAATGCTCCGTAGAAAGGAGGTACCGTATGAGCCAGACCAATCGCTATAAGCAATTATTCTCCTTTACATTGATATTAGGTATCGGCACCGTCATCTCGAAGCTCATGACCTACGTGGTGCTGACTCCGCTATACACTAAATACCTGACACCGGATGAGTTCGGCATCGTAGAATTAGTTGTACAAACCGCAAACCTGCTGATGCCTTTAGTATCTCTTGGCATCAATCAGGCCGTGCTCCGCTTTGGCATGGACGGAGAAACCGACCGCGGCTCTGTGCTGACCACCGGTTTAACCGTTAACCTCCTTGGATTTATCATTTTCCTGCTATTCTACCCGCTGGTGCGGCTGATTCCTGCCTTTGGCGAATACGCATTGTTGGTCTATGTATTCATCTTCTGTTCCATCACGCATTATCTATTTGCCTACTGCATCAAGAGCATGCACCGCGCCAAACTATTTACGATTTGTGTCATTATCGGTACCGCCATCACCGTGGTGTTAGACATTGTTTTCCTTGCCGTACTGGATATGGGGATCGTTGGCTACATTTTAGCCATCGCCCTGAGCGATTTGATCTGTTCCGTCATCCTGATTATTAGTGGTAAACTGTATCGCCTGATCCGCTTTGATAAGCTAAAAAAATCGGTTATCGGTGCTATGCTACGGTATTCCATTCCCTTGATCCCTAACTCGGCACTATGGTGGATCACCGATTATTCGGACCGCTATATGGTGACTGTATTAGTCAGTGAGGCTGCCAACGGCCTCTATTCCCTTGCCTATCGTCTGCCCAACATGCTGATTATGGTCTGCGGCATCTTTATGGATGCGTGGCAAATGTCGGTGCTGAGCGAAAAAAGCCGTCTGGAGCGCCAGAAATTCTTCACCAACGTCTTTGCTATGTACCAGTCCATCATCTTTGTCGGTGCATCTGCGTTGATTGTCGGTGCGAAACTGGTGACCCGTATTATTGCGGATCCCAGTTTTTACGATTCATGGCAATACATTCCCACACTGGTGATCGCCACCGCCATGTCCTGCTTTGTTACCTTCCTGGGCACCATCTACGTAGTGGAAAAGAAGAGCAAAAGTTCGCTGATCACCACCGTCATTGGCACGGTTGTCAATATCGCAGGTAATTTGATATTGATCCCCCGTATGGGTGCCCACGGTGCCGCACTGGCAACTGCACTCAGCTATGGTCTGGTTGTGTTATTACGGGCCTTCCACACCCGCAAGTTTATCCCCATCGGCTGGAGTCTTCCCCGCTTCACACTGAATATGGTCATTGTCATTGCACAGTGCTTTATCATGGTGTTTGAGCTCCCCGGTTGGAAATATATCTGCTCCGCTCTGTTCGCCGTCGTGCTGGCGGTTAATTTCCGCCTACTTCTGGGTAGCTTGAAACAGATCATCCAAAGCCGCAAGGGAGGCTGACCGATGAATCATTGTCAGGAAATTGAGCGCAGTATTATCAAAAAGTACCGCAAACCCATTTGGAACAATTTCATCGGCAGTCTGAAAGACTATCAAATGATACAGTCGGGAGACCGCATTGCGGTATGCTTGTCCGGTGGCAAGGATTCCTTTCTGTTGGCAAAGTGTTTGCAGGAGCTACAGCGTCACGGCAGCGAGGTACCTTTTGAGCTGGAATTCCTTGTAATGGACCCGGGATATCGTCCCGAAAATCGCCGGCGCATCGAAGCTCTGTTAGCAGAAATGCAGATCCCTGCTCATATTTACGAGAGCCCCATTTTTTCGGTAGTAGAAAAGCAGGAAGGAACCCCTTGCTACCTATGTGCGCGAATGCGGAGAGGGTATCTGTACAAATATGCGCAGAAACTGGGATGCAATAAGATTGCTCTGGGGCACCACTTTGACGACGTGATTGAAACCACGCTGATGAGTATGCTGTACGCCGCAGAAATGCGCACCATGATGCCGAAACTGCACAGCATCCATTACCCCGGGATGGAACTGATACGGCCCCTGTATCTGGTACGGGAAAAGGATATTTCCGCGTGGGCACGCTATAACAATTTGGAGTTTATCCGCTGCGCATGTTCCGTTACAGATAGCCGAGAAAACAGCTCCAAGCGTGCAGAGATCAAGGAACTTGTGGAAACGTTGCGAAAGACTAATCCTCAAGCGGATATAAATATCTTCCGCAGTGCCGAAAACGTGAATCTGGAAACCATCATCAGTTATCATAAGGGCAATGAATATCATTCCTTCTTAGATGAATATGATTTATAAAAAAAGACGGACAGCGTCAAGCTGTCCTTCTTTTTTTAATTACAGTTGTTTGCCACACGCATTGCAGTATACAGCACCCTGCGGATTAGCGGCGCCGCAAGTGCAGGTCTTACGGCTGCAATAATGATCGATTTCCGCACGCAGCTGTTCGTTAGCCGCCTTTAGCTCGCTGATCTGCTGTACCAACTCGGACACGATCTCCTCGTCGGGAGCAGAATCGTTCACACGTCCGGCATAGACGAGCTCCCCCAGTGCCTCCATCACGTCACGAATGGCACGCTCATTCTCTGCCAGTTTGATCTTCTGCTTGGTTACTTCGGCTACATCCGTCACCTTGCGTCCGGCGGCATCAGCCAGTTCCTTCGCTTTGCAAACAACGTCTTCCCAGGTTGCCATAGTGATTCACTCCTTATTGTGTGTTCATATTTATTATACGGCAAAATATACATTTTGCAATCCTCTTATCCAAAAACATATTGATCATAGAAATCGGAAACCGTATCCTTACGACGAAGCATCTCATCCAGCCCCGCATTATATTCATAGGGAAATTTATAATTGAAGATGCGCTCAAGGTAGTCGGTACCGGGCTGTTTCAGTTTACTGACAGCACCGGCACCACAGCCGAGGATGGTATGGGTCTCGTCCATTATGTAGACATTATAAAGACCTTCATAGCCTGGTTTAGACCAGCCTACATTTTCCTGATTACCAACGGTGCGGCTCTGACGATACAGATAATAGGGTACGTATCCCGCTGCAGGCAATTTCTGTGCAGATAGACGCACCATCTGCACCGCATCATCCTCCACGCCAAAGTCAGGGCGATGCTGAAGCATAATGTTGGAAGCACGCTTCATGGATAAAGTATGCACCGTAACGCTCTCCGGGGATAAGGCCAAAATCTTTTCCAAGGTATCCTGAAAACCAACGTAGGTATCCCCCGGCAGACCGGCAATCAAATCGGTATTTATGTTATTCAATCCGGCACGACGAGCCATCTCAAACGCCTCATAAAACTGCTCAACAGTGTGCTTACGGCCAATACCGGCCAGCACCTCCGGCTGTAAGGTCTGGGGATTGATGCTGACGCGGCTGACACCGGCTGCGTAAATCGCCGCCATTTTCTCCGGCGTGACCGTATCAGGACGTCCCGCCTCAACAGTGTATTCCCGCAACGTCGATAGATCAAAGGAGGATTCCACTGCACGGAACAGCGTAGTGAGTTGCTCTGCAGACAACGTCGTAGGCGTTCCTCCTCCGAAATATACTGTTTCCAGCCGCAACCCTAACCGCTTCGCCAGTGCGCCGGTATGGGCAATTTCCTTGCATAGCTGTTCCACATAATCGGGAATGAGCTTTCTCGCTTGTACCACAGTCTGTGATACGAAAGAGCAATAGTCACAGCGCGTGGGACAGAAAGGAATGGATATGTAGAGACTAAAGGATTCCGTACGAGAAAGGGATAAAATCTTATCCTCGTTCTGCAACGTTGTCAGGCAGAGGACACGTTTTTCCTCCCCCACTAAAAGCTTGTCCCGAAAATAAGCTACGGCGGCATCCGCGCCCATTTCAGCCGTCAAGCGGCGCAAGAGCTTAATAGGCCGCACGCCGGTGATCAAGCCCCATCCATGTGTAAAGCCGAGAAGCTTTACAAGTAAATGGTAGAGCAACGTACATAACTCCAACTCACAAGCATCCTGCAGGTCCTCGGTTTGCTCATCAATAGTCTGAACGGCTGTCTCATCAAAGTCATCCAGCCGCACACGGCATCGCAGATAGATGTTATCGCCCATTCCCTCTTGCTCACATTCAATGGTAAGACCATCTATACTGTCCAGTGTCTCTTCATGATGGGTTATAATTTTTTCAAGAGGCAAAAATAAACGGCACACATTTTCTAATTCAAAATGAAAATCATTGCCGCGCAAGTATAAATGCATACCGTTTCTCCTTTACTTCAAAAATGGGTTATGGGCGCATTCTGCACCAATGGTGGTTTCGGGGCCGTGACCGGAGTACACCACCGTTTCAGCCGGTAAGCAGATTAGACGCTGCAAGGATTGTTGCATGGCAAGGGCATCTCCACCGGGAAAATCCAAGCGTCCAATGCTACCGCAGAACAGCGTATCACCGGAAAATAAGATATTATCACTGTACAAACATATGCACCCGGGTGTATGCCCAGGCGTTTCCATCACGGAAAAGGTCATCTCCCCCACCTGAACCGTGTCTCTCTCACGCAGAGTATTCGCGCGGTCTAACGTGACAGGGAGAGTCAGAGTGAATATACCGGACAAATTGCGAATCGGATCGGACAACGCGTCCAGATCCCCCGCGCCAACATATAATGGCGCATTTGTAGCGGAGCACACAGCTTCGGCCGCCAGCATATGATCAAAATGTACGTGTGTTAGCACCACTGTCGCGACTGTTAAATTCTGCTCACGGACAAACTGTAAAATCGCGCCCGCATCATCGGCAGGGTCAATAATCAACGCATTGCCAGACGTCTCCCATACAACGTAGCAGTTTGTATCCAACTCGCCCAATGTCAATCGATGGATATTCACACCTTTGTCCCCCGCTTCCAGGTATCAGTATCCAGCAAAATAGTCACTGGTCCATCGTTCAGCAGACGTACCTTCATATCCGCACCAAATTGACCGGTCTGCACGTCAAGGACGCCGTTTTCACGCAAACACGAAACGAAGTAATCAAATAAAGGCTGAGCCACCATCGGCTTCGCCGCAGACATAAAATCGGGCCGTCGACCACGGGCGGTATTGGCACACAGCGTAAATTGCGATACTGCTAAAATGCTGCCGCCGATATCCAACACCGACAGATTCATTTTATCCTGCTCGTCACAAAACACACGCAACTCAGCCACTTTTTTCGCCAGCAGAGCCGCCTCCTGCTCCGTGTCACCATCACAGACACCAACCAGCAGCAATGCACCGCTATTAATGGAAGCAATTTGTTCATCATCCACCGTCACCGACGCTTCGGTGACACGCTGAAATACCGCTTTCATTGTCAGTCTCCTTTACATTCCGGTACGCTGCACATCGTCCACACCAGGCACAGCACGCAAGCGCTGGATAACATATTGCAAATGTTCAACACTGTTGACTGCAATGGTCATACTCACCACAGCACCGCCATCATCTTGATCACGAGCGTTGAGCGAATGCACGGCAATGTGCAGATTGGACAGCGTTGTGGCCAACTTCAGAAGCAAATTCACCTGATCGTGAGCCACAATATGCAGATTCGCATTAAAGTCCGTATTCACCGACTGCTCCCACTGCACTGATACCCAGCGCTCTCGATTAGGAGCTTGACTCAGATCCTTCGGAACGTTGGAACAATCGCAACGGTGAATGGACACACCGTAGCCACGGGTAATAAAGCCGATAATGGCATCACCCGGCACCGGGTTACAGCACTGCGCAAATTTCACAAGACAGTCATCCAGCTCGTCAATAATGACACCGCCCATATGATGGCGTCGAGGAGCCGCCGTTACAGGCTTGAGCGGCGCAGCAGCAATCTGTTCTTCACGCTGCATGCGGTTATACTCTTCTTTAATGCGGGGAATCAGACGAGAAAGCAGCACACCGCCATAGCCAATGGCAGCATAAAAATCGTCCAAAGAAGCGCAGTGCTGACGCTTAGCCTGCGTCATCAGGAATTGCTCCATACGCTCCTCCGGCAGGCGAATCAGGTTGCGTGACAGCTCACGTTCCAATTCCGCCTTACCTTGCTGGATATTTTCTTCTCGACGTTCCTTTTTAAACCAACTACGGATCTTATTACGAGCCTCGCCGGTGTGCACAATCGTCAACCAATCACGGCTGGGACCGTGGTTGGCCGCTGACGTAGTCAGTACTTCCACGATCTCACCGGTCTTGACCTTATAATCCAAAGGAACGATACGACCATTAACCTTAGCGCCGATCATACGATTGCCAACGGCGGTATGAATGGCATAAGCAAAGTCAATCACCGTACTGCCCTCAGGCAGAGTAACCACGTCACCCTTAGGAGTGAACACAAAGACGTCCTCAATGTCCAGATCCGTCTTAATGCTTTGGACGATATCCTCGGCATCGTCCACATCCTGCTGACTTTCAATAAACTGACGTACCCAAGCCAAACGCTCTTCCAGTTTATCTTTTTTCTGGATACCCGCCTTATACTTCCAGTGGGCAGCAATACCGTATTCTGCCGTATAATGCATATCCCACGTACGAATCTGCACCTCAAAAGGAATTTTCTCCTTGCTGACGACAGTAGTGTGCAACGACTGGTACATATTCGGTTTCGGAGTGGAGATATAATCCTTAAAACGATTCGGCAATGGTGTGAACATCTCGTGGATGATGCCTAGAACGTTATAGCAATCGTTCAGATTATCCACGATGACGCGCACTGCATAGATATCGAAGATTTCATCGAAAGCACGACCGCGCATATACATCTTACGATAGATGCCGGCAAAGCTTTTAATACGGCCGGAAATATGCGCCTCTAAGCCAAAGGAGGCCAAGTGCTCCCGAATCCGCTCCTGAATGCTCTGCAAAAAGGCTGCACGTTCATCGGCATGGAGAGCTAGATTCTCTTCGACTTCCTGATATGCAATCGGATCCAGCACCTGCAGGGAAAGATCCTCCAACTCCTCTTTCATCCGACGGATACCCAAGCGGTGCGCTAAGGGCGCATAGATGTCCAGCGTTTCGCGGGCCTTGTCCCGCTGTTTTTGTGGCTTCCATCCATCGCTGGTGCGCATATTATGCAGACGGTCCGCCAACTTGATAATCATTACACGGACGTCCTTAGCCATAGCCAACAGCATTTTACGCACGTTCTCCGCCTGTTGCTCTTCACGGGTGGAAAAATCCATCTGAGTGATCTTGGTGACACCATCCACAAGATTAGCCACTTCCTGACCGAAGCGGCGAGCAATCTCCGTCAATTCGATCTCTGTATCCTCCACCACATCATGCAGCAGAGCGGCCACCACCGCATCACTGTCCATACCGATCTCAACTAGGATCATGGCAACGTGCAGCGGGTGACAAATATACTCTTCACCGGATTGCCGCCGCTGGCCGTCGTGCGCGGCCACCGCTAATCTGATGGCATCGTGGATGCGATCCATATCGTACATTTTATCGCTATTCAAAATGGAAGATTCTAACTGTTCGATCAAAGCTTCTTTACGTTCGATCGGTCGATTCTCAGACATGCATCACATCCCCTTTCGTAATATAATTCCATAACGGTGTGGCGGTTAAATCCGCTTTCCCTTCTGTAGGTAACAGTTCCACCGAGATCCGCTCTCCACGGTCATACCAGCGCAGAATGCCCGCCTGCTGCCAAATTTCCAATGCAATCAGAAGTTGGAAGTAAGAAGGGGCATTCTTGCCCAGTGCATGCCGCAGCTGTTCTACTGTGCCATTCCAATCTTTACTGGCGCGGAGCAGATTATAGAAGTGTGCCAACTGCTCACGAGAGAGCAGAGCATATTCCGGTGCAGGACGATACTCACGCCGCAGAACAGACTCAAAGGTGCAAAGCTCCTGCTGCAACTGATCTCTATCGGTATCGGCAAAAGAAATATCCCGCACACGCACGTTCACCGTCGTATTGCCACGGTACTCATTACGCTCAAGACTGATCACGCAGTTCACAGTAGAACCGCAGGCAACCGGAAACTCCTCCGGTGTGATCTGGAACATAATAGCGTTGACCCGTACTCCATCTCGACTTAGAGAAAGGCGCAGGTGTTTGCCGTTGCCAACAGCCATAATGTTGTCCAGTTGCATACGATTTAGCCCAAACAAAGGTGCAGGATTACCGCAACCAAAAGGTTCCAGTACCTGTAGCAGATCTAATTTTTCTACGTTGATCTGATCCGGACGCAAGCGAACAGCAATATCCAAAGAGGCCACGGGCATAATCGTGTGAGCCGCAGCCGCAAAAGCGTTGATTTGATGGCGAAAAGCATCTACCGAGGAAACAGGCAAGGTAACACCCGCCGCCAGTTCGTGCCCGCCAAATTGTGTAAGTAAATCCTCGCAAGATGATAGAGCATCATAGATGGAGAAACCATCTAAACTGCGACAGGACCCGTGGGCAACACCATCCTCACCTAAAGTAAGCGCAATGGTAGGTTTACCGTAGCGATCCAGTAAGCGGGCGGCAACCAAGCCCAACAAACCGCTGTGCCAATCCTCTCCACACACCACTAAAACACGATCATACAACCATTCCGGATGGGATTCCAACTGACGTTCCACCTGCAGAAGGATCGCATTGGTAGCCTGCTGACGTTGCTGATTCAGTTGTTGAATCTCCTGTGCCAATTGCATACTTTCTGCTTCATCACTGCTCAGCAACAACTGCGCAGCGGTGTTCGGATCCGCCATACGACCGGCAGCATTCAGCCGAGGCGCATAGCAGTAGGAAACCGTGGCCACAGACAGCGATTTATCTTCCATACCGGCCACGCGGCGCAGGGCGATCAGACCGGGACGGGTACTGGTATCCAACAGCTGCAGACAACGACGCATTAGATCACGATTGAAGCCCTGTAGCGGCATCATATCAGCCAAGGTGCCCAACGCCAACAAATCGCCGAAGCATGAGAATGCCGTCTCACTATCCGACTCCATAGCGCACACCAGCATAAACGCCACGCCTACGCCGGCAAATTCCTTATACGTGCTTTCACAATCGATACGATGGGGGTCTACCACCGCCACAGCCTCCGGCAAACGATCACCGGGCTGATGATGGTCGGTTACCACAACGTCAATACCCGATGAATTAGCAAGACAAACCTCATCCATTGCCGCCACGCCGGTATCCACGGTAATAATCAGATCCACTTGATGATCTGCCGCCCACTCGACGGAGTCCGCATGCAGGCCGTATCCCTCTTCTCGAGAAGGGATGCGGTACATCACGTCAGCGCCCTGCTGTTGCAAATATGTATACAGCAATACGGTGGCAGTTATGCCATCCACGTCGTAATCACCATATACCAGGATCCGTTGCTTTTCATCAATGGCACGGCGAATGCGCTCAACCGCCTTTTCCATATCCGCAAAGGAGAAGGGATCAACTTCCTCCTCTTGACCGATTAAAAAGCTATAGATTGCCTCGGGTGTATCATAACCATACGCTGTTAAAAGCAAAGACAAAAAAGGATGAATTTCACAGGCCTCTGCCAAATCAGCCGCCATACTTGTATCCAGTTTTGACTCATTCCATCGACGGATCTGCATAGAAACTCCTCCTTTTTAATTAATTACCTATTATTGTACCATTATTTTGTGGAATATTCAACACCGATTTGCCGATTTGTGCGATAAAGTAAAATCCCGTACCGTCAATACGGTACGGGATTACTATTATTTATCTTGAGGAATCAGTGCAATACCCAGATCTACCAGCTGCTGATCATCCACCACGGAGGGACAATCGGTCATTGGCTCGGTCATATTCTGCACCTTGGGATAGGCAATGACGTCACGCAGAGTGGCAGCACCTAGCATCTGCATCACAAGACGGTCCAAACCAATGCCCATACCGCCGTGGGGAGGTGCGCCGTAGCGGAAGGCATCCAGCAGGAATCCAAACTTCTGCTGCGCCTCCTCCTGAGACAGACCCAGTGCACGGAACATATGATTCTGCAACTCGGGATCGGTAATACGAATGGAGCCGGAGGCCAACTCAATGCCATTGAGCACCAGATCGTAGGCCTTGGCATACACCTTATCGGGATCGGTGTCCAAATACGGAATGCTCTCATCCAGCGGGGAGGTGAAAGGATGGTGCATTGCAACCCATGTCTGACTCTCCTCGTCCCACTCAAAGAAGGGGAACTCCGTGATCCACAGTAAGTTATAACCCTCACGGGAAATGTTCAGCTTATTCGCTAATTCCAGACGCAGAGCGCCCAAGGTGGTCAGCACGTGTTTCTTAACCGTATCGGCCACAATCAGCACCACATCGCCCTGCTCGGCACCGGCGGCGGTAAGCAAAGCGGACATCTCATCCTCGGTCAGGAACTTACCGAAAGAGGAGGCGGGCGCCTCTTCCACCCAGCGCATCCAAGCCAAGCCCTTAGCGCCGATACCACGGACAAACTCCGTCAGCTTATCAATCTCTTTGCGAGAAAGTGTAGCGGCGGCACCCTTTGCCGTCAGGCAGCGTACCGTACCACCACCCTGAATGGCGGAAGAGAAAACACCAAAGCCACAATCTCGGACGGCATCGGTTAGATCAATAATCTCCATACCGAAACGAGTATCCGGCTTATCCGAGCCATACCGCTCCATAGCATCGTTATAGGTCAGGCGAGGCAGTGCAGAGGGAAGCTCCACGTTCAGCACCTCTTTAAACAAGGTGCGCATAAAATCCTCGCCCATCGCCAGAACGTCCTCAACGTCAACAAAGGACATTTCCAGGTCGATCTGGGTAAACTCCGGCTGACGATCCGCACGCAGATCCTCGTCACGGAAGCAACGAGCCAGCTGCACGTAGCGGTCAAAACCGGCCACCATGCTCAACTGTTTATAGAGCTGAGGCGACTGAGGCAATGCATAGAATTCGCCCTGATGCAGACGGCTGGGCACCAAGAAGTCACGAGCACCCTCGGGAGTAGACTTAATGAGCATAGGGGTCTCCAACTCAATAAAGCCGTTCTTATCAAAGAAATCACGAATCACCTTAGTGATGCGATGACGCATCAGCAAATTGCTCTGCAGATCCGAACGCCGCAAATCAAGATATCGGTATTTCAGGCGCGTGGCCTCTGCAGTGGAGCAATTCTCGATAATCTCGAAAGGCGGAGTCTCCGCCTTGTTCAAAATACGCAGCTCCTCAACAGCAATCTCAATATCGCCGGTAGGAATCTCTTTGTTACGGGAGGAACGCACCCGCACAATGCCACGGGCGGCAACAACATATTCGCTGCGCAGGGTAAACGCCTTTTCAAACACAGCCTTATCTGTATCCTGATCAAATGCCAGCTGCACAATGCCGCTACGGTCACGCAGGTCAACAAAGATCAGCTGACCCAGGTCACGCTGACGCTGTACCCAGCCGAACACAGTGACCTCCTGACCGGCATGCTCCTCACGGAACGTACCGCAATAGGCGGTGCGGCGCAATCCTTTTATTGATTCTGCCATAAGAATCTCCCCTTTGTTTCAAAATCACATAAAGTCGGCGATATCGCCAAACATTCCGGCCACACCGGCCAGCTCACGATCCAGCAATTTCTGACGCACAATAGTATACAAACCTTCGTCCAGCGGCACTTCTTCCGTTGCGCCGGATTCCATATCCTTCAGCTGAGCGCGACCGGTTGCCAGCTCGTTATCACCCACTACAATGGTGAAACGTGCCCCCAACTTGTCAGCGTACTTCATCTGCGCCTTCAGGGAGCGTCCAACAATATCGCATTCCACTGCAGCGCCGCCCTCACGCATCGCCGTACTCAGCGCAAAGCACTTCTGCGCAGCAGCCTGTCCCATGGATACGAAATACAGATCACACACAGGAGCGTCCGGGAATCGCACCCCCTGCTCCTCCATAGTCATCAGCATACGCTCAATACCCATACCAAAACCAAGTCCTGGTTGAGCCTGTCCACCTAATTCCTGAATTAAGCCATCATAACGGCCGCCACCGGCCACAACCAAGCCCTGATCAGAAACTAGTTCAAAAACGGTGCGGGTATAGTAGTCCAAGCCACGAACAATGTGTTCATCAATGACGTATTCAACACCGGCGGCGTTCAAGCACTCCTTCACGATTTCAAAATGAGCCGCGCATTCATCGCAGAGATAACTCAACATCACAGGCGCCTCGGCGGCAATGCCGTGACAAACGGGAGACTTGCAATCCAAAATACGCATAGGATTGCGCTCCAGTCTGGTCAGGCAGGTACCGCAAAGCTCACTCTGCCGATCCGCAAAGTAGACATGCAACGCCTCGGTGTAACGAGCACGGCAGGTGGGGCAGCCAATGGAATTGATATGCAACGCCACATTTTTAAGGCCCAGTGTCTTTACAATCAGCATAGCCAGAGAGATGACTTCCGCATCTGCCTGAGGAGCGGAGGCGCCAAAGCACTCTACGCCAAACTGATGAAACTCGCGATAGCGGCCCTTCTGGCTCTTTTCGTAGCGGTAGCAGGATGTAAGGTAAGATACCTTTACAGGAAGAGCTCCCGCCAACAAGCCGTGTTCCAGCACAGCACGCGCAGCACCGGCGGTACCCTCCGGACGCAGAGTGATCGAACGACCACCTTTATCCTCAAAGGTGTACATCTCCTTCTGTACCACGTCGGTGGTTTCGCCTACCGAACGTTGGAACAGGTTGGTATGCTCGAACACAGGGGTACGGATCTCACGGAAACCGAAATCCCGTGCAATAGAAAGAGCGGTCTGCTCTACGTATTGCCATTTATAGCTAGCCTCCGGAAGCACGTCCTGTGTGCCGCGAGGAGCCTGAGTAATCAACGCCATATTAACATCCTCTCTCTGAGTTATACAAGGCAAAAGGGCACACCGAGGTGTACCCCTTTTCGGGCAGAAACCCTACCCCATCTTATCGGTTACGGGGATTGATCACGTTACGCCAATCCAGGTCGCCGCGCTCCAAACCGTGAATCAGCACTTCGGCTGTTGCAATATTGGTAGCAACGGGAATATTGCGGGTATCGCATAAGCGGAGCATATCCAGATCATTCGGCTCGCCGGTCTTGGCTGTCATCGGATCGCGGAAAAACAGAAGGAGATCAATTTCATCACAGGCAATACGCGCCGTAATCTGTTGATCGCCACCTTGAGTGCCACTCATATAGCGCACAATATCAAGTCCGGTGGCCTCAGACACCAGCTTGCCTGTGGTTCCGGTAGCACATAACGTATGACGGCTCAAAATGCCGCAATAAGCAATGCAAAACTGAACCATCAATTCCTTTTTGGCATCGTGTGCAATCAGCGCTATATTCATAATGACAACCTCCTTGACTGGTAGTTACATCTTCTCTAATTTGGCTAGCGGTACCGAAGCACCCATAAAACGGCGAGCAATATTCTCGAAGCACAGCGCTGCGTTGCAGGCTGCCGGCAGAGGCCGTGCGTTAGCGCAGGCTACTGCCACCTCTTCATCCTCTGGGATAATTCCCAGCAGTTGGATGCCGGCTGTATCAATAATCTCATCTATGTCCGGCATAGAGCCATCCATCACTTTGTTAGGACGCAGGCGGTTAATAATCAAATGGGAGCGTAAATTCCGTTCTTGGAGTAAATGACCCAAAATCTGAGCATCGCGGGCACACACCATATCCGGCGTCGATACCACTAACGCGCGATCGGCAGCCGCCACAGCGGTCTCAAATCCGGGTCCAAGGCCGGCAGGACAATCAATAATTACTTGATCGTAATAAGAGGCCAGCCCGCGGCATAGAGCACGCATTTCCTCCGGAGAGCACATTTCCTCCAGCCGCAACGGTGCAGGTAGTACGAAAACGTTTTGAAAAACCGGAGAAGAGTAAATTGCACGGACGGGCTCACAGTTGCCGGCAAAGACATCCGACAGATCGTACATTGTGGTGCCGCTGACACCCAGCATCAAATCTAAACTGCGCAACCCGGCGTCCGCATCAATCAGCAATACACGACCGTTGTGGCGGGACAGAGCATAGCCAAGTCCGGCTGTTACCGTAGATTTACCGGCTCCGCCTTTGCCGGACGTTACAACACAAATCTGGCTCATCGCTCCTCACCTCCATTAACCATCGCTATAATGTGCAAGTATAACATAATTACAAAGAAAAGTAAACCCCTTGAACCGATGGTTTTTGACATTTTTCACAAAATTTTAAGGTAATAGCACGCCCTCAGGTGTTACGGTTTCGCCGGCATCTTTCCCCTCAAAATACGCATCCATCACCTGGCGCGCCACCCAAGCCGATGCGGAAGAGGTGCCGTTTTCCACTACAACAGAAATAGCAATCTCGGGATTATCCGCCGGGGCATAAGCGATAAAAGTACCGTGATCCGATGCATCAGCAATACCGGTTTGGGCAGTACCCGTTTTACAGGCAACTGTATACGGTGCATTCGCAAAGGAAGCACGTGCCGTTCCGGTCTTACCAACGGCGATCATACCGTTGCGCACAGCAGAAATGGCTTGTTCGCTCCACTCTACCTTGGCGGCCACCTCGGCAGGAATAATTGTCTCGGATTTCCCATCATAGCTACGGATAGATTTGATGAAATGTGTCTTATAGCGTACACCACTATTACCGATCATCATCGCATATGCCGCCAACTGAATGGGGGTATAAGAGCCACGCTGACCGATGGCCAACTGGAGGTAATCGCCGCCAACCCATGCACCGCCAATGGCACGCAAGGACTCCGGGGTCTGTTGAACGCCGGAGGACTCTCCTATTTCTACGCCGGTCTTTTGACCAAAGCCGTACAAAGTCAAGTAATTGAAGATACTGCTTCCCATCAAGCGGCCCACTTCATAAAAATAGTAGTTACAGGACTTCTCAATAGCCGTGCCAACCTTTAGGTGTCCATGTCTGGACATACACTTCGGAACATAGCTGGGCGCATAGTATTCGTATGTGTAGGTGCAATTGATCGACTGATCCGCACGAATAATCCCTTCCGTTAAGGCCGCCAACGCCACGCCGGGCTTAAAGGTAGATCCACAGGGAAACGCTCCATTTAGCGCTCGATTAAACAGTGGATTATCCGGATCGGTAAGCAACGCGTTATAATTCTTACTGTAGGTAGAAAGGTCGTAATCCGGCCAAGAGGCACATGTGATAACACCACCGGTTTTGATATCCAAAACAACAACCGATCCGCTCTTAACGTCTTTACCTTTCCCCTCAGCACCGGTGGTACGCAGAGACTGAATCTTCTCCGCCAGAGCATCCTGTGCAGCCTGCTGTACGCGGGAATCCAAAGCCAGCACCACAGTCTGACCCGGCTCCGGAGCCAATGCCTCAACCTCAGAGGTAACAACGCCCTGCGCGTTTTTGGATAGCACACGCTTACCTGCGGTGCCCCGCAGGTATTCCTCAGCGGCAGCCTCAATACCGCTCTTCCCTAAGATATCGTTGTAGGAATAGCCTTTGTCCTTAAGTTCCGCATACTCTTCAGCGTAGATCGGTCCAACCGTACCAATGATATGGCAAGCCGTCGTGCCGCTGACGTATTCACGTACCGGAACCGTAATGACATCCACACCAGGAAAGCGGGTGCCATTTTCTAAAATCTGGTACATCGACGTGGCAGAAATGTCACTTGCAAAGGTATAGGGCACCTTAGCAGAAAATCCGGCAGAATCCATTTCATAATGAATACCCGCCAGTATACGCTGCTCATCCGCCGTATAGTCGGAAAGTGCATACTTTTTGACCATCTGCTCCAAGCATTGCTCTGCCGTTGCGTAGTTTGCCATACGGAGCATATCCTTCAGCCGTGCAATACCGCTGGTGCGCTCTTCATCAAAAGTGTATGGCTGAGATCGTGAAATCGGCAAGGAATCGATCCACTGCTCTTCGTTCGCTTGTAGCAGCTGAACTAACAGCAAAAGACAATCGTTCTGTTCCTTTAGCCGCTCATCACTGTTTCCATGGGGAAAATAATTATAATCTAACGTCACAGCATAGCTGGTGCGATTGGAGACCAAGGGGATTTGATTGCAATCCACAATTTCTCCGCGGGAGGCGGCAATGGATACGGAGGTTTTATAGCTTTCATCCGCTAATTTCGCATACTCCTCCCCCTGCACGATCTGAATCTGAAACAGACGCACAGAGAAAATCCCAAGAACAATCACCATAATCAACAACAAAGCCGAAACACGCTTAAAATTCAAGCCGGGGATATTCGGCTCACGTAACATTCTTGCCACCTCCTCTCTGTTAGTATGTACCAATTAACCTCTTTGTTTGCGGCGTAACATACGTGCAATAAAGAGCACGCACCAGTACATAAACGGTGCCAACAGCACCGTATACAAAGCATTCGGCAGATACACCTGCCACAAAACAGCGACGGTTTCTTCGTGCAAAAACAAAGCGTAGCATAACAGCCACTCAAACAAGGCATGTGTCAACACACCGCCGACGCATAGAATCATACCGGACAAGAAATTGGCACGCAAAAGCCACTGCACTAAAAGACCAACCGCTACGCTGATCAACAGTAAGAGCATAGCATTCAGCCCAAACAAGCGAAAAGAATACAGATCCCACAACAGTCCGCCAATCACAGCGATCACAGCGCCGGTACGGGGGCCCTCAAAAATCGCCACGCACACAACAAACAGAATCAGCGGCGCAGGACGTGCATTACCAATCACCGGGAAGAAACGAGGAGCTGTCTGCATCAGCATCAACAGAAAAGCGATGCCGCCATACAACAGCCAGGAAAGATAATTCTTGCCCAAAAAGAAGCCGGTTGATTGTTTAGTTTTCATATGTTCGGCTCCTTTCTATGCATCGTTACTGACCGCCCTGACCGGCAAATGAGGTGATTACCATCACCTGCTTGAGGTCATAAATCTCTGCAAACAGCTCCACGTCGGCAGTAAGAGTCATACCGTCGGTTGCGCTCTCGATCTGCTTGACACTGCCAATCAATAAACCACTCGGATACACACCTCCGATTCCGGAGGTCACCACGTAATCGCCAATAGAAACACCGGAGGTGCGCTCTAACGTCGTCAGACGCAAACTGTTCTGGCGCGCCATATCCACGGTGCTACCAGCCGTATACGCCGTATCTCCGGTACGACTGATCTGAGAGGCTACCTTAGCAGATGGATCCAAAATGGTACGCACCTTCGCATAAGTCAGTCCGACCTCATCCACAACCCCCACCAAAGAGCCATCTGTGGCCACAACGGGGTCATTGACAGATATATCCGCGTTCCGACCGGCAGAAATGGTGAAATTGCCGTAGAAATCCGAGGGATCTCGGCCAATCACACGACCGGCGGCAAAGGTGTACTCCGGATTTTCCTCATGAAGACCCAGAATTTCACTATACCAATCATTGGTCTGCTTCAGTTCGTCATATTCGACCAAAAGCTTGCGCAATTCCGCATTCTCTTTTTCCAACTGTGCGATCTGCTCGCGCAGATCACCGGCACCGGTAAGTTGTCCGAAGAATCCGGACACACCATTCGATACCGACGTTGTAAGCGACTGAATCGGAGTGACAACTAAACCGGTTAACGTCTCCGGAATCGTGGCAAAGCCGCCGGTAGTGGCACTGTAAATCATAACACCGATTAAAGCCAGTACGAGCACGCCCAAAAAGCGAGCCAAAAAACTGGTGAAAAACTTTTTCAACCGAAATCACCTACTATACAAAATGGGAAAAGCGGAAGACGTGTCCGCCCTCCGCCTATCTCCTATTATCTGCGATTGGAACGGAAATTGCTGGTCATACCAAGATCCAGACACTTACCGGTGCCGTTAACCACACAGTCCAGCGGATCCTCGGCAACGTGAACCGGCATACCGGTCTCACGATTGATCAGAGTATCCAGACCACGCAACAATGCGCCGCCACCGGTCAGCATAATACCGTTATCGATGATATCCGCGCTCAGCTCAGGGGGAGTGCGCTCCAAAGTGGACTTAACCGCATCCACAATGGCACCCACGGGATCAGCCAGAGCCTCACGTACTTCCTCGGCGGTAATGACAATATTCTTCGGCAAACCATCCACCAGATTGCGGCCCTTTACGTCCATCGTGCCCTCATCCTCGTACGGGAAAGCAGAACCCAGTTTGATCTTCAGGTCCTCGGCGGTACGCTCACCGATGAGCAGGTTGAATTTCTTTTTGATATAGGAAATAATAGCCTCATCAAAATCATCGCCGGCCACACGGACAGACTGTGCGGTAACAATATCGCCCAGAGAAATAACAGCGACCTCAGAGGTACCACCACCGATATCCACGATCATGCAACCGGCGGCATCCGCCACGTCTAGACCGGCGCCGATGGCAGCCGCCATAGGCTCGGTAATCAGCTCAACCTCACGGGCGCCGGCATTACGCGCAGCCTCGTTAACGGCACGGCGCTCCACCTCAGTAACACCAGAAGGAATGCACACAATCAGGCGAGGACGGCTGAACAGATTGTTCTTGATAGCACGCTTAATGAAATAGCGCAGCATAGCAGAGGTAACCTCAAAGTCAGCGATAACGCCATCCTTCAGAGGGCGGACAGCAGAAATGGAACCGGGGGTACGACCGATCATTTCTTTAGCCTCGCTACCTACGGCCATAACCTCTTCTCTCTTCACATCCACAGCCACTACAGAAGGCTCACGCATAACGATACCCTTGCCTCGGACATATACCAGCGTATTCGCAGTACCCAAATCGATACCGATATCACGATTAAAGAACATAAAAGCAACTCCTTTATCTCTGTATTCGTCAGTTTGGTCAGAAACCATATATTTTAAACCATTATATAATGAAATAATAAAAATCTCAATACGTTATTGAAAAAATATCCGAATTTTTCCATTATTTTTTCGGCGGCGCAGTAAAATTAGATAGAAAACGGAGCAAACGGCCTCCGGGCAGTCCCATCACAGTGTAAAAATCACCGCGAATACCCTTGACAAACCGCATTCCTTTTCCTTGAATACCATAAGCCCCCGCCTTATCAAGCGGCTCGCCCGTAGCGACGTATTCTTCCGCTTCATCACGAGAAAACGCCCAGAAATCAACGTCTGTTACATCTGTGAAGCCTTCCTGCTTTACAGTCGATCCGGCCTCGTTTGTCTCAATAAGCCATACACCGGTCATCACCTGATGAGACCGATTCTGCAAAGATAGGAGCATTTCTACCGCATTCTCTGCACCCATCGGCTTTCCTAGGGCAGTATCGTCCAAAACCACCATCGTATCCGAGCCCAAAATGATACTATTGGGATACATAGGAGCAATTTGTTCCGCTTTACTCCGTGCTAAAGCACGAACACGATCAAAAGGGGGAATGCCTTCCGGAGCCCACTCCCCCGTTGCCGGATGCACGGAAAACTCCAATCCGGCGAGCGTCAATATCTCCTGACGGCGTGGGGATTGGGAGGCTAAAATTAACGGCTTGGATAACTTCACAACAACCCCTCCTCATCCATCTGAATCACCCGAGCACACAAACGCGCCAAATCTTCAATGGTCGTCAGCGTGCCTGCCTCACGGCGTAGCTGAGCAGCTCCCCGCATACCGTTGAGATACCAAGCGGTATGCTTGCGGGCCTCTAATAAAGCCACACGCTCCCCTTTGTATTCTGCCGTTAGCTGCACCTGCTTCATCAGGATCGACATCCGTTGAGCAATACCCGGGTCAGGCAGGATCGCCTCGTGATTGAGGTATGCTTCAATCTGCTGGAAAATCCAGGGCTTACCAAGGGCGCCGCGACCAACCATAATCAAATCGCACCCGGTTTGTTCATATAGTGCAGCAGCGGACTTTGCATCCGCCACGTCACCGTTACCAATAACGGGAATCCGCACCGCCTGCTTCACCTGCCGTATAATATCCCAATCCACAGGGGGTGCATACATTTGATCTCGAGTACGCCCATGGACTGTGATCGCATCGGCACCACCTGCCTCGCAGGCCCGCGCCACCTCAACCGCATTGATTTCATCCTTAGCATAGCCCTTGCGGATCTTTGCTGTAACCGGCACAGGAACAGCCTCTTTCACTGCCTGAACGATACGACGGCAAAGCTCCGGCTCCCGCATCAGGGCGCTACCGCAATGATTTCCCGCAATTTTGGGTGCCGGACACCCCATATTTATATCGATCCAATCCGGCCTGTACGCCAACGTCTGCTGCGCAGCCTCAGCCATAATCGCAGGATCATCACCAAATAATTGGATGGCGGCAGGTCGGACATCCTGATCTAACTCAAGCAGTTCAGCGCTCTTACGATCACCATAGGTCAACCCTTTAGCACTGACCATCTCACCGATGACACAAGCGGCACCAAAATCCATACAAATCTTGCGGAACGCGCGATCTGCCACCCCCGCCATCGGCGCCAGCGCCGCTTTTCCGGTGATTTCTACATTTCCAATACGCATCTGTGTCACCCCTTTCAAATACGGGTATCAGTATACACGAAAAAAGTGTTTTTGACTACCCCTATCTTGCATTTTTTCTGTTAATGTACTATAATTGTGTCGCAGAAAATATCAGGAGGCCACCCGTATGACTGATCTTAAACAATTGAAAGAACAACTAATCACTCAGTATCCCTATAAATTCGAATTGCACGCTCACTCTAATCCGGCCAGTAGTTGCTCCGAGCTCTCCCCTGCTGAATTAGTGGAACGGTGCAAAAAAGCCGGTGCGCACGGACTGGTTCTTACCAACCACGCTATCTGGTGGATGAAAGAAACCCCCAAAGACGCATGGTGCGCGCAATATCTCAAGGATTATCGCGATACAAAGGAGGCCGGCGAGCGAATAGGGCTACAAATCATCCTCGGCTTTGAGATTCATTTTAAGGATAGTAATAATGATTACTTGGTGTTTGGATTCGATGAAAGTTTTATTCCCACTGTGTACGACTGGATGGATAAGACCGCCAAAGAATTCTACGACGCCTTTCATGGTGAAGACGTGTTGATCATTCAAGCGCATCCCAACCGCAACGATATGGTGGAGATGGAGCGCGATTGTGTGGACGGCTATGAGGTCTTTAATCTTCATCCCGGCCATAATTCCAGAGTAGCCTTTGCCGCCCGTTTACACCAAAAAAACGGTGGCATCATTACCGGTGGAACGGATTTTCACCACCGCGGACACGAAGGAAGCTTGTTCACTTGTTTTGCCGAACTGCCACAAGACGGTAAGTCCTTGGTGCGCCTTCTCCGTAGCGGTGATTACCTATTTTTAGTTGGTGATCAAATCATCCTTCCTTAACACTTTACTATGCAGAAAGCCCCCTGCCAAACGGCAGGGGGCTTTTCATTTGTTTATGCTATCCTGTTGGATTACTGCACGTTCTGAGCGTACAGGTCGCCCAGGCGCACCAGATGCTCGTAACGAGCCATAGCGGTGGACTCGGCCTTAGCGAACAGCTCCTCGGCGCGCTCCGGGAAGGAACGGGTCAGGGAGGCGTAGCGGGCCACATTCAGGATGAAGTCACGATAGCTGGTGGAGGGAGCCTTGCTGTCCATGGTGAAGGGATTCTTGCCCTCAGCCTTAGCAGCAGGGTTGAAGCGGAACATATTCCAGTAGCCGCAATCCACAGCCTTCTTCATCTCGGCCTGGCAGTTGACCATGCCGCCCTTGATGGAGTGCATCTCGCAGGGAGAATAGCCGATGATCAGAGAGGGACCCGGATAAGCCTCAGCCTCGGCAATCGCCTTGATGGTCTGATTCATATCAGCACCCATAGCGATCTGAGCAACATAGACGTAGCCATAGCTCATAGCGATCTCAGCCAGGCTCTTCTTGTTGATGGCCTTACCGGCGGCAGCAAACTGAGCAACCTGACCGATGTTAGAAGCCTTAGAGGCCTGACCGCCGGTGTTGGAGTACACCTCAGTGTCAAAGACCATCACATTGACATCCTCGCCGGAAGCCAGCACGTGGTCCAGACCGCCGAAGCCGATATCGTAGGCCCAGCCGTCACCACCCATAATCCACACGGACTTCTTGGACAGATACTCCTTGTTGTCCAGGATATCCTTGCGGATGGCGCAATCGCAATCCAGAGCCTCCAGCTCAGCAATCAGAGCATCGGAAGCAGCGGTGTTCTTCTCACCGTCGTTGACGGTATCCAGGTAAGCCTGGCAAGCAGCCTTAACAGACTCAGAGGCCTTATCGGAAGCAGCGATCTCCTTTACGTCATCGATCAGACGCTCACGGATCGCCTTCTGGCCCAGATACATACCAAAGCCGTGCTCAGCATTGTCCTCAAACAGGGAGTTAGCCCAAGCGGGACCATGGCCGTTAGCATCGGTGGTATAGGGAGAGGTAGCAGCGGGGCCACCCCAAATGGAAGAACAGCCGGTAGCGTTGGAGATGTACATACGATCGCCGAACAGCTGAGTGATCAGGCGGGCGTAAGCAGTCTCGGCACAGCCGGCGCAGGAGCCGGAGAACTCAAGCAGAGGCTTCTTGAACTGGCTGGAGATGACGGTCTTGCCGCACACCTCAGGCTTCTCAGCAACCTTGGCTACGCAGTAGTCGAAGACCTCCTGCTCGGCAGCCTGGCTCTCCTGAGAAACCATCTTCAGAGAGTTGGTGGGACATACGCCGACGCAGACGCCGCAACCCATACAATCCAGCGGAGAAATAGCCAGAGTATAGGTGTAATCAGTCTTGATGACGGGCTTAGCATGCTTCTTCATCTGGGCGGGAGCCGCAGCAACCTCATCCGCATTCAGAGCGAAGGGACGAATGGTGGCGTGGGGGCACACGAAGGAGCACTTGTTACACTTAGCACAAGTAGTGGGATCCCACTCAGGAACCAGAACGGCAACGCCACGCTTCTCGTAAGCGGAAGCACCCTGCTCAAAGGTACCGTCTGCATGGTCGATAAAGGCGGAAACAGGCAGGCTGTCACCGTCCATCTTGCCCACGGGCTTCATGATGCTGTCAACCATCTTAACCAGCTTGGCAGGACCCTGCTCGGCCTCGACAACGGTATTATCCTCAGCATTCGCCCAATCGGCGGGAACGTCGATCTTAACGAAAGCAGAAGCACCGGCGTCGATCGCCTTATGGTTCATCTCTACGATATCCATACCCTTCTTAGAGTAGGACTTGGTGGCGGCATCCTTCATATACTGGATGGCCTCCTCCTGAGGCATAACGCCGGCCAGGGTAAAGAACGCAGACTGCAGAATGGTATTGGTGCGCTTGCCCATACCAATCTCAATCGCCAGATCAATGGCGTTGATGGTATACAGCTGAATATTGTTCTGAGCGATGTAACGCTTGGCCTCGGCAGGCATATGCTCGTTGAGTTCCTCAGCGCTCCACTGGCAGTTGATCATGAAGATACCGCCGGGCTTAACATCGTTGACCATCTTATAACCCTTCAGGACATAAGAGGGGTTGTGGCAAGCCACAAAGTCGGCCTTGTTGATATAATAGGGGCTCTTGATCGGCTTATCGCCAAAGCGCAGGTGGCTGATGGTGATACCGCCGGTCTTCTTAGAGTCATACTGGAAGTAGGCCTGCACATATTTATCGGTGTGGTCACCGATGATCTTGATGGAGTTCTTGTTTGCGCCGACGGTACCGTCGCCGCCCAGACCCCAGAACTTGCACTCGATGGTGCCCTCAGCAGCGGTGTTGGGAGAGGGCTTCTCCTCCAGAGACAGGCCGGTCACGTCATCCACGATACCCAGAGTAAACTGAGCCTTGGGAGCGTCCTTAGCCAGCTCGTCGTATACAGCAAACACGCTGGAAGGAGGAGTGTCCTTGGAACCCAGACCATAACGACCGCCGATCACACGGATGTCGCCGCGGCCCTGAGTGGCCAGAGCGGTAACAACGTCCACATACATGGCCTCGCCCAGAGCGCCGGGCTCTTTGGTACGGTCCAGAACGGCAATTCTCTTAACGGTGGCGGGGATAGCGGCAGACAGCTTGTCCGCGCAGAAGGGACGATACAGACGGCACTTAACCAGACCGACCTTCTCACCCTTGGCGGTCATATAATCGATAACCTCTTCGATCACGTCGCAGATGGAGCCCATCGCCACGATAACACGCTCGGCATCAGGAGCGCCGTAGTAGTTGAAGATCTGATAGTTGGTGCCCAGCTTCTCGTTGACCTTGCCCATGTACTCCTCAACGATACCGGGGATGGCATCATAGTACTGGTTGCAGGCCTCACGGTGCTGGAAGAAGATATCAACGTTCTCGTGAGACCCGCGCATTACAGGACGCTCGGGGTTCAGAGCACGCTTACGGAAAGCGGCAACGGCATCCATATCGCACATCTCTTTAAGATCCTCATAATCCCAAACCTGGATCTTCTGAATCTCGTGAGAGGTACGGAAACCGTCAAAGAAGTTGATGAAGGGAACGCGACCCTTGATGGAAGCCAGGTGAGCAACAGCACCCAGATCCATAACCTCCTGAGTGTTGGTCTCGGCCAACATAGCGAAACCGGTCTGGCGGCAAGCCAGAACGTCGGAATGATCACCAAAGATGTTCAGCGCGTGGGAAGCCACGGTACGAGCGGAAACGTGGAACACGCAGGGCAGCAGCTCACCGGCGATCTTGTACATATTAGGGATCATCAGCAGCAGACCCTGAGAAGCGGTGTAGGTGGTAGTCAGAGCGCCGGCATTCAGAGAGCCGTGCACGGTACCGGCGGCACCCGCCTCAGACTCCATCTCGGACACCTTAACGGTGGTACCGAAAATGTTTTTCAGACCGGCGGCAGCCCACTGGTCTACGTAGTCGGCCATGGGGCTGGAGGGGGTAATCGGATAGATGCCCGCCACCTCGGTAAACGCATAGGATACATGAGCCGCAGCGTTGTTACCGTCCATGGTCTTAAACTTTCTTGCCATAGATATGTCCTCCTTCATCGGAAAAATATAGAGTTAAGTCGGTGCGAAAGCGCAACTTTCCCCCGAAACTTACCACTATAAATAATATCACAACAACTTTCCATTGTAAAGAGGAAAAAGTAGAAAAATCGTCAAATATTTATCAATTTTCAAAACTATTTTTATATAAGCACATTGTCATAGATTTTCTTGCTATTTTTAACAGAATGTGGTATAACATAACTACAATAATATTATAAGGAGTTGTTCTTATGGAAGAATTCATTATCATTGTTGGGTTAATTCTGTTGGCCGTGTTATGTTTCTCCTGCCTGCGGATCGTCCCTCAGGCATCCGAGTACGTCATTGAGTTTTTAGGTAAATATCGGGTCACCTGGTCTGCCGGTCTGCATTTTAAAATACCGCTTTTAGAGCGCATTGCTAAGAAAATCACGCTCAAGGAGCAGGTGCTGGACTCCCCTCCCCAGCCGGTTATTACCAAGGATAACGTCACCATGCAGATCGACACCGTTGTCTACTACCGTATTTTTGATGCCAAAATGTACACCTACGGCGTGGTAAATCCCATCAATGCCTTGGCCAATCTGACCGCCACCACCCTGCGCAACCTGATTGGTGAGCTGGACCTGGACGGTACCCTGACCTCTCGTGATACGATCAATGGTAAAATGACCGCCATTCTGGATGAAGCCACAGATCAGTGGGGTATCAAGGTGGGACGCGTGGAATTGCGCAACATTATTCCGCCTCGCGAGATTCAGGAAGCCATGGAAAAGCAGATGAAGGCCGAGCGTGACCGCCGTGAAACCTTGCTGCAGGCCGAGGGTCATAAAGCAGCTGTTATCACCCGTGCAGAGGGTGAAAAGCAGGCGGCGATTCTGGCCGCTGAAGGTGAGCGTGACGCCGCCATTGCCCGTGCCGAGGGTGCTGCAAAGGCTGTTATTCTTGCCCGCGAAGCAGAGGCTGAAGGTATCCGTCGCCTCCGCGAAGCCGGAGCCGACGCGGCAGTGCTTGAACTGAAAAAGTATGAAGCCCTGGTACAGATGGGTAACGGTCGCGCCTCCAAGATTATCGTCCCCACCGACGCGGTAACCGCCGTTACCCGTGACGTGATGTTCAGCGAGGCATCCGGCCTTGGTGACTCTACTGCGCCGGATAATACCTCTGAGCCTATAACCCAAAAATCCGATCCCTGCTGTGACTAATCATAACAAAGAACAAACGAGGAAAAGGATATGAAACTCAATTACCGCCGCACCTTTCTGGTTGGCCTTGCATTTTTCTCCATCTGCGCATTTTGGCAGATGTACGACAGCGTGATGACGCTGATTTTAACCAACACCTTCCATTTGGATGAAACCTGGTCCGGCGCCATTATGGCAGCAGATAACGTTCTGGCTCTGTTCCTGCTTCCCTTCTTTGGAAAGCTGTCCGACGGATGCCGTTCTCCCATGGGCCGTCGTTCCCCCTTCATTCTTATTGGAACAATATCTGCCGTTGTGCTGATGGCTGCACTGCCGCTGATTAGTAATGCATACAACAGTGCCCCCTCCCCGGCTTTGTTCTGGAGCTTTGTCGGCGTACTGGGACTTCTGCTGGTCGCTATGGGCACCTATCGTTCCCCCGCCGTTGCGCTGATGCCCGACGTCACTCCGAAGCCTCTACGCAGCAAGGGTAACGCCGTCATTAACCTGATGGGTGCGGCCGGCGGTATCCTGTATCTGATCATCTCCGCTGTACTGTATCCGTCCTCCACCACGCCGAAGAATGCTCACGTCAACTATTTTCCGCTATTCATCATCGTGGGCGGGATCATGGTGGTTTCCGTCACCGTATTGTTGCTCACTATCCGCGAGCGCAAAATTGAGGTAGAGATCAAGAAATACGAAGAGGAGCATCCCGCTGAGAATCTCGCCGTGACCGATGACAGTGGCAAAGAGAAGCTGCCGGCAGACGTAAAGAAAAGTCTGGCATTTCTCTTGGTTTCCATCAGCTTATGGTTCATCGGCTACAATGCCGTCACCACTTGGTTTACCAAATATGCGGAGACTATGTGGGGGATGGCGTTGGGCGATGCCTCCCTCTGCCTGACAGTGGCTACCGCCGGTGCAATCGTTTCCTATTTACCCATCGGTGCGCTGGCCAGCCGCATTGGCCGCCGCAAAACGATTCTCATTGGCGTTGCCACACTGGCGACCTGCTTTGCAATCGGTTGGCTGTACACCATTACCATTGGCACTTTCTCCTATGCACTGTTTGCGTTGTTCCTGCTAATCGGTTTTGCATGGGCGGCCATCAACGTCAACTCCCTACCCATGGTAGTTGAAATGTGCAAGGGCTCTGAGGTGGGCAAATTTACCGGTTATTATTATACCTTCTCTATGGCGGCTCAAACTGTCACCCCCATTACGGCGGGTTATCTATTAAGCAACGTCAGTTATCAAGCCCTCTTCCCCTATGCCGCTTTATTCGTGGCCGCTTCCTTTGTGACAATGCTTTTCGTAAAGCATGGCGATACGGCAGTGCAGCCCAAAAAGTCGGTGCTGGAAAGCTTTGACGTTGAGGATTAATCGCTATGTGGATCATATTTTGGCTTCTGTTCGTTCTGATTCTGCTGCTGTGTTTGATTCTTTGGGTGATTATGCCACAAAAGCGACGTAATACCACCCCGTTTGATCACACCCTATATGCTCATCGCGGTCTACACGATAACAACGGAACTTTACCGGAAAACTCCTTAGCTGCTTTTAAGGCAGCTAAGGAGGCCGGTTACGGTGTTGAACTTGACGTGCGTTTTACAGCAGATGGGCACATCGTGGTATTTCACGATGATACGCTACAACGAATGTGCGGTGTAGACCGCCGCGTCGATGAATGTACATACGAGGAGTTACAGCAGTTCCGCCTATTAGGCACAGGCGAGCATATACCGTTATTAACGGAGGCGCTGGACACGTTGGACGGTGCTACCGTACTCTGTGAGTTTAAGGCTATGCGCTCCTACACCGACGCTTCTCTCTGCGCTCAAACATTTCCGATTCTGGATTCCTATAAAGGCAATTATTGCATCGAGTCCTTTAATCCCTTTATGGTACAATGGTTCAAGAAGAATGCGCCGCACGTTATTCGGGGTATCCTTTCCAAGCGATATCAGAAGCACGAACTCAAGCCCGCTCTGCTACGGCACTTTTTGTCGGCATTATTGGCGAACTTCCTATGCCGGCCGGATTTTATCGCATATCAACACACCGATATCAGTCATCCGTTCTTGCGCCTCTGTCGGCTGTTTCGGCCTATGATGATTGCTTGGACCGTTCGCACCCCGGAGGAAGCAAAAGCGGCTCGCGCCTTCTTTGATTCCTACATTTTTGAAGGTTTCCTGCCCGCCAAATCTGAAAAATAACTTTTTCTGAAAAAGTTTGAAAAACCCCTTGACAAACCGTCTGCCCTGCTGTATAATGCAATTCGTTCCCAGCGAACGAAACAGAATATGCGGATATGGCGGAATTGGCAGACGCGCTAGATTCAGGTTCTAGTCGGGGCAACTCGGTGGAGGTTCAAGTCCTCTTATCCGCACCATAAAACAGACAGCTTCGGCTGTCTGTTTTGTTTTTCTCTGTCACTTCTCTGAAAGGATGTGAACTGTAATGAGCGTATACGTCATGTCGGATATCCACGGTATGTACGATGCCTACCGCACGATGCTGGATACCATCCACTTTTCCGATCGGGATGAATTGTATATCCTCGGGGACATTGTAGATCGTGGCCCGGATCCCATCAAGGTTTTGCAGGATATGATGTGCCGGCCAAACGTCTTCCCGTTATGGGGCAATCACGATCTGATCGCCTACGCGATACTCAAAAAAACTGCCGTCGATATCACCATAGACAACGTTAACACACAATTGGACGCCGATTTAATATCAGCGATCATGGACTGGCAGTTGGAGGGTGGAGACACCACCATCCAACAGTTTACAGCGTTATCGCAGGATGCGCGCCACGGCATTATCGATTACTTTGAGGAATTTATATTGTACGACGTTGTGGAATGCGGTAATCATGTCTTTGTCCTCTCCCACACCGGAAACCTTACCGCCGGCAAAACATTAGAACAACACACCGTACAGGAATTGACCGAGCAACGTGCAGATTACAATCGCCGCATATACAAGAATCCGCACACCTTCGTCATAAGCGGTCACACCCCTACTCTTTCCGTTACGCAAAAAGCTGAGATTTATCACAGCCGGAACAACATCTGTATTGACTGCGGTGCGGTATTTGGCGGCAAGCTGGCGTGTCTAAGACTGGATGACTTTGCCGAATTTTACGTCTAACATTATTTCTCGCATAACGAAACTTGTCAAAATATACGTTTATACATCGAAAATGTATATTTATCATCGTTATTTCCCGTCAAAATTCATCCTTTTCCCTTTTATTACGCGCGTCTTTTTGTTTCGCCTCACTTACGCATAAATGTTTTCGTAAATTTATGCAAAAAGATGTTGACAATATTCAGCTAAGCGTGTATACTAACATTTGTTCACACCGCTAACGAATAGCGGATGCAATTCAGAAAGGAAGATTAACATTATGAAAAAGATCATTTCCCTGTTGGCCGTTGTGGTCATGTTAGCTACCCTGTGCTGCTCCTGCGGCACCGCCGATGAGATCATTGTTCAGACCAATGCATTCTTCGCCCCCTTCGAGTACTATGAGGGTACCGATATCGTAGGTGTTGATGTTGAGATCATGAACAAGGTCGCCGATAAGATGGGCAAGACCGTCACCTTCAATAACGTTGAATTCTCTGCCATCATTGATAACGTGGCCGCCGGTCAGGTTTGTGATGCCGGTGCCGCCGGTATCACCATCACCGATGAGCGTAAAGAGAAGGTTGACTTCTCTGTCCCCTACTACACCTCTGTTCAGTACGTCATCTATGCCGCTGATGCTCAGATCGCTACCAAGACCGGTACCGACGGTGACTACATCGTTTGGGAAGCACTGAAGGGTAAGACCATTGGCACCCAGACCGATACCACCGGCTGGATCTACACTGACGGCGAGATCAACGCTACCGCCGACAACGATTATGGATATGACGGAGTTCTGTACGGCACCGATACTACTATGAAGAACTTTGATAACGCCCAGCTGGCCGCTGACGGTATCGCCAGCAATCTGGTGGACGTAGTTATCATTGATGAGCTGCCCGCTCAGTACATCATCAGCAAGAACAGCAACCTGAAGTGCCTGCCTCTGTACTATTCCGGCGAGACCGATGCTGAGGATGCCCCCGTCGAGGAGCAGTACGCCATCTGCGTAACCAAGGGCAACGACGAGCTGCTGAATGCCATCAACAGCGTTCTGAACGAGATGATGGCCAACGGCGAGGTTGAGAAGCTGGTTATGAAGCACATGGGTATGGAGTAATCCCCAACAAAATCAAACCGTCTAAGAAAAAGAACGATGCATATGCGTCGTTCTTTTTCCGTGTTAAACTGTAAGATAGGATAGTTTTTATGAACTTTTTTGAAGGAATCTTTACTCTCTTTTCAACGGAAAAGTATATGGGCATGCTGTTGGAAGGCTTGGGTACAACTCTGCTGATTTCCGTTGCCGCTGCCGTCCTTGGCTTGTTGCTGGGTACCATTGTGGCCTTGGTCAACCTCTGCCCCAATAACCCTATCGTGTGGCTGCCCAAGGCACTGTGCAAGATCTACGTGACTATCATCCGCGGTACCCCAATGGCGCTGCAGCTCTACATTATGTTCTACGTCATCTTCACCTTCCGCGGGTTTCCCGAGACGGTGACCGCTATTATCGCCTTTGGTATTAACTCCGGTGCCTATGTGGCAGAGAACATCCGTGCCGGCATTCTGTCGGTGGATATCGGACAGACAGAGGCAGGTCGCGCCCTGGGTCTGACCAATGCTACCACGATGATGCAGATCATTATTCCTCAGGCAATCAAAAACGTGATTCCCACCATCGGCAACGAGATCATTGCCCTAATTAAGGAAACCTCCATCGTTAGTATGATCGGTATGTTTGATCTGACGATGGCGGCCAAGATTATCGGTAGCGGTAACAATATGGCCAGTTACCTCATTCCCATGAGCGTGGTCGCCCTGTTCTATCTGGGTATCGTATATCTGCTCACCCTCGGTATTAAACTGATTGAAAGGAGGCTGCGCGCCAGTGATAAACGTTAAGAATGTGTACAAAAGCTTCCAGGACGTTCAGGTGCTCAAGGGTGTTTCCTGCACCATTGAGAAAGGCGAGCGTGTAGTCATCCTCGGTCCCTCCGGTAGCGGCAAGAGTACCCTCTTGCGCTGTATGAACCTGCTGGAGACCCCTGACAGAGGCGAGATTTGGATCGATGACGATTTAATCACCAATATGGATCCTACCCTGCACCCTGATCTGATCGATAGTAAAGTGGGTAAAGGAGCAGTCCGTCGCATCGCTAGAGAATACGAAGCAGAGCATAAGATTAACATTAATCTCGCCCGCCAGCGGATGGGCATGGTGTTCCAGCATTTTAATTTGTTCAACAACCTGACCGTTATGCAGAACCTGACCCTCGCCCCCATTCAGTTGAAGCTTAAAACCAAGGAAGAGGCTGAGAAAAAGGCGCTGGAACTACTGGAACGTATCGATCTATTGGAGAAAAAGGACGAATATCCCTCCAAGCTGTCCGGCGGACAAAAGCAGCGTGTTGCCATCATCCGTGCCTTGGCTATGGAGCCGGAGGTCATGCTATTTGATGAGCCCACCTCTGCTCTGGATCCTGAGATGGTAGGCGAAGTGCTGGCAGTCATGAAAGATCTGGCAGAAACGGGTATGACTATGGTGGTGGTTACCCACGAAATCGGCTTCGCCCGCGAGGTAGCCTCCCGAGTCGTCTTTATTGCTGACGGCGTTATTGCGGAAGAGGCTCCCCCGGAGCAGTTCTTTACCAATCCTCAGCATCCCCGTCTGAAAGAATTCTTAAGCAAGGTGCTATAAAAAAAAAGCAGGCACACACCAATCGGTGTGTGCCTGCTTTTTAGTTACTATAAACTTCCTCTTTCAGGATACCTACATAGGGAAGTGCGCGGTATTTCTCATCGTAGTCCAAACCATAGCCGACCACAAACTCATCCGGAATCTCGCACCCGATATAATCTACGTTAAAATCCACCTCGCGACGGGACGGTTTATCCAACAGAGTGCAGGTGCGAACGGTTCTGGCTCCCTTGAGCTGCAGATACTGGCTCAGATGCGCCAGCGTGCGGCCGCTATCAATAATATCCTCTACAATCACCAAATCACACTGATCCAAATCCTTGCGAATTAAATCCAGAATAATATTGACGGTACCGGTAGATACCGTACCGGCACCATAAGAGGAAACGCGCATAAAGTCAATTTCCACCGGAACGGTCAGCTTTTTCATCAGATCGCCCATAAAGACAACCGATCCCTTTAAAATACAAACCAATACCAAGCGCTTATCCGATCCGGCATAATCACGATCCAGCTGAGCCGCAATGCGCGTAACAATTTTGTCAATCTCCTGCTCAGAGAGAAGCACCTTTTGAATATCCTTATGCATATCGTATCCCCTTATTTCCACATATCAGCAGGATAGACACCCTGCGCCGTCAAATCGGCCAACGCCCGCTTCACTTGCTCGTGATCAGCGGCATAGGTCATACCGTACCAACGATCCTTGGTGGGCAACACCCGAACGTCCGCCTCTCCTTTAGAAACCATCTCATCCACCGCCATAGGTAGGTAGAATTCCGATTTCAGCTCGCTGCCCTTCTCATCCAAAAAGGCACGGAACATCGCATCAAACCGATCTAAGGAGCCTGCAGGGAAAGCCCAGCAGTTCATTGAGACCCAACCGTCAGGATCCAACTCAACCCACGTTGCGCCATCATCCTCTGTGTAATATGGAACACCATCGTGCAATTCAATTTTGGTGCGCTCATCCAGACCGACCAGCATTCCCTGATCATCCGTACGGCATACACCACGGGATACGTGACCGTTCTCGGTCAGAGTGTTGCGCAGAAGATAGCCCGCCATCGCAATATGGCATATATCGTCGTCTTGGGGCTGGCTCAAGAAATCCGCCAGCAAGGCGAAGCAATCGCAGCCGTAATAATCATCGGCATTGAGCACCACAAAGGGCTCTTTAACCACATCACGGCAGCACAGCACTGCATGGCCGGTACCCCAAGGCTTTTCACGCCCCTCCGGCACCGTATACCCCTCCGGAATTTTATCCAACTCCTGATACACGTACTCAACCGGCACGTGTGCTGAAATGGCATTACCAATCTTCTCTTTGAACTCTTGCTCAAAAGCGTGCTTGATTACAAACACAACTTTACCAAAGCCGGCACGCAAGGCATCATATACGGAATAGTCCATCAACTTCTCGCCGGATGGACCAACCGGAGTAATCTGTTTTAATCCACCAAATCGACTGCCCATACCGGCAGCCATAACGATTAGCGTAGGTTTCATCATCATTCTCCTTCTTGAAAGAATCAATGGGTTGCATCTATTATACGATACGAAACGCAAAAAGGCAAGGATTATGCGAAAAAATTGCAACATACCTGCAACAAATAGCTATTGAAATGCAGGGCCGCTTTCATTATAATACAACTATAGTAATCTTTAGGAGGATTTGTATGTCGATTTTAATTACCGGCGGCTGCGGCTATATCGGCAGCCACACTTGTGTTGAAATGCTTAAAGCAGGCTACGATATCGTCGTACTGGACAACTATTACAATTCTAAGCCGGAGGCGCTGAGTCGCATTCAGGAACTATCCGGAAAGGATTTCCCCTTCTATCAGTGCGATATTCGAGATGCCGATGGTCTGCGCCGCATCTTTCGCGAAAACAGCATTGACGCTGTGATTCACTTTGCAGGACTGAAGGCGGTAGGCGAATCGGTGCGCATTCCTCTCACTTACTATGACAACAATGTCAGCGGTACTGTCGTACTGTGTCAGGTGATGGCCGAGATGGGGTGTAAACGCATGATCTTCTCCTCCTCTGCCACCGTGTATGGCAGCAATAATCCTTCCCCCCTGGTAGAAACGATGCCTACCGGCGCCGTTACTAACCCCTATGGACGTACTAAGTTTATGATCGAGGGGATCCTCTCGGACCTCTGTGTCTCCGATCCGGAATGGTCTGTAGTGCTGCTGCGCTACTTCAATCCCATCAGCGCCCATGAGAGCGGTCGCATTGGTGAAGATCCCAATGGCATTCCCAACAACTTGATGCCATACATTTCTCAGGTCGCCATCGGTAAGCTTCCCCACCTGTCCGTGTTTGGTGACGATTATAACACCCCAGACGGCACCGGAGTGCGTGATTACATTCACGTGGTGGATCTGGCTTGTGGACACGTTAAAGCGGTGGATTATGCCCTGCAGCACACCGGCGTTGAGGCAATTAATCTGGGAACCGGTGTTGGATACAGCGTGCTAAATCTGGTAAATGCATTTATCAGCGCTAACGGTGTAGACGTTCCCTATGTAATTGCACCCCGCCGAGACGGCGACGTAGACATCTGCTATTCCAACCCTGACAAGGCAGCGGCCCTATTGGGCTGGAAGGCAGAAAAGAATATTGAAGACATGTGCCGCGACACCTGGCGCTGGCAATCCCAGAATCCCAGGGGCTACGATAATTAAGAAAAAGGCTTGGACAATCGTCCAAGCCTTTTTTAATCCGTCAAGCCCAAAATATAGTCCGTAGAAACACCATGAAAACGCGATAGCTTGATCAGCAATTCTGTGGGAATATCCCTCTGCCCCAATTCATAGTTACTATATACCTGCTGAGAGCAATGTAAAATATCGGCCATTTGCTTTTGTGTCAGATCCTTATCCTCTCTTAAATCGCGAATGCGTTGATAAACCATTGTATCACCTCACCCATAGTATACGACACAACAAAATGCAGTATCGCATTTTACCGCAGAATGCAGTATTGACAGATACCGCATTCTGCGGTATCATATTAATGAGGTGATAGTATGTGCTTTAGACATCGTCTAAATATTCTGATTTGCTGTCTTATCGCTGTTATGTTATGCGGATGTTCCACTGGGACTGACAAAAATACGTTAACAATATCTACCGAAGCTACTATAATTGCGGTTGAACCTCTTATGCAGCTTCCCCACTACCCCACTGGCTGTGAATCGGTAACTGCTGTGATGGCTTTACATTATTATGGTATAGATATTTCGGTAGATGAATTTATAGATGAGCACCTTGTATGTGATAGCACTTTCTATGAAATTGATGGTATTAAATACGGTCCAAATCCATACGCTGAATTTGTTGGTGATCCGCGCAGTGCCAATTCCTATGGATGCATGGCTCCGGTTATTCACCAGGGATTGTTTTCCTGCTTGCCCAGCGAGTGGGAAGCTATTAATACAACCGGTAGTTCTCTTGCGGAACTTTGTGATAAATATATTGATCAAGACATCCCTGTTATTGTATGGGCAACGATGGATATGAGGCCTGTTACCAGCGGAAACAGCTGGCACTTTGAGAACGGTCAATATTATGTATGGCCGGCCGGAGAGCATTGTCTGTTATTGGTCGGATATGATGAAAGATCCTACTATTTTAACGACCCGATGTATGGAAAAGTCGTTTCCTATCATAAAAACGTTGTAGAGCAACGCTACGCTGCATTAGGAAAGCAATCACTGGTCATTATTAATATAAAACCCCGCTGACAGTTCAGTCAGCGGGGTTTAATTAATTCTCTATCGGTACTAACTTACCGAACGCTACATATCGGGCGTTATCAAACTCATAAGAGCAGGTAGACAAAACAACAACCGAATCCGCAGCTGTAATCGATACTTCCGATTGGAACGTAGAGCTATCTCTCACGCTTTTCAGATAGGCATCGAATTCCTTTTCTCCCGGTCTGGGTTGATAGATAATATCGGACACCTTCATTACACAGCCGGCAAATAATTCGATGCGGTATTCTTTGTCCGGAGTCAAATAGTACAACACAGGATGTGCATCATAATAGGCCTGTTTTTTATACTCCAGAAGCGAGCCAAACATAGTCTTGTTTTTCATACTATGGCCATATAGAATAAACTGTCGATCCAAACCGATGTCGCGATTACGATAATCAGCAAAGATCATACCGCTTCGTAAATAATCGCCATCCAAGCCGGTATGAAGATACGCTTTATTATCTTCAGCCTGCACCACCGGATAATTAATCGGCGTATCCGTACAATAGATCCATCCAATCACATCCGGATTAGCGGCTAATAGTGCGCCAAAATCAATGGTAATGTCGGTATTATTCTCCGGCTGGATTGTTTCATCCTTCTGTTCACCTGATTGAGGTGCTATCGTTGATACGTACTGCTTCTGTGCTTCAGTATATAACGTCTCTGCCTTGCGATATTCTATCACAGTGCAGATTAAATTGATTGCCGAAAACACAAATAAGGCAGAAAAAAGCACCATTAGGACGAGCAGAAAACCTCTCCTTTTCAAGGGCTTTTATACGCTTTTCTTCTTGTACAGAACAGAAACGGTGATTAGGCCAACAACAGAAACAGCCATAAGAACCACGTAAACCCAAGAGAAAGAATCTCCCATCACAGGGGAATCGCCCTCGACAACAATAGCGGTAGGGCCATAATTGCCGGAGGTCATGATCAGATACTCACCCTCTACACGAGCGTTCTCAACGATAACCCACTTACCGTCTACCAACTGCATCACCGTAACAAAGTTCTTGACAACCTCAGGCTTTAACTTAACGGTATAAGTATGATCCTCGTGATCATCACAGCCAACATAATCAACATTAAACAGATCGCTAACAACTAAGGTAGCAGGATCCACACCTAACTTGTCGGCCAATTCCTTAAGGCTGTCTACGATCTTGCTCAGATCCTTATTCTCAGCAATCTGTTTATAGGCTTCTTCCAGAAGTTTACGTGCATCATCATCCAGCTCATCACGATCGCCATAGGGGGTAATCACAATCTGAGCGGTACAACCATCACTAAAAGTAACGTCCACCAACTCCGTATCTGCATTAGTGCTGGGGCTGGATAAAAACGCACCAGCAGCAAATGCCGTCATCGGCAGAGCCATTACCATAACCATAGCCAACAAAGCAACTAACACTTTTTTCATAACAATACTCCTTCTTTCTCAAAGTGTTTAAATAACTTAATTAACAAACGGTGACGCGGAAAGTAACTCCGTACAACAACCGTTCAATTGTTCAACAAAAGCATCACCAAATTTAGTGCGAATCATCCGTACTGCTTCGCCAATCTGCGGAGGGCGCGTATGGACACCGTGGCAATCGGATCCAAGTAAATGGACCTGGCCGTTAGCAAGCATCCGTAACGCTTTACGGCGAGAAGAAAAATGAATAAACCACGAAGCGTTCACCTGCATGAGCACACCATTCTGTCTTAACAAATCATAGACACCAACATTTTGCAGATGCATATATCGTTCCACATGAGCAATAACAAGAATCAAATTCTTGTTATTGGCAATGTCCAATACCTCGCGTATCATACTGGTAGACCAGCGACTCATAGGCATTTCCAGCAACAAAACTCGTGTTCCCTCAATACACAGTTGCTCTAATCCGGCCAAATGGGATATACCGTTATAATAACGCACCTCTGCACCCAATCGAATACGCGGAGCAGATTCCGAACAATGTGATAACAACAAGTCGTACGCTAATTGACGGTTATACAAAAAAGAATCTAACGACTGATCATCCGCATAAAAATGCGGAGTAGCAACCACGGTAGAAACACCTTGCTCCTTGAGAAGCTCAAGCAGTAATAAACTCTCTTCAAGGTCCTTACTGCCATCATCTATTCCGGGAAGAATATGGCTATGAAAATCTACTAAAGAATAATGATTATTATTCATCGCCGTTCACCATTCGCTCCTAAAAGTAGACAAACTAACCCATATAACCTTTATCATTATAGCACCAGTCTGAATTATTGTCAACAATAATTAAAATAAACATCAATGATAATTAACAAAAGCGTCCCGTTAATAACGGGACGCTTTTGTTAGAAAAACGTCATCTGGCTGGTCTCGGGAATCCCCTGTGTTACGCCAAGATCGCGCAGGGATTGCAGTACCGCCTTGGTAATGCCGGTGCGTTGTTGTAAATCATCACAGGAAATATAAGGATCGGCCGAATCAGCCTGTTCATACAGGCTCTTCGCAGCCGCTTCTCCCAGGCCCGCAATGGCGCTGAAGGGTAACCGAATCTTCCCATCCTCCATGCGGAACTGGTACCAGTGGGATTTGAATAAATCCACCGGCAGGAATTCCACACCGCGGAGCATCGCCTCATACACAACGTGCAACAATTCCGCCGTATCTTGATCCTTCTGTGAAGCCTCTTTCCCCTGCTCACGGATATTATCCATAACCAGTTTCACAGTGTCAATACCGCTCTGCACGGTTGCGGCATCAAAATCGCCACCACGACCGGTTAAGAAAGCGGCATAATACTCGGCGGGATAATGTACCTTAAACCACGCCACACGCAGTGCCGCAATTACGTATGCCGCCGCGTGAGCCTTCGGGAACATATACTTGATCTTCATACAGGAGTCAATATACCACTCCGGTACGCCATGCTCTCGCATAGCGGTTAAGTGCTCCTCGGTCAACAGCTTGGTCGCCTTGCCTTTACGGACAATCTCCATAATCTTAAAGGCCATTTTGGGCGGCAAGCCCTTATGCATCAGGTAAACCATAATGCTGTCGCGGGTACCGATAACTGTAGAAATGGTGCAAGTGCCGGCCTTAATCAGATCCTGAGCATTCCCTAACCACACATCGGTACCGTGGGACAGACCGGAAATCTGCATCAAATCGGCAAAGGTCTTCGGCTTACAATCCAACAGCATCTGGCGGGTAAAACCGGTGCCCATCTCAGGGATGGATAAGGTGCCTGTTTCGCAGCCCAGCTGCTCCACCGTTAAACCAAGTGCCTCCGGTGAGGTAAATAGGCTGTACACCGCAGGATCGGACATATCCACGTCCTTGATAGATACGCCGGTGTATTCCTCTAAATACTTGCAGATTGTGGGAATAACGTGACCCAGGTTATCCAGTTTCAGAATAGTATCATGGATTGAATGGAAATCGAAATGCGTGGTAATGATCCCCGAATCTGTCTTACCGGCAGGGTGCTGAACAGGACAGAAATCCTCAATCTCATAATCATCCGGCACAACCACCATGCCACCGGGGTGCTGACCTGTGGTACGCTTTACACCGGTGCAGCCGATAGCAAGTCGATCCACCTCAGCCGGACTAAACACCAATCCCCGTTCCTCAGCGTACTTTTTCACGTAACCGAAAGCGGTCTTATCCGCGATTGTACCAATCGTTCCGGCCTTAAACACGTGATCCAAACCAAACAGCGTTTCGGTATAGCGATGTGCGCGATTCTGATACTCGCTGGCAAAGTTTAGATCAATATCCGGTGATTTGTCTCCATCAAAACCTAGGAAGGTCTCAAAGGGAATCTCTTGCCCGTCACGTCCCAAAGGCTGTCCGCAGTTAGGACATTTCTTCGGGGGAAGGTCGAAGCCGGAGCCGTATTCTCCATTGGTGAAGAACTCTGTGTATTTACACTCCGGATTGCGGCACATATAGTGAGGTTGCAGAGGATTGACCTCAGAGATGCCTGCCAAATAGGCCACGACGGAAGAACCGACCGAACCACGAGAGCCCACCAAATAGCCGTTATCCACCGAGTTTTTAACCAGCTTTTGGGCAATCATATATAGCACCGCAAAGCCATGCTTGATGATCGAGTTTAACTCTTTTTCCAAGCGCTCTTTGACAATGGTAGGCACTTCTTCACCGTATAGCTCGTGAGCACGGCTCCAGCAAAGGTGCTGCAGCTCTTCGTCGGCACCGGCAATATGAGGCGGATACGTACCGTAAGGAATCGGGCGGAAACGCTCCACCATATCCGCAATGCGATTCGGATTGGTAATTACAACCTCCCGCGCTTTCTCCTCACCTAGGTAGGCGAACTCCTTGAGCATCTCCTCGGTAGTTCGGAAATAAAGCGGCGCCTGATTATCGGCATCATCGAAGCCCATACCCGCCATCAGAATGCGGCGATAGACCTCATCCTCCGGCTCCATAAAATGAACGTCGCAGGTGGCACAGACAGGCTTATTCAATGTCTCGCCCAAACGGATGATGGTCTTATTGTGGTTAATCAGCTCCTGCTCACTCTTGCACAGAGGAGGATCGATAGCGCCCCCCTTCCCCTTGCTGGGGCGCAGAAGGAAGCTATTGTTAGCCAAAGGTTGAATCTCCAAAAAATCATAGAACGATGCGATATCGCACAGTTCGCCCCAGGGTTTATCATCTAAAACTGCTCTGTAAAGTTCTCCCGCTTCACAGGCGCTTCCGATCAGCAACCCCTCGCGATGCTCCATTAGCTTAGAACGAGGAATGCGCGGATGGCGCTGATAGCATTCCAAATTGGAGTAAGATACCAATTTGTAGAGATTTTTCAAACCTACCTGATTGCGCGCAATCAAAATCATATGGTAGGTACGGGCCCTTTTGGGATCCACGCCGGTGACACTGGTGTTCACCTGCTGCAACGTCTCAATCTTTTGCTGCGCCATATCCTTGAGAATATGGGCATAGATGCCTGCCAGCACCGCCGCATCATCACAAGCTCGATGATGATTAAAGGGCGGTAATTTCAGATAGGTCGCTACCGTGTCCAAGCGGTAATTCTTCAGCCCCTTATAAAGAGCGCGACACAGCGGAATTGTATCCACCGCCGTGAATTCATACGGCATATTGCAACGACGCGCAGCCGCACGAATAAAACCGGTGTCAAAGCCAGCATTGTGCGCCACCAGCACACGACAATCTCCGCAAAATGCGTAGAATTGCCGCAACGCTTCCTCCTCACCGGGGGCATCCGCTACCATTGCATCGGTGATACCGGTCAGTTCGGTAATCTTAGGCGGAATGGGCATTCCGGGATTGACAAAAATGTTAAAGGAGTCTTTGACTTCTCCCCCCGCCATACGCACGGCGCCGATTTCTGTGATACGCTCGGTCTTAGCACTCAAGCCGGTGGTTTCAATATCAAATACGATACATTCGCTATTCAGAGCAGCATCTTCTTTTCCATCTACAGCGGGTACCATATCATTGACATAGTACGCCTCCATACCGTATAGGATCTTGATATCTTTGCCGCCCCGCTTTAGATCGTCAGCGGTATTCATAATATCCGGAAAGGCCTGCACCACGCCGTGATCGGTGATGGCTACTGCCTTATGCCCCCAGCTGGCCGCGCGTTTCACCAAGTCTTTCGCCTCTGCAACGGCATCCATGGAGGACATCTTGGTATGCATGTGTAATTCAACACGCTTTTCCATCGCCAGATCTTGGCGGTGATACCGTGCTACTACCTCAATAGAACGGGGGCGCAGCAGATTCGCTTTGGCAAATTCATCGTATTCATAGCGCCCGCTGACAACCAGATTGTCCCCCACCTTGACGCCGGAAACAGCCTGAATTTTATCTTTATCCCGCTTTTTATCCAACCATAGGCTGACCACCAAAGAACTGGTAAGGTCGGTGATCGATATGGAATAGCGACATTTAGTGGCATCTCGATTTTCGCGGGAATCGATGCGGAACACCTGCCCCCATACCGTCACCATAGAGCCGTCCGCTTCTAATCCCTTGATCGATACAGGGCGTTCTTTAATGGGTGTGCCCAACAATAGCTGCGCCGTTTCCAAATAGATCGGAAGGCCGTCAGCAGGCGGACGGGAAGGATCTGCAGGCGTCCCGGGACGAGCAGGCTCGTCCGCCGTAGCCGCCTTAGGCTGCTTGGCTGCTTCAGTGGCACGGATCATAGCCTCTTCTCGGGCACGTTCCGCCGCCTCGCGCTCTGCCTGCTCCATCATTTTCAGATACCGCTCATCCTTCTGCGCGGTCTCCTCACCCAAAATCTCCACCGTCATATGGCGCCCGTACTGTCGCTGAATCAGCTGCTGCAGCTGCCGATCCGCTCCGGTGGCCTGCAAAATGTTCAGTCCACCATGAGACAACGTCACCCGTAATACATCATTATCAATCTCATAGGAAGCATCGTCAAAGGTGCCGTTGACCGCCACGTTCTCCGCTTTTAGGCAGGCTACCAGCTCCTTACAGCCCTCTATTGACAAGCTCTCGGCGGGATAGTGAGGGCGGATCGTCACGCCCTGCACACGAAGAGATGCAATCAACCGGTTTTCAACCTGACGCAATTCCTCCTGAGAGATGGGCGCAGTAAAGCTCACGTCCACCGCAACACGTCGGGCGGAGTGGTTCATCTCCATATTTTCAACAATACCCTCAGCCATCGTTACCGACAAACATTCCGAAGGCAAATAGGGACGGAACAACGCCCCAAAGGATCTCTGGTCCATACGTTTCACCTATGTAACACAGCTATTACAGCTGCTCAATTTCTTTCATCAATTCTTCCACCGCTACGGCCTCATCAACGGTGCGTAGCACCTCTCCCTTGCGGAATAGTGCTACCTTCCCCTTGCCTCCTGCAAGGCCGATATCCGCCTCACGAGCTTCACCGGGTCCATTGACAATACAGCCCATAACCGCAACCGTAACCGGTTTTTTTACTGTCTGCAGACGCTCCTCTACCTGTGCAGCGATGCCAATCAAATCCACGGCAGTGCGGCCACAGGTAGGGCAGGACACCAAACGGGGACGATCCTGACGCAGACCGGTTGCCGCCAGCAGATCCAACCCCGCGGCAATCTCTCGCTCAGGGGCAGCTGTTAAAGAAACGCGGATGGTATCGCCGATACCTGCTGTCAGGAGCGAGCCGATACCTACCGCCGATTTAATCAGACCCATACGCTCGGTACCCGCCTCGGTCACGCCAAGGTGGAGTGGATAATCGCAGGCCGCAGCGGTCAGCTGATACGCCCGGATCATCGTAGGAACATGGGAGGATTTAATTGATAGAACAATATTATCAAAATCGTATTTTTCCAGTAAAGAAGCGTGATAAAGAGCGCTGTCCCGCATCGCCTCCGGGGTGGGATGGCCGTACTTGGCCAAAATCTCCTTCTCCAACGAGCCGGAATTCACACCAATACGAATCGGAATGTTGCGGCGGCGGCATTCGTCCGCTACTGCTTTGACCCGACTTTCATCACCGATATTACCGGGATTAATGCGGATCTTATCCACACCGGCAGCGGCGGATTCCAGCGCCAATTTATAGTCAAAATGGATATCGGCTACCACCGGGATGGTGACGGCCTCTTTCAGCGCCGCAATCAATGCGACAGCCTCTAAATCCGGTACTGCTGTACGGATAATATCGCAACCGCAGGCTTGCAATCGCTTCGCCTGCTCCACGTTGCCCACAATATCATGAGCCGGTATGTTCAGCATCGATTGCACGGAAATAGGAGCACCGCCGCCGACAGCGACCTGTCCAACCATAACCTGCTTGCTCATTCGCTTTTTCATACTGACCCATCCTTTCTTTTATCCAAACAGCTTTGTAATGTCGCTATAGGTAATCACGAGCATCAGCAACAACAACAAAACGATGCCCACAAAATGCACCACAGCCTCATACTTGGCAGGGACCGGCTTACGGGTAATTCCCTCCCACAGCAAAAACAGCAACCGTCCGCCATCCAAAGCGGGAAGCGGCAGCAGATTGAAAACGCCTAAATTCACAGTAATCATCGTCATCAACATAACTAGGGAACGCCACGCAGCCAAGGAGCGTGTATCACTGACCGCATCCCCCACCGCATCTGCGATAATATCCACCGTGCCCACGGGGCCGGATAGATCATTGAGACCATAATCACCCTGCACCATATCTACCAGCGTACGCCATACTATCGTGGCGATGGAAACCTCTTGCTTAGCCGAAAAAGTAATGGTGTTCCAGAAGGTACGCTCCACACCGAGCAAGGAAAAATCGTATTTTAAATACTGTCGTCCGGAGTCGGGATCCTGAGCCAAGACGAATTGTACACCCTCTAGTGTCACCTTTTCGATGCTGTCCCCAACCGGACGCTGTACCACCATCTGCAGAACACCATCAGCGTCATTCTGCATCTCCATAGTCAAATCCGTATCCATCAGAATACGGCGACCGTTCACTTCAACAATCGTATCGCCGGGACGCAATCCCGTTTGATATGCCGACGTTTCTTCCTCCAAACGCGCAATCGTTGTGGTTGGAAACAGTACGTGGTCATAGGTGGGGTGCGCCTCCGTTAAGGCGCCGTTATAAACCAGGAGCAATATAAAGCCAAGAAGCAAATTCATAGCAGCGCCGGCAACAACGATCAGCGCGCGTTGCCACACCTTTTTCTTGGCAAAAGAACGGCTTTCATCTGTTTCTTGGGGCTCACGGTCAGCATTACCACCCAACGCCGCAGGTGTAGGTGAGCCTTCATCCTCGCCCTCCATCGCACAGAAGCCGCCCACAGGAAAAACGCGGATAGAATATACGGTCTCCCCTTTTCCCCATTTAAGCAGGCGGGGGCCCATACCAATGGCAAACTCATTCACCTTGACACCGTTGATCTTGGCAACGATAAAGTGACCGAATTCATGGATCATCACCAGCAAATTCAGCACCAGTAAGCCTAGAAGAATACGGACAACCATATTTATAAAATCGATAGGTCAGCCCTCATTTCATCAAATTAATGGCAGCACGTGTCTGCTCGCGCACCGCCCGATCCGCCGTAAACACATCCTCCACAGAGGCGGGCATCGGCAACGATTGCTCCAGAGTGGCCGCCGCCAAACGGGTAATGTCCGTAAAGCTGATCTCACCCGCAATAAAGGCACCGACAGCCACCTCGTTTGCCGCATTCAAGGCCGCAGGATACAGGCCGCCCATAGTCAAGGCACGACGTGCCAGATTCATAGCCGGGAACGCAGTATCATCCGGCGCATAAAATGTTAGACGGCTCCAATCCTCCAGCCGCAGTTGCTTTACAGGGCACGGCAAGCGATCGGGATAGGTCAAAGCATACTGGATCGGCACCCGCATATCCGGTGCACCCAACTGTGCCAAAACGGCATTATCATCGTATTCCACCAGGGAGTGAATAATGCTTTCGCGATGCACGACGATATCTATTTTATCCGGTGGCATATTGAAAAGCCAACTAGCCTCAATCAACTCCAGGCCCTTATTCATCATCGTAGCGGAATCAATGGTAATTTTCTGTCCCATACTCCAATTTGGATGATTCAACGCATCCTGCAACGTGACATTTTCCAAATCCTCCGCCGCGCGCCCAAAGAATGGTCCACCGGAGGCGGTAAGAATCAGACGTTTAACCCGGCGTTCGGGCGGGCAACCCTGCAAGCACTGGAAAATGGCACTGTGCTCACTATCCACCGGAAGCAGTTGCACACCGGCACGAGCCACGGCATCCATCACAAACGCACCACCGGCAACCAGTGTCTCTTTATTGGCCAACGCCACATCCTTCCCCGCCGCTACGGCTGCCAACGTAGGACGCAAGCCTACCATACCGACAACAGAGTTTAAAACCATATCCGCCTGAGGCAATGAGGCCATTTCGCAAAGTCCATCCATACCGGACAGCACACGCACAGGCAGATCAGCCACCCGTATACGTAGATCGGCGGCCGCCTTTTCATCATACATCGCCGCCACAGCAGGGCGGAATTGGCGAATCTGCTTTTCCAGCAAATCCACCTGACGAGCCGCCGCTAAACCAACAATGGAATAGCCGGCTTGCTGGGCTACCTCAAGGGCCTGTGTGCCGATCGAACCGGTAGAGCCTAATATGACCAAACTGCGCATAGACAGTCACCTCATTCGTAGAAATCACGAAAATAACTTCGCACAGAAACTAACGATCTCTGTATAGTAACTTGCTAAAACATAGAGCATAGGGGCAATAAAAACCACGCTGTCAAAGCGGTCCATCACGCCACCGTGTCCAGGCATAATGTTGCCGAAGTCCTTAATGCCGCACTTACGCTTAATGACAGATGCCAGCAAATCACCGCACACGGACAACGGTGCTAACACACACACTATCGGCAGATAGTAATACATTGAATAAAACATACCATCGCCAATGCTGTTTTCTACCTTAAAGCGAATGACAAACAGCAGGTATGCACACAGTACCGATATGATCCATCCGCCAAAAAAGCCTTCCCAGCTCTTCTTAGGACTGATTTTCGGTGCCATTTTATGCTTACCCAGAAAGGTGCCGACAAAATATGCACCGGTATCACTGGTCCATGCAATAATCAACAACAGTAATACCAGCCACCAGCCGATATTGCGAATTTGACGCAGCATTGCAATACTACCAAAACCTACCGTTGCGTATAAGGTGAGCAAAAAAGCATACTCACCGGACTCTAATGATACGTGAAGAGCAGGTATCAGCATATGCACGATCAGCGTCAAGACGTACAAAAGCAACAGAAGAAGGGGCAGACTATCCTGCACGAACACCAGAACTTCCGACGTAGCCGGTATCAGCGCTCCTAGAACATCGGCATAGTAATAAACTACGATCTCACTTGCAGCAAACACCATACTGGTAATCAGCAGGCTCTTCTGTTTCATTAATCCTGTTCCGTTCAACAATTCATACGTCGCAATCGCAGCAAGAAGAGCGCAGGCACAAACGAGCACAATGGGGTTCGGAACAACCAAAACCCCAATTAGAATTATTATGCCAACCAAAGCAGACACAATGCGTACAATCATGTTTTACACTCCTTATATCGGCTCAAACACCGCCGAACCGACGATCTCGACGAGCATACTCCTCGAAAGCCCGTTCCAAGTCCTCTTCTTTAAAATCCGGCCACAATACGTCCATAAACACGTATTCTGCATAGGCGGACTGCCAAATCAGGAAGTTAGAGAGACGATATTCGCCGCTGGGGCGCAGAATCAAATCCACGGGAGGCTGGTCGCCGGTATACAATGCCTTTTCCAGCATCGCTTCATCAATGGAAGACGGATCCAATTCTCCGGCCGCAGCCTGCTGTGCCAGCTTTTTCGCTGCGGCGGTAATTTCTTGCTGGCCTCCATAATTTAGAGCAATGTTTAAGGTCATTCCGGTCTTGTGTGCTGTGCTCTGCTCCGCCTCCTCAATCAAGGCGCAGATATCCTCCGCCAGTTCCTCTCGATTACCAATGAAGCGCACCACAATATTCTCCTGCTGAAAGTCAGCAAGAGACTCCTTAAGGTACTGCCGCAGGAGATTCATAATGGCATCCACTTCATCCTGCGGGCGACGCCAATTCTCTGTAGAGAATGCATATACAGTCAGATAGCGTACGCCACATTTCTCGCAATATTTTGTAATGTTGCGAAACACCTGTGCGCCGGTAACATGACCGGCCTGCCGGGGCAGTCCACGCTTTTTTGCCCAACGACCGTTGCCGTCCATAATGATGCCTAAATTAACCGGTACCTTGCGCGGCGCCGGAGCCACCTTCTTCTTTTGCCAGAACACAACACACGCCTCCTTTGCAATATAAATATACTGCAAAATAGCACGAAAAGCCTTCGCCGTTCCGTGATAGAACAGCGAAGACTCGTATCGTGCGGTGATTAGATCTCCATAATTTCTTTCTGCTTGTCGTCCGCCATCTTATCCGCTTCCTTGGTGAAGCGGTCGGTCTGATCCTGCATCTTTTTCTCTGCATTCTTTAGATCGTCTTCAGTGATCTCGGATTTCTTTTTCATATCTTTCAGTTTATCCAGTGCATCACGACGGATGGAACGGATCGCCACCTTGCACTCCTCCGCCAGACGACCAATCTCCTTGGTCAGATCACGACGACGCTCCTCGGTCATCGGAGGAAAATTCAAACGGATAGCAGTGCCATCGTTCTGGGGATTGATGCCGACATCCGAGGTGAGGATAGCACGCTCGATCAGGCTGAGCGTGGATTTATCCCACGGAGTAATCATCAAGCAACGAGGCTCCGGGACGGAAATAGCTGCCATCTGATTAATGGGGGTCGGACAACCATAATAATCTGCGGATACACGATCCAGCACGCCGGGATTGGCACGGCCTGCACGGATGGCGGCAAACTCAGCAGACAGATTATTGAGACTTTTATTCATTTTCTCTTCTGCTTTTGCAAAGATCTCATTCATAGTGATAATCTCCTTTAAAAATTAATTAGTCGACAACCGTACCAATGCTCTCGCCACGGACAGCACGGACAATGTTCTCGGGATCTTCCAAATTAAACACCAGCAGCGAAATGCCGTTGTCACGGCACAGGGTGGCGGCAGTAGAATCCATTACCTGCAGGTTCTTGGTCAACACATCCATGTATGACAAGTGATCATACTTTACAGCGTCGGGATTCTTATGAGGATCGCTGTCATAGATACCATCTACCATACTGGCCTTGAAAATGATGTCTGCCTCGATTTCGGCGGCACGCAGGGCAGCAGCCGTATCGGTGGAGAAAAACGGATTACCGGTACCACAGCCAAAAATCACAATGCGCCCCTTTTCCAGATGGCGTACTGCGCGATTGCGGATATACGGCTCTGCAATCTCGTGCATAGCAATAGCGGTCTGTACGCGCACCTCGCAGCCCAGCTGCTCCAACGCATCCGCCAAGCCCAAGGCATTGATGGTGGTCGCCAGCATACCCATATGGTCTGCGCGAGTGCGATCCATCTTACCACTGGAGCGTCCACGCCAGAAGTTACCGCCACCGACCACAATGGCAATCTCCGCACCGCATTCAGCGGCTTCTTTAACATACTTGCAAATGTTCAGTACCGTGTCAAAATCCAGGCCGCTATGCGCCTGACCGGCCATAGCCTCGCCGCTGAGCTTGAGTAGAATGCGCTTATATTTAAGATCCATCTGACTCTCCGTCCTTTCCTTGCAGAGAATACCTCCGCATCGTCTGTTTTATTATACTTGATATCCCTCTTTCTGTAAAGTCATTCGTGCCAAATTTCACAAAAAATTATTGAATTTTCTTTTACAAAAATCAAAAGCGGTGCATCCATTTGGATGCACCGCTTTACAGCTGATAAATCTTACTTCACCATGGAAGCAACTTCACTGGCGAAATCGTCCTCACGCTTCTGGATGCCCTCGCCCTTCTCAAAGCGGACAAAGGAAACCAGAGACATAGCGCCGCCGGCCGCCTTAGCCTGCTGCTCGACGTACTGACCAACGTTCAGATTGCCGTCCTTAACAAAGGCCTGGTTAACCAGACAGTTCTCCTCGAAGTACTTTCTCATCTTACCGGTGATCATCTTCTCCAGAACCATCTCGGGCTTGTTTGCGTTCTTGGGATCGTTCTTGATCAAAGCCAGCTGGACCTCTTTCTCGTGCTCCACAACATCAGCAGGCACAGAGGCCTCATCCAGATAGGGAGCGTTCAGAGCGGCGATCTGCATCGCCACGTCCTTACCACACTCGATCAGAGCCTCGCTGCCGGAAGCGGCGGCGTCAGCCTCAAACTTAACCAAAACACCGATACGGCCACCGCCATGGACGTAAGCCACGCAGTCGCCCTCGTAACGCACGAAGCGGCGGATGCTCAGGTTCTCACCGATAACCATAACCTTGTCACGCAGCAGATCAGCCACAGTCTGCCCATTCACGTTAGAGGCCAGCAGAGCATCTACGTCAGCAGGGTTCTCGCTGATAATCACATCGGCGATCTCCTTAACAAAGTTAACAAAATTGTCACTCTTTGCGGCAAAGTCGGTCTCGGAGTTGATCTCCACAACGACACCGACCTTCTTTTCATAATCGACGGTGGCATAAGCCATACCCTCGGCAGCGATACGAGAAGCCTTCTTTGCCTGCTTGGCCAGGCCTTTCTCGCGCAGATAGTCAATTGCCTTCTCCATATCGCCGTCAGACTCCTGCAGAGCCTTCTTGCAATCCATCATGCCGACGCCGGTCTTCTCACGCAGCGCCATAACATCTTTACTGGTAAAAGCCATGATTATTACCTCCTGTATTTGTATATAGGCTGATTATTCAGCAGCCTCAGCGGGAGCCTCTTCGACAACCTCGGCGGCATTCTGCTCGCCCTGGCGGCCCTCGATGATGGCATCGGCCATGCAGCCGGCAATCAGCTTGACAGCACGGATAGCGTCGTCGTTACCGGGGATGACATAGTCAACATCATCGGGATCGCAGTTGGTATCAACGATGGCCACAACCGGAATACCCAGCTTCTTAGCCTCAGCAACAGCGATCTTCTCCTTACGGGGATCAACGATAAACAGAGCGCCGGGAACGCCCTTCATATCCTTGATACCGCCCAGGAATTTCTCCAGCTTCTCAATCTCGTGATGCAGCTTGACAACTTCCTTCTTGGGCAGCAGATCGAAGGTGCCGTCGGCCTCCATAGCCTTCAGCTGGCTCAAACGAGCAATACGGCCACGGATAGTGCGGAAGTTAGTCAGCATACCGCCCAGCCAACGAGCATTCACAAAATGAGCGCCGGCGCGGACGGCCTCTTCCTTAATGGACTCCTGAGCCTGTTTCTTGGTACCGACGAACAGAACCTCTTTGCCGGAAGCAGAGAGATCACGCACGAACATGTACGCCTCCTCCAGCTTGCGGACAGTCTTCTGCAGGTCAATGATATAAATACCATTGCGCTCGGTGAAGATGTAGGGAGCCATCTTGGGGTTCCAGCGGCGGGTCTGGTGACCAAAGTGGACGCCAGCTTCCAGCAGCTGCTTCATGGAAATAACGGACATAATCTTTTCCTCCTTGGTTTTTCCTCCGTGGGCATAGGCAGCCACCGTCCGGCACATCCGGATGCGGCACCGACCGCTTATGTTTGACCCCACGTGCGTTATGCCGGAGTATTATAACACAACTCAAACCTCAATGCAATAGTTTTTTTATTTTTTCTTCACTTATTTTTACTTAAATAATCCGCCTAAAATGTGCGCTCCGTTTGGTGAAGTTTTACAACCGCCTGTAGGACAAGTGAAATTGACTAAAATCGTCTCGTCCCCTATCACTTCGATGTCTTTCCATTGAATGATGATGTCCTGATCACGGCCCAGCAAACCAAGCAGACGACTGCGGCCGCCGATGACCAACGCCGTTATCTGAGCCGTACAGGTGTCCACCTCTAAATCATCCACATATCCAAGACGGGTACCGTCACAAATATTGATGACCTCTTTCTCATGCATGTCCGAAATGCGTGCAATCATATGCTACTCCCCTTTCGGAACATATATATGGCAATACTCAACGCTTTATCACCGACACCTTTCGATTACAGGTACCACAAAAATAAATATCCCCCCGCATAGCGGGGGGTATTTCATTTTCGGGCATAGCCCTAATACTACTGGCGGCGCACAAGTGCGCTATTGGTTGGCCTGCCAGCCACGCATTGATTACTTACTACCCGTAAACGGGTTCCGTGGGTCAAACAGGCTCAGCTGGTCACTCTCTGCATCCTTCTTCGATTGTTCTGCTGTGTACTCTTTAATTG
>JAZQFG010000046.1:0-25886 GCA_045539375.1 Acutalibacteraceae bacterium | reverse complement strand
CGCCTTGTCCGACGGGGGGAAGGGAGATTCGTTGGTATTCAGTTTCACGTATTGCTTATCCTGGGGCTGCTCCCCCGGGGTATAGGGGGTCAAGTCGGATCGTAGCCATGTCGTTCTGTGGGCCAAGGAGTTGGGATCAGGTCTTGTCTTCCTAAGCCCGCTTGGCCTCCGACTTCGCCTTGTCCGACGGGGGGAAGGGAGATTCGTTGGTATTCAGTTTCACGTATTGCTTATCCTGGGGCTGCTCCCCCGGGGTATAGGGGGTCAGCCGCTCCAGTTTTCGGCTGAAATATCGGCTCATGGCAATCACTTATCCTCTAATCGGCACACCGCACTCTTGGCGTGGGCGGTGAGCCCCTCTTTCGTGGCGAAGAAGGCCACGTCCTGTGCTACCTTTTCCAGAGCGGAGCGGGTGTAGTAGGTGTACTGGGTTTTTTTCACAAAGTCGTCCACCGATAGGGGGCTGGAGAACTTGGCGGTGCCGCCGGTGGGCAGGGTGTGGTTGGGGCCCGCCAGATAGTCGCCCAGTGCCTCGGGGGTGTTGCGGCCCATAAAGATGGAGCCGGCGTGACGGATGGCGTCCAGATAATCAAAGGGGTTGTCGACGCACAGCTCCAGATGCTCCGGAGCCAGCTCATTGGAGATCTCGATGGCCGCCCACAGATCGTCGGCCACGATGATCTTGCCGTTGCGGTCAATGGACTCGCGGGCAATGTCGGCGCGGGACAGCTGGGGGATCTGTACTTCCAGCTCTGCCTGCACCGCCTGCGCCAGCGCCATATCGTCGGTGACCAGCACCGCGCTGGCCAGCCGATCGTGCTCGGCCTGGCTGAGCAGGTCTGCCGCCACACAGCGGGGGTTGGAGTTGCCGTCGGCCACGATGAGGATCTCGCTGGGGCCGGCGATCATATCGATGGACACCACGCCGAAGACCTGCTTTTTGGCCTCCGCCACAAAGGCGTTGCCGGGGCCCACGATCTTGTCCACCTTAGGCACGCTTTCGGTGCCGTAGGCCAGTGCCGCCACCGCCTGGGCGCCGCCCAGCTTAAAGATCTTGTCCACGCCGGCGATGGCCGCCGCCGCTAAGATCACGGGGTTGATTTTGCCATCGGCGCCGGGGGGCGATACCATAACCACCTCGGGACATCCCGCAATTTTGGCGGGGATGGCATCCATCAGAACGGTGGAGGGATAGGCGGCGGTGCCGCCGGGCACGTACAGACCCGCCCGATCCACGGGGATCACCTTTTGCCCCATAACAATGCCGGGGCGGTCGTTGATGATAAAGGAATTGCGCACCTGCTTTTCGTGGAAGGCACGGATGTTGTCGGCGGCGATCTTCAGCACCTCGATGAAGCGGGGCTCCACCAATCCCAGCGCCTCGTCAATCTCCGCAGGGGAAACCTGCAGGCTGTCCAGCTTGGCCTTGTCAAACTTTTCGCAGTATTCATACAGGGCAGCGTCGCCACGGGCGCGTACGTTGGCGATGATGTCCGCCACGATGCCCGCCACGTCCACGGTGGGCACCACACGGGCGAAGATCTCTTCGTTGGCGACCTCGCCGCATTTGAGAATTTTAATCATTGTTGATCACTCCATTAAGGCTTTCATTTGGGTTAACAGCCGCTCGATGGGCTCGTTTTTGAATTTAAAAGAGGCGGTATTGGCGATGAGACGGGCGCTGATGGGCACGATGGTCTCGATGACTTCCAGATCGTTCTCTTTTAGGGTGGTGCCGGTCTCCACGATATCCACGATCACGTCGCTCAGCCCCAGAATGGGGGCGATCTCAATGGAGCCGTTGAGGTGGATGATGTCGATATCCCGTCCCTGCGCCGCATAGAAATCCCGGGCGATGCGGGAGAACTTGGTAGCCACCCGCAGGGTGCGGGTGGGATCGTCGCGGAAGGTCTTTTGCGCCGCTACGGCCATACGGCATTTGCCGGTATCCAGATCCAGCAGCTCGTACACACGGGGACGGTATTCCAGCAGGATGTCCTTGCCCGCCACGCCGATGTCGGCGGCGCCCCGTTCTACGTAGATGGCTACGTCGGAGGGCTTGACCCAGAAATAGCGGACGCCCGCTTCGTTCTCAAAAATCAGCTTGCGGTTTTGCTCCTCGATGGCGGGGCAGGGGAAACCCGCCGCCTTGAACATACCGTATACCTTTTCACCTAATCGGCCCTTGGGCAGGGCCACATTCAGCATTTCTTTCACAGGGGTTTCACCTCGCCGTCTTCAAACCGGCAGACCCGCCGGCAGGATAATTTTTCGGGGATTTCCTTTTGCAGGATAACGCTGCCCTCTTGGCGCAGGGCGTCGGCGGCGGCATACAGCGCCGCTAGATCGCATCCGTCGGAGTACAGCAGCAGGGTATCCACGTCATAGGCGGCCTTGCTGTCCTCACGGCTCAGGCGATCCAGATACACGGCAAAGCCAACGGCGCCGCCGCGGCGGTTCATCTGCCGCATCAGCTGGTCGTATTGACCGCCGGATAATACGCTGTCCGGTGCGCCGGACACAAAGCCCTTAAACACGATGCCGTTGTAGTACCGTCCTGCCGCCACCACGCTGAAATCAATGCGTAGCATATCCTCATAGCCGCTACCGGCAAAGGCATCGGTGAGGCGGGTCAGCTGCGCCAGCGCATCGGACTCGCCCAACAAGGCGGTCAGACGGGGCAGGGCATCGGCGGGTGCGCCGTAGATACCCACCACCTGCACCAGCCGCCGGGTAGTGTCGGCGGGGATGCCGTAGGCGGTGCACACCTCCTGCAGTTCATGGGCGTTCTTCTCACGGATGCAGCGATAGATGGCGGTCAGCGCCTCCTCGGTGGGGGATAGGGGGGTCAGCAGATCCTCGATCACCCCACGGTGGGCAATGTCCAGCACCGCCCGCTGCCCCACACACCGCAGGCTGGCGGCGGCCAACCGCAGCACCTCGTATAGGGTGGCGTCGTCAATAGCGCCCATACATTCCAGACCGGTCTGCAGAATCTCCTTAAAGCAGTGGGCATCCTCGGACACCCGATATACGTTCTCGTTGTAGTAGACCTTGCGCACCCAGCCGGGGCGGTCCTTGCTGTTCTTGATGATGGAGAGGGTCACGTCCGGCTTGAGCGCCATCAGCTTACCGTCGGTGTCGGTAAAGGTGATGACCCCCTCGGAGATGAGAAAATCCTTGTTTCGGACGTACAGGTCATATTCCTCAAATTTGCTCATTTTATAGGGAGCATAGCCGTACCCTTCGTACAGCTCCCGCAGGGCGAATACCGCCTGCTCCTCCCGCTTATACGTGCAGCTCATTGCGTTTCCTCCTTGTTCAGTCGGTCGATGGCCTCGCGGTATCCGCCGGCGCCGTAGTTGAGACACTTGCTCACGCGGCTGATGGTGGCGGTGGAGATGCCCACCTGCTCGGAGATGGCCTGATAGCCCACGCCCTCATCCAGCAGGATGGCGGCATCCAGCCGCTGGGCCATATCCTGCACCTCCTTGATGGTGCAGATATCCTCAAAGAATTTCCGGCAGTCCTCTTCGCTCTGTAACCCCATAATGGCGGTGAACAGGCGGTGGATGGACGGTGTGTTAAAGGGAGCCATAGAACCCCTCCTTTCGGTGTTGACTTTGCCATTTTATCACTTTATCACGATAAAGTCAAGAGGAAATTCGCAATTTGTAAAGTTTATATTTTATATAATGGAATATAAAGAAAAAAGCCACCCTCTCGGGTGGCTTTACAGCGGATTTTAAGAGGCGGTATGGGTCAGCACCAGCAGTGCTATGCCTATCAGCAGGGCGACAACGATGCCCACCCGCCGTCCGATGCGATAGAAATCTCCGGGTTGCAGGTCGTCGGCGCCGTTGACGTACCAGCCCAGCCGCATCTTTTCCAGTGCCCAGGTCAATTGGGGCACAAAGGCGTCCAGAGCGGTAATGGCAAAGAACACCAACGCCCACCAGAAGCCCTCGCCGTTGGGGGCGGAGAAGGGGTTGAAAAGGGCGCCAATCAGAGAGGCGGCGCCGCCGATCAGGGCGGTGACTCCCACCGTCTTATCCAATACGCTGACGTGCAGCGGATCGGTCTTATTGTACATTTTTTCGATGTTTTCATTGAGGGACTCTTGCAGTTGCCGTTCGTGGGCATCGGACAGCTTTTCACCCAAGGTTTCACCGCAGTCCACGCAGAATACACGGGTGTCGCTGTTGTGGGCACCGCACTTATCGCACAGCTTCATCGTATCACCGCCTTTGGAGTAGTATAGCATAGGGGGAGGGGAAATGCAAGGGGGGCACGATGGCGTGTATGTGGCTTGTGGGGGCGAATACCATCCTCCCGCAGTCTCCCTCTATGAGGGAGGTGGATTTTTGCCGTAGGCAAAAAGACGGAGGGAGTTTGCGGGACGTGTTCGAGTCCATACGTTATGTTGCTCTTGTGGTGTCGCACCCACCCTTGCCTCCCCTTGTCAGGGGAGGTGGGCCGCCAACAGGGTGGAGTTTTTTGTGCCTCTCGTGTCCGAAAAAGAACTGGTCGAAAACCGAGGATTTCCCTCTATTCTATTGTCGTCCAAGAAATTTTTGTCGTATTTCCATTCCAATCATCAAAATACTTTTCAACTTCATCCTTTGTGGCAGACTTTTGATTCAACTGATATGTATTTGCCGAATCATCCTTGTATGCAAGATTTGTTACTACAGAGTCAAGTTCCTCAAAAGAAACTCTACTGATCGCAGTATAACTATTATATCTAACGTTTAAAAAACTGCCGTCCGTCTTAATATCTTGTAAACTAATATTTTCAAGAATATACCCATTCACATTTTCGTTATCATATCGAAGAATAAGAAAAAATTTCAGCGTGGCATCTACAATTACCAATTCCTCTAAACCATCTGAATCAAAATCAACATAAGCATATCCTTGTGGAATAAACGGATTTAAAGCACTGTACTCTGTGTCAAATCTAAATTCTTTCAAGTTTTCTTCAGTAACTTTATCAAATACCATACATTTATAAGAAAAGTTTTGCTCATTATCTAAAACTTTTTGTAAAAGTTCTTTTGCCTCACTATTTTGTTTTTCAGTATTATTGCAACCGACAAAAGATAAACACATTACCAGACACATAAAAATAGCCATTAATTTTTTCATATAATTCACCTCTTGGATGTATTATAACATAAAAGCGACGGAGTCACAATACTTCTTCACTATTCACTATTACTTATTACCTTTCAAAAATCCCGAATGCGTTTTTAGTGAAGAGTGAAAAGTGAATTGTAGTTGCAAGCAACTGCCGGAAAAAGTAAAATCCCGAACGCTTTCGCATTCGGGATTTTTGGCTCTCGTGTCCGAAAAAGAACTGGGAGAAAACCGAGGATTTTTTTATAAATCATTGAATTTCAAAAGTCAAATAATAACCCCCAACCGATATAAATAAGGTGCGGTTAAATTTTGAACTAATATTTGCAGTGCCGTCTATTCCATTGATAACAACAGTATAACTTTGATTTATATGTTTACCCCAAGATTTTACTTTATAAGTGCCTTCATAGATATTGCCGTTAGTTGTATCAGTCAATATCAATTTACCATCATCGGCTTCAAGCGTCAATTCAATAGGTTTAGAAAATTTATAAAGCAAACTATCAACATCGGAAAAACTGTAATCATCATTATGAGCAACAACAAAAAGCGGTGGCTCTGCTTGTTGTGCATAAGAAAGCACCCATGTTCGTGTTTCAATAATCGGTTTTGCAATAAACGCATAAACAATTATACATATTATGATAACTATAGGAATTAAAGCATACTTTTTAAATTTCACTGATATCACCGCCTTGGGTGTATTATAGCAGAAAAGCGGCAAAGCCGCAATACCTCTTCACTATTCACTATTACTTCTTACTTTCCAAAAATCCCGAATGTTTTTTAGTGAAGAGTGAAAAGTGAAGAGTGAAGAGTGAAAAAGTAAAATCCCGAACGCTTTCGCATTCGGGATTTTTGGGTGTTTTGAACTTAATGACACGAATGAAATTTGTCTGAAAACCGAGGATTTTCCTTAAAAATATTCACTTGGGTGATGACCATGAAACACGCAAGTATAATTATCATTTTCTAAATCATCACACCATAAAAAAGTAAACTGTTCTCCTTGGAAATCATATTTTTTATCCGCGGAAAATGATTCTGTAATAGAAGAATCTGCCAAAAAGCTATTAGGTTCATCAATATAGCCTGCCTCAACCCAATTTTCAGAAAGCATCTTCTCTAATTCGGACTTTTTTATGGTGAATGCTACAACAATTCCGGGATCACGAAAAGCATTATCAAAATATCCATCAACGAAAACAGCAGAATCCGGTAAGCATAATTCGTATTGTTCTATTAATAGTGCTTGAACATTGTTAAAATCTGTTGTTTCAATTTTTGTTGGACCACCCGCCAGAGAACAAGATGACAATGATAATATCAAAACGATAGTTATTAAAATCAAAAAATACTTTTTCATCTCATCACCGCCTATGCGTATTATAGCATAAAAGTGACAGAGGGGCAATACTTCTTCACTCTTCACTATTACTTCTTACCTTCCAAAAATCCCGAATGTTTTTTAGTGAAGAGTGAAAAGTGAATAGTGAAAAAGTAAAATCCCGAACGCTTTCGCATTCGGGATTTTTGGCTGCTCCTGTCAGGCTCGAACTGACGACATCATGATTAACAGTCATGCGCTCTACCGACTGAGCTAAGGAGCAATATGCGACCCTCACTGTTGCAAAGGTCTTTTGTGTTGGCGTCTACCTATCTTACCGGGCCGCTTCCAGCCAAGTATTGTCGGCACGAGTGAGCTTAACTGCTGTGTTCGGGATGGGAACAGGTGTACCCTCACCGTCATCAACACCAACTAGTTGTTCGGCGCCGACTTACGTCGACGCCGAAGTGGTGACCCGTAGCGGATTCGAACCGCTGTTGCCGGCGTGAGAGGCCGGAGTCTTAGGCCACTTGACCAACGGGCCATATAATGGTGCACCTCCAGGGACTCGAACCCTGGACACCCTGATTAAGAGTCAGGTGCTCTACCAACTGAGCTAGAGGTGCTTGTCCCTGCGGCTTTTTCAAACCGCTTGACTATCATACACTATGCATTCCGTTTTGTCAATACCCAAAACAAAAATTTTCAACTTTTTTCTTTCACCGAAAAATCTGCAGAAAACTTTCCACCCATTCCAGCACCTTAAACCGCACAATATACCGCTCCGTTCCCTGCACCAATGCCTCCTGCCGCGGGTCCAGCACCTGGGAAAGACTGCGGCGGTCGGTGGCGGCACCGGCGCATAGGGGAGGGTATACCACGCACCACCAGTTTTGCCCCGCCCCGTCACCGATGGTGACCCGCACTGCATCGTACATACCGGCGGGCAGCGTGACGGTATCGTAGCGGCGGGTGGTGAAGTACATCCGTGTCATTTCCACCGCCACGGGATAGTCGTATCCCGCCTGCGCCACCGTCTGTGCCGCCACCTCTTGCAGGTGGGGCAGGCGCTCCTGCGCCAGTGTCCGTGCCGCGGCGGGGCTGTCCGCCCCGTCCAGCCATCCGGCGGCGGCCTCTACCACCGCATCCCGCACCTGCAGCTTTAGTGTCTGGTCGGCGGTGGAATCCGAATGGGCGAGGATGTGCAGCCGCACCACCGCCTCCCGTACTCCTGCCGCCTGCCCGTACAGCCGCCCCACCGACAGCAGCAGGCACAGAATCAGCCCGCCGGTCACCGCCTGAATCACTCGTTTTCTACGTGTCCACATAAAAGAAAACCGCCCTTTCTTGTTCTGTTACGAACAATATGGGCGATTTTTTCGTATTTTATTCAATAATGCCTGCGCAGGGATAGCAGAGAAAGGCGGTGGGGTAGTCGGTCTGCAGATTTTCCAGACAGGCGTCGGCGGCATCCTCGTCCTCAAAGATGGCGAATACACAGCTGCCGGAGCCGGTCATCTGGCTGCACAGGGGGTGAAACTGCTCCATACGGCGGCGGATATCCAGCACGCCCTCCAATTGGGTGGCGGCCTCAAACACGTTCACGGCCTGCCCACATACGCCCTTCAGGTCGCCGTTTTCCAGAGCGGCGATGGCGGAAGCGTTGTCGGGGCGGGCGAGAATGGTGGCGTTATCCACGGCGGCATAGGCCTCTTTGGTGGAGATGCCTTCGGCGGGCTGTGCTACTACGATGGTGCAATCAGGCAGGGGCGGCAGGGGCTGTATCCCCTCGCCGATGCCGGTGACGTAGGCGGTACCGCCCACAATGCAGAAGGGCACGTCGGCGCCGATGGTCAGCCCGATGGCGCACAGCTGCTGGGTGGTAAGCTTGGTTTGGAACAGCTTATTCAGCGCCACCAGCACACCGGCGGCATCGGCAGAGCCGCCCCCCATCCCCGCCTGTTGGGGGATGCGCTTGGTCAGGGACAGACACACGCCTCTTTTTATACCGGTGTAGGCAAAAAACGCCGCCGCCGCCTTATAGGCGGTGTTCTTTTCCACGGGGCAGTTGCAGTTGTCGGCCTTAAGGAGGATGCCCTTGCCCCACCGCTTGCGGGCGATGATGGCATCGCATATATCCACCGACTGAAAAATGCTCTCCAGTAGATGATAGCCGTCCTCCCGCGTGCCTACGATGTCCAGCGTTAGATTGATCTTTGCCGGGGTCAACACGGTTACCGACATACGCCATGCTCCTCTAAGAAGGCGCGGATACGGGTCAGCGCCTCGGTAATATGTTTCAGGGAGTAGCAGTAGGAAATCCGCACAAAGCCCTCGCCGGAGTCACCAAAGGCGTTGCCGGGCACCACCGCCACGTGCTTTTCGGTCAGCAGGCGCTGGCAGAACTCCTCCGAGGTCATACCGGTGGACTGGATGGAGGGGAACACGTAGAAGGCACCCTCCGGCTCAAAGCAGGTCAGCCCCAGCTTGTTCAGCTCGTCCACGATATAGCGGCGGCGCATATCGTATTCCTCCCGCATCTGCTTCACGTCGCTGTCGCCGTTGTTCATGGCCTCAATGGCGGCATACTGGGCGGTGGTGGGGGCGCACATAATGCCGTACTGGTGCAGTTTGGTCAGCAGTGCCATCAGGGGCTGGGGGCCGCAGGCATAGCCCAGACGCCAGCCGGTCATGGCATAGGCCTTAGAGAAGCCGGACACCAGCAGGGTACGCTCCCACATCCCGGGCAGGGCGGCGATGCTCACGTGGTCACGGCCATAGGTCAGCTCGCCGTAGATCTCGTCGGACAGCACCACGATATCAGTGCCGCGCAGCACCTCGGCCAGTGCCTCCAGCTCCTCCAAGGGCATAATGGCACCGGTGGGGTTGTTGGGATAGGGGAGTACCAGCAGCTTGGTCTTGTCGGTGATGGCGGCGGCCACTGTTTCCGCCCGCAGGCGGAATTGATCCTCGGCCTTGGTTACCAGCGGCACCGGTACACCGCCGGCCATACGGGTCAGCGGGTCATAGCACACAAAGCTGGGCTCCGGGACGAGCACCTCATCTCCGGGGGTCAGCAGGGCGCGGAAGCACAGGTCGATGGCCTCACTGCCGCCGACCGTGACTAAGATTTCGTTTTTCGGATGATAGGAGAGGTTAAAGCGCCGCTGCAGATAGCCGCTGATGGCCTCACGCAGGGCCAAGAGACCTGCATTGGGGCTGTACCAGGTGCGCCCTTTCTCCAGGGTCTTGATGCCCTCCTGCCGGATATGCCACGGGGTGGAGAAATCCGGCTCGCCCACCGACAGGGAGATGACTTCCTCCATCTCGGCGGCAATATCGAAGAATTTCCGGATACCGGAGGGTTTCATTTCCGCCAGTGTCCGATTTACCAGCTTATCATAGTTCATAAATTGCCTCTCTCGTCCCGCTCCTCGTCGGTGAACAGCACGCCGCGCTCCTTATATTTTTTCAGCACAAAATGGGTGGCGGTGCCCAGCACGCCGTCCAGAGAGGACAGCCGCTTGGCCACAAACATCGCCACGTCCTTAAAGGAACGGCCGTTGACCGTCACCATCAGGTCGTGGCCGCCGCTCATCAGGGACAGACCCTCTACCTCGTCAAAAGCCATAATGGTCTTGGCAATGCCGTCAAAGCCCTCGTCCTTGCTGGGGGCGATGTTCAATTCAATGATGGCGGTGACCACCTCTTCGCCGGTCTTTTCCCAGTCGATGAGGGGCTTATAGCCACGCACCACGCCCTCTTTTTCCAGGCGGGCGATGCCGGCGGCGACCTCATCCTCGGTCATATTCAGCATGACCGCCATTTGGGCGTTGGAAAGACGAGCATCCTCGCCCAACAGCTTCAGCAATTTATCCATTATGATTCCTCCTAACACGGTGTTCTCGTTTTCAGTATACACGTTCCTGCCCCGTCGGTCAAGAGAGGGGCTTTTTCCGCTCCACCTTATGTCTGGTTCCGTCGGGGTCCACCACCACGGTGTTGTCCAGCTGGGCGGTGAGGCTGGTGCGGAAACCCGCAATGTATTCCGCACGCAGGGCAGCCTGCTCTTCCACTTCCTCGGGGGTCAGCCCCTCGGCCTTTTTCTTGCGAGCCAGCTCGTTGATGCGGTCAATTTTCTTCTGTTCCATGGTTGGTTCCTCCTAAAGTTACGGGCAGGCAGATTATTCCCCTTGGTTATCGCCGCTCTCCAGCAGAGAGATGGCCTCGCCCTCGGTGAGGCTGGTCACGTTGGCCAGCTTGCGCTGGATCTGACGGGTGCGGACACCCACCAGCTTGTCCAGCTCGTTGTTGGCCTGCTCCAGCCGTTGTTGGGCGGCCTCCACCACAGAGCCGAACTTGTCAAACTCGGTTTTCACCGCCCCCAGCAGCTTCCACACCTCGCCGGAGCGCTTTTGGATCGCCAGGGTCTTAAAGCCCATTTGCAGGCTGTTGAGCAACGCCGCCATGGTGGTGGGGCCGGCAATGTTGATGTGATAGTCGTTTTGCAGGGCCTCGATCAGACCACGGCGCACCACCTCGGCGTACAGGCCCTCAATGGGCAGAAACATAATGCCGAAATCGGTGGTGTGGGGCGGTGCCACATATTTATCCCGAATATCCCGGGCAAAAGAGCGGATGCGCTGCTCCAGCACGTTGCCGGCGGCCTTAACGGCGTCGGCATCGCCGCTGTCATAGGCATCCAGCAGCTGCTCGTAGGCATCGATGGGGAATTTGGCATCAATGGGCAGCCATACGGTGCCCTCGTCGGCGCCGGGTAGCTTTACCGCATACTCCACGTAATGGGTGCTGCCGGGGCGGGTCTTTACATTGGCCTCGTACTGCTCCGGCGAGAGGATCTGCTCCAGAATGGCGCCCAGCTGTACCTCGCCCAGCACGCCGCGGGTCTTCACGTTGGACAGCACCTTTTTCAGGTCGCCCACGCCGCTGGCCAGGGTCTTCATCTCGCCGAGACCGGCATACACCTGCTCCAGCCGCTCGTTGACCAGCTGGAAGGACTGGGTGATGCGGTCGTTGAGGGTCTTTTGCAGCTTTTCATCCACCGTCTGGCGCATTTGCTCCAGCTGGCGGTTGTTCTCCTCGCGGATGCCGCTGAGCTGGGTGGTCATCGCTTTGCGGATGCTCTCCAGATTCTCGTTGATGGCGGTGTTGGCACCGGTTTGGGCGGTGAGCAGCACCTGGCTCATATTTTGCACGCTCTGCTGGATGGCTTCGTGGCTCTCCTTACGGCTGGCGCGCTGTTCCTCCAGCATTTCCCGCTGCAGGCGGTCCAGCCGCTGTTCCAGCTGGCGGATAGCCTCGTTGTTTTTCTGCCGCTTCAGCAGCACTGCCAGCAGGCAGACCGCTACGGCGGACAGGGCAACTGCAGCAATGGCAATATAGTACATTTCCTGTGGCATAGCGGTCACTCCTTATCAGATGGTGTCATCGTCGTCGGCATCGTTGCGGCTCTGCACCTGGCGGTGGAAGCGCCGCATTTCCGTCTCGTTATACTGGCGGGGCAGGGTACGTGCCGGCGCGGGCTCCTCCGGAGTGGGGAGGGTGTCCACAAACACCGGCTCCTCGGCGGCTGCCTCGGCGGTGGCGGGCTCGTCCTCCACCTCCAGGTTCAGGTCCCGACGGGCTTGCTTGTCCGCACCGGGATTGGCCTTGTAATAGGGGTCGATGATCAGCCGCTTGATAGCGGGGAAGATGCAGAACTGGATAAGCAGGCTGCGAATACCGGGCACTACCGTCAGGAACAGAATCAGGACGAGGGTGATCACCAGCATGTTGAAATTGGATGCGGCGGTGAGTAGCACTACGCCGCCCAGCAGACCGTACATGCCAATGAGCACCGCCGAGATCAGCAGGTTTATCGGCAGGTTGGCGGTGGCGAACAGGAAGGCGTTCTTGTAGATCTGCTTGATGGTCAGCTTAAAGGTGATCATCAGGAAGGGGATGTAATATTTCATCCATGTGAAGGTGATGTAGCCCATCGTGGTGACCGCAATGATGATGTAATCCCAGTTGGTCAGGGTCATGGGCTCCGGCACGGCGCCGTTGGCCATGGGCTGCAGCAGGGCGGGCATCAGTCCGGTGATGTAATAGAAAAAATTGAAGAACAGCACACCGGTGATCAGGGTGTTGATGATACCGATGGGCAGTGCCGTTTTCCAGTTCTTTTTGATGCTCTCAAAGAAATCCTCTTTCAAAAAGGCGTGTTTCTCCCGGCTGTAATTGCGGGTGATAAAGGTCAGACCCGCATCCGCCAGACCGCGGGTAAGGATGGGCAGATTCACTACCGTCCAGAGCAGCCCGGCTACGATGAGCTTCCAGAATTTGCGCCCCAGAATCTCAAAAAACACCACAAAGGGGCGTTTTTTGGGCCCGTTTTTGGCCACACCGGGGCCTTCCTTGTTGTAATTAAATAATCCAAACATTCCTGCCAAAGAAAAGTCACTCCTTTAATTGATTCCGTAATTTTATAGGGGGAGCAGTATCCCCCGCAGCAGCACGTCCAGCAGACTGACCGCCAGCGCCGCCGCCAAAAGCAATAAAAACCGCAGGCAATACAGACGAAAACGTCCTGGGGGGTCCTCTGCGGTGCCGGTCAACAGCTGACGGCTCAGCTCCACCGACAGACGGAGGCTCTGTGCCCCCGCCACGGCAAGCACCCCCGCCGTCAGCAGACCGATGGGCATCACCAGCGCCGCAACGGCGGCCACGCCGGACAGCCCCTGCCCGTAATAATACGCCTCGGTCATCCCTAAGCCCAGCCCGTGGACAAAGGGGATCGCCAGAATAAAGGGGGCTCCGCACCCCCACAGCCCGAAGAGAAACAGCGCCGCCAGCAGCAGTACCGTGGAAAAACAGCTGCTGCCAAAGGTCTGCAGCCAGCCGCCTACTCCCTCCGGGACGGGGGAGAGGGCCAGCAGTGCTCCCGGGGTCTGATCCGGAGCGGCGGTGTATACCGCCACGCCGGTGACAACCCCCGCCAGCAGCAGCCCCAGAAAGGGGAACAGGCGGCGGTTGTCGGTGACAAAGTGTTTCATTTCCCGCCGTCGGCGGGTGGTTGTCCGTTTCATAGGCATCCCTCCGCCATAACCTTATGCGGCGGCGGGGGCCAATAGAACAAAAGCGGAGTAAGCCGTCCGTGCTCGGTGACTTACTCCGCCTCTTAGGGGATACCCCTATCGTCGTTTCCGATTCACCCCCAGCACGCCGCCGATGGCACCGGCCAGGGTCAGCGCCGCCAGTTTCACCACGGCATAGCCGGAGTCGACCCCGCCCCGGGCAAGACCCAGCAGCAGAAGGACGAGAAACAGCAATAAGCCGCAGGCGCCCCCTGTCAGCAATCCCCGACTGCCGGCCACGCGGGCGGCGATCAGTCCGGAGAGAAAGGCGCTGATGGCTGCGGCGGATACCGCCACGGGGGCGGCGGCGTTCGGCGGCACGTCCACCGAGCGGAATAACAGCGCCGCCAGCAACAGCAGGAGGGTGCAGGCTACCACCCCGATACACAGCCCGATCAGTAGGGGGCGCAGGATGGGGGCGGTCTGTTTTTGGTGATTCATACGGGTTCCTCCCTGTGGCACGTAGTGTTTGTTCTACACTATGCGGCGGGGGGAGAAATTATGCGGGACGATCAGATATCGTCGTCATCGTCATCATCGTCGTCGTTATCGATGGGATCCTCGTGCTTGGTGTGGACGGTCTGGATGGCCCACTTCTCAAACTGCATCTTGGTGCGGTCACTGCCGGTCTCCAGCATGATGGTATCGTCCTTAATGGATACCACGCGGCCCTTGATGCCGCCGATGGTGGTCAGCTCGTCGCCCACACGCAGGTTGTTGCGCATTTTCTGCTCTTCCTTCTGTTTCTTCTGCTGGGGGCGGATCATCAGGAAGTACATCAGCACCAGCACCAGCACGATGGGGCCGAACTGGATCAGGGTGGCCATCAGGCCGTTGACCTGCTGGGGATTCTCGGTGGCGGCATCCGCGGCGGCGGACAGCCAGTTCATATACAGATTCATGGGAAATTACCTCCAAAAAATATATTTACACTATTATATACAGAAATGGGGAAAAGTGCAAGCCTTTCTTCCCGTATTCACAGATTATTTAAATCCGCACGTCCAAGAAGTTGGTGTATTTCTGATAGAACTCCTCAAAGGTGCCCTCATCCAGCGCCTGACGGATGCGCTCCATCAGCCGGTTGTAGAAATACAGATTGTGCTGGACGGTCAGCCGCATACCCAGCATCTCGCCCGCCTTCAGCAGGTGGCGGATATAGCTGCGGGAGTAGTTGCGGCAGGTGGGGCAATCGCACTCCTCGTCGATGGGGCGGGGATCGTCGGCATACTTATTGTTGATGAGATTGCGGTGTCCCTGCCAGGTGAATACGTGTCCGTGGCGGGCGTTGCGGCTGGGCATCACGCAGTCGAACAGGTCCACGCCGCGGTGCACCGCCTCCAGAATGTTCTCGGGGGTACCCACCCCCATCAGATAGCGGATCTTGTTTTGGGGCATATGGGGCTCCACCGCCTCAATGATGCGGTACATCTCCTCGGCAGGCTCACCCACCGCCAGACCGCCGATGGCGTAGCCATCCAGATCCAGTTGGGCGATCTCCTGCATATGGGCGACCCGCAGATCCTCAAAGGTGCAGCCCTGATTGATGCCAAACAGCATCTGCTTGGGGTTGATGGTGTCCGGCAGGCTATTCAGCCGATCCATCTCTGCCTTGCACCGCTTCAGCCAGCGGGTGGTGCGCTCGCAGGATTCTTTGGAGTATTTATATTTGGCGGGGTTTTCCACGCACTCGTCAAAGGCCATGGCGATGGTGGAGCCTAAGTTGGATTGGATGCGCATACTCTCCTCGGGGCCCATAAAGATCTTTTTCCCGTCCACGTGGGAGCGGAAGGTGACGCCCTCCTCCTTGATCTTGCGCAGGGTGGAGAGGGAGAACACCTGAAAGCCGCCGCTGTCGGTGAGGATGGGACCCTCCCAGCCGGTGAATTTGTGCAGGCCGCCCATCTTCCGCACCAGCTCGTCGCCGGGGCGCACGTGGAGGTGGTAGGTGTTGCACAGCATCACCTGACACCGCAGATCGTTTTTCAGATCGTGGGCGGAGATGCCGCCCTTGATGGCGGCGCTGGTGGCTACGTTCATAAAGGCCGGCGTCTGCACCGTGCCGTGGGGGGTCTCAAAGACGCCCCGCCGTGCCTTGCCTTCGGTTTTGATAATTTCCATTATTTGCTCCTTTGTTCCATGAGTAATGAGCGATGAGAAATGAGAAATGAAGGAGTGCCTGCGGCACGATGATACATCGTCGGCGCAGCCGACACCTTACCTCTTCACTATTCCCTCTTACTTCTTACTTGCTCATCCTTTACAGGATGAGCATTGCGTCGCCGAAACTGAAGAAGCGGTATTGCTCCTCCACGGCGTGCCGGTAGGCGTTCATGGTGTTGTCATACCCCGCCAGAGCGGACACCAGCATGATGAGGGTGCTCTCCGGCAGGTGGAAGTTGGTGATCAGTCCATCCAGCACCTGAAATTGGTAGCCGGGGTAGATGAAGATCTCGGTCCAGCCGTCGGCGGGCTCTACCCGTCCCTCGGTCAGACCTACGCTCTCCAGCGTGCGGCAGCTGGTGGTGCCCACTGCGATGACCCGCCCGCCCCGCTCACGGGTGCGGTTGATCACGTCGGCGGTCTCTTGGCTCAATTCGTAGTGCTCGGCGTGCATCTTGTGGTTCTCCACCACGTCCTCTTTCACGGGGCGGAAGGTGCCCAGACCCACGTGGAGGGTGACAAAGGCTACCTCAACCCCCATCTGCCGCACCTCCTCCAGCAGCTCCGGCGTAAAGTGCAGACCGGCGGTGGGGGCGGCGGCGGAGCCCAGCTCCTTGGAATACACGGTCTGGTACCGTTCGCCGTCCTCTAAGCGCTTTTTGATATAGGGGGGCAGGGGCATCTGCCCGATCTGATCCAGCGTGGCGTAAAAATTTCCCTCGTAGAAGAATTTGACCAGACGGTTGCCCCCCTCCAGTACCTCCAGCACCTCGGCGGTGAGCAGGCCGCCGCCAAAGGTCAGGCGATAGCCCGGCTTGGCCCGCCGTCCGGGGCCCGCCAGCACCTCCCACACGTCGTCCCCGTGGGGGGTCAGCAGCAATAATTCGATGGCGGCGCCGGTGCCCACACGCTCGCCGATGAGGCGGGCGGGCAGCACCCGACTGTTGTTGAGGATCAGGCAGTCGCCGGGGCGCAGCCGACTCTTGATATCCCGAAAGGTACCGTCGGTGAGGGCGCCCGTGTGCTTATCCATCACCAGCAGGCGGCTGGCATCACGGGGCTCGATGGGCTCCTGGGCGATCAGTTCTTCCGGCAGGTTGTAATAAAAATCGCTTTTTAACATACAGATTTCTCGTCTTTCTGTGAAAATAGGGGTTGCATTGATTGACATACGCCCTTTAAAGTGGTAAAATAAGCGGCAATAAGCAAGAATACCCCTTGAAAGTCATTATCTCGTCTATTATAATGGATGTATAAAGGTTTTTCAACGGTTTTTTGCCGATTTTAACCCGTGGCAGTGAAAATGCCGCAAAAAGGAGTCGATTTCTATGAACAAGCAGTTTAACGTGGGTATTGTCGGTTGCACCGGTATGGTGGGTCAGCGCTTTATGACCCTGCTGGACGGTCACCCTTGGTTTAACGTCACCTGTCTGGCGGCCAGTCCCCGCTCGGCAGGCAAGACCTATACCGAGGCGGTGGGCAACCGCTGGGCGATGGACGTGCCGATGCCCGCCTCTATGAAGGATATGATGGTGCTGGATGCCTCCGACGTACAGGCGGTGGCCTCTCAGGTGGATTTCATTTTCTGTGCCGTGGATATGCCCAAGGCGGAGATCCGCGCCCTGGAGGAGGCCTATGCCAAGGCGGAGTGCCCCGTGGTATCCAATAACTCCGCCCACCGCGGCACCCCCGACGTGCCCATGATCATTCCGGAGCTGAACTGGGAGCACGAGCAGGTCATCCACGACCAGCGCAAGCGTCTGGGCACCAAACGCGGCTTCGTGGCGGTCAAGTCCAACTGCTCTCTGCAGAGCTACGTTCCCGCCCTGTATCCGCTGGATGAGTTCGGGGTCAAGGACGTGCTGGTCACCACCTACCAGGCCATTTCCGGCGCGGGTAAGACCTTTGAGCGCTGGCCCGAGATGGTGGACAACGTGATTCCCTACATCGGCGGCGAGGAGGAGAAATCCGAGCAGGAGCCTCTGAAGATCTGGGGTAAGCTGGAGAACGGCGCCATCGTCAATGCCACCAGCCCCGCTTTCACCGCCCAGTGTTTGCGTGTGCCGGTGACCAACGGTCACTTTGCGGCGGTGTTCGTCCGCTTTGAGAATAAGCCTACCAAGGAGCAGATTCTGGAGAAGTGGAACAATTTCAGCGGCCGTCCTCAGGCGCTGGAGCTGCCCTCCGCCCCCAAGCAGTTCCTCAAGTATTTTGAGGAGGATAATATGCCCCAGACTAAGCTGCACCGTGATTTGGAGGGCGGTATGACCGTTTCTCTGGGTCGCCTGCGTGAGGATAGCCAGTACGATTATAAGTTCGTGGGTCTGTCCCACAATACGCTGCGCGGTGCCGCCGGCGGCGCCGTTCTGCTGGCGGAATTGCTGTGTGCGGACGGGTATATGGATTAAGATGCATTTACCCCTCCAATATATTTGGATATGTACGGACTTTAATAGGGCGGAGGCTCCCTCACCGAGGGAGCTGGCACGGCGATAGCCGTGACTGAGGGAGGTATACTTGCACAAACTTCTGAAAAAGAACTCCCTCCGTCATTTGCTGGCGTAAATGCCACCTCCCTCACGGAGGGAGGCTATGTCATCATATTCCCATTTTACGATAGAAAGGCGGGTTTTCTATGAGTAAACAGGCTCTTTTCACCGGATCCGGCGTGGCGCTGGTCACCCCCATGCATCCGGACGGAAGTATCAATTATGGGAAATTAGAAGAATTGGTGGACTGGCACGCCGAGGCGGGCACCGATGCCCTGATCATCTGCGGTACCACCGGCGAGGCACCTACCCTGAAGATGGAGGAGCACTTAGAGGCTATCCGTGTGGCGGTGAGCCGCGGGGCGGGGCGGATGCCCATTATTGCCGGCACCGGCTCCAACGATACCGACCATTGCATCGCCTCCTGCCGCTCTGCCAAGGAGATCGGCGCCGACGGTCTGTTGCTGGTCACCCCTTACTATAACAAGACCTCTCAGCGGGGGCTGATCGCCCACTACGAGGCGGTGGCGGCGGCCACCGACCTGCCGCTGATTCTGTACAACGTCCCCTCCCGCACCGGACTGAACATCCTGCCGGAAACGGCGGCACAGCTGTACCGCAACGTGGATACGGTGGCGGGGCTGAAGCAGGCCTCTCCCGATCTGGCGGCTACGGCTAAGCTGGCGGCGATGTCGGAGATCCCCATTTATTCCGGCAACGACGACCTGACCGTGCCGATTCTTTCTATCGGCGGCGTGGGTGTGATTACGGTGCTGGGCAACGTGGTGCCCGCCGTCACCCACGATATTTGTCAGCTGTGGCTGGAGGGTCACACCGACGAGAGTCGGGAGTTGTTCCTCCACTGGATGGATCTGGCGCAGGGTCTGTTCACCGACGTAAACCCCGTGCCGGTGAAAGAGGCGATGAACCGTATGGGTATGGAGGTGGGCGCCTGCCGTCTGCCCCTGTACGGGATGGAGGATGCCGCCGCCGACAAGCTGGCGGATATTCTGCGCCACCACGGCCTGCTCACCAACTGATGTATAAGAAGGTGTTTCTATGAGATTGATTTTAAACGGCTGTTTGGGTCGTATGGGTCGCGCCGTTACCGAGCTGGCTCCCGCGCGGGATGCCGTGGTGGTAGCGGGCGTGGATGCGGCGGCGGGCAGTGCCGCCTATCCCGTGCTGGCCGATTGGTCTGCCGTCCCCGAGGCGGATGCGGTGATTGATTTTTCCTCCCCCGCGGCTCTGGAGGCAGAGCTGGCCTACGTCACGGCCAACGACCTGCCCCTGGTGCTGTGCACCACCGGTCTGTCGGAGGCACAGTTGGCGGCGGTACGGGACGCTGCCACCCGCATCCCCGTGTTTTTCAGCAGTAATATGAGTCTGGGCGTGGCGGTGCTGTCCGCCCTGACCAAAAAGGCGGCCGCCGTGCTGGGGGATGCCTATGATATTGAGATCGTGGAGATGCACCACAATCAAAAGCTGGATGCTCCCTCCGGCACCGCCCTGATGCTGGCGGACGCCGCCAAGGCGGGGCTGAGCTTTGAGCCGGAATACACCTATGACCGCCACACCCGCCGTCAAAAGCGGCAAAAACAGGAGATCGGTATCGCCTCTCTGCGGGGCGGCACCGTGGTGGGGGAGCACAGTGTGTATTTCGCCGGCGAGCAGGAGGTGCTGACCCTGTCCCATTCGGCGGGGTCCCGCAGCGTGTTTGCGGCGGGCGCATTGACCGCCGCCCATTTCCTGCAGGGCAAGCCGGCCGGTCTGTATACCATGGAGGACATCCTCGGCGGGATATGAGGAGAAGCGGAATGAACAAGCGTGTATGGACGCTCCTGTTAACGGGGCTCCTTTTGATCGGGTTGCCGACGGGGTGCGCACACGGGGATGCCGACGCTTCTCTGTCGTCTGCGCCGCCCGCCACAACCACCACAAGTAAGGCGGCGGAGTCGGTATCCACCACGGCTACCACGACTACGACCACCACGGCACTGCCGTCCACGACGCAAACAGCGGCGACAACCGCGGAGGTTGTCACCACCACGACTACCCCCTCTGCCGTGAAGCCGATTACCACGACCACCACGACAAAGGCCACCACAACCACTACCGCTGACCCCAATCGCGTCACGGTGAACGGCAAGACTTATGCCGTGGGGGACACGTTTCGCTATACTGTAATGGTGAAAACGGCGGAGAATTACGGCACTGCCAAGATCGGTGTCCGTTGCCTGCGAAAAGGCTTGGAGGTGCCGGAGGGCACCTTTCAAAAACAGAACCAATACGTGATGCAAAACTTGGGCGTCGGACGCTGGGGCACCATGCCGGAGGATACGGTGGGTCAAAACGGATTCACCATGACCTCCAACAAGGGTTACCAGCTGGACACCGCCACTGCAGGATATGCAGGTCTGCTGTGGTATTACGAAACCACGGATTACGATTACAGTGCCCTCTCCTCGCGGGAGATTGATTGCTCCGGCGGTGTGGCGCTGTTCACCATTGCGTTAAAGATTACCAAACCGGGAGAATACGTGGTGGATTGTATGGAATACGCCAATCGCCCCCGCACCGACCTGACGGTGTGGGGCGCAATAACCCAAGCATAAAAAAAGAGCGTTGCCGCACGGCAACGCTCTTTTTACGTACCATTACTTATTTTCCATAGCCTTGCGGGCTTCCTCGCGGGCGCTGACCTTGCCCTCGGGGCGGATCTCGCCGGCGGCGGTGAGCGCCTGCTTGGTCAGATAGGGGCCCACCAGCTCATAGACGAGTACCGAGAACAGGGTGATGTTGGCCACCATGTGACCCGCCTCGCCCAGACCTGCCTCCGCCTTGATGGCCATACCCAGCGCCACACCGGCCTGGGGCAGCAGGGTGATGCCCAGATACTTCACAATGTGGGGATCGCACTTCACCCCACGGGCGGACAGCGCCGCGCCGCTATACTTACCGGCGGAGCGGAACAGGATGTACACCACGCCGATGATCACCACCGGCAGACTGCGGAACACCGCCAATTCCAATTCCGCGCCGCTGATGACGAAGAACAGGATCAGCAGGGGGGCGCTCCAGCGCTCCACCCGCTCCATCAGTTCCTCGGAGAAATCGCACACGTTGCAGAACACGGTGCCCAGCATCATACACACTAGCAGGGAGGAGAAGGCCACGTGGATACCCCCCACGGTAAACTCGATCATGGACAGGGCCACAGTGAGCAGCACAAAGGCCACGGACATCGCCATACGCTTGCTGCGGGAGTGGAAGAACCGCTCAAAGTAGCTGAACAAAAAGCCCATCAGTGCGCCCAGCGCCAGACTCAGCACCACCTCTAAGATGGGCTCCAGCACCACGCTGAGCAGGTCGATCTGTCCGTGGATGAGGGCCTTGGCAATGCCGAAGGATACGGCGAACAGCACCAGACCTACGGCGTCGTCCAGCGCCACGATGGGCAGCAGGATGTCGGTCAGGGGGCCCTTGGCCTTATACTGGCGCACCACCATCAGGGTGGCAGCGGGGGCGGTGGCAGAGGCCACGGCGCCCAGCACGATGGCGGTGGGCAGAGGCAGCACCTCCGGCATCAGGAAGTGCAGACCGATGAGGGCGGCATCCACCAGCAGGGTGGTGGCTACGGCCTGAATGATGCCGATGACGGTGGCCTGGCGACCGGTGTGCTTGAGGGTGGCCAGACGAAATTCGTTACCGATAGCAAAGGCGATAAAGCCCAGCGCCACGTCGCTGAGTAGGCTGTAGGTGTGGAAATCATCGGTGCAGAAACCCAGATGGATGTTGGCGCCGGGGATCCACACTCGTCCCAGCAGATAGGGACCCACCAGAATACCCGCCACCAGATAGGCGGTGACGGCAGGGAGCTTGACCAGCTTTGCCAAACGGGAGAGCATCAGACCGACGATAAGTGCGATCGACAGGCTCAATAGCATTTGCATAATAAAAGACCCTCTTTCTTAACCAAGAGAAAATGACGTTTCAAACGTCTGCATTATACTCTCCTGTTTTTTAAAATACAATCCTTAATTTGTAGAACTTTCGGTTTTTGCGGCATAAAAATCCGTCAATCCGCACAAAGAGAATTCCATACCTGCAAAATTTGCTGTTTTTTGTTGTTTTCCCTTATTGATTTGCGCCGCGGGAGATGGTATGATGAAAAGAGAACACCCGAAGGAGGCGTTGAACAATGAAAAAGATGGGGCTTGTACTGCTGTGCGTGGCGCTGCTTCTGTCCATGACCGCCTGCACCGGCGACGTGGGCTATTCCCGTGGTATGCGGCTGTTGCGGGAGGGCGACGTTGCCGGAGCCTACGAGCAGTTTTGCGCCTCTACCGACACCCGTTCCCCGCGGGTACTGCAGAAGTTTGTGTGGGTGCCCTTGACCCACACCTTCACGGATCCTAACGGGCGTCTGGAGAGTGTGTATACCTATAACGAGGCAGGCTATCTGGCGAAAAAGGTGGAGACCTATACCCGTGCCGACGGCTCGGTTAACGTCCTCACCGATGAATACGAGTACGACGGCACCGTCAAAAAGGTGCACCGCCATACCAATCGGTGGGCGGATGGCACCTATACCTCCCTTGCCACCTTTGACGAAAAGGGGAACACCCTGTATTTCGCCGATTGGAACGACGGCGTTCTGTTCACCGAGACCAACTTTGTCTACGACCAGCGGGGCAACCTGCTGCAGTGCAAGGGCACGGGGGAGGACTATCACCGCTATCTCACCTATACCTACGATGAGAAAGGACGTCCCCTGACCTATCATAATGAGCATACCACCGGTATGGTGTATGACGGACGGTACGTCTATGCCGAGGACGGTTCCTACGTGATGTATGAGGATATTGACAATGGGGAGGGTGTCCGCACGCTGCAGACCGATTACGACGCCGAGGGACGGATCCTGCGGGAGGCCGAGACCAAGGAGGACGGCACGGCGGGGGATCTGACCGAATACCGCTATGACGAAAAGGGCAATCAGGTCTATATGCAAAAGCATAACGACTATCTGGACACCACCGAGATTACTACCTATCAGTACGACGAGGAGAATCGGCTGCTGGAGGAGAAAAGCACCGACAAGGCGGGAAAGATCACCCACATTTACAAGTATACCTACACCGAGGATGGGCAGAAGCTGACCTGCGATACCAGCGATGACGGCGTCACGTGGGTAAGGTCCGAATGGAGTTACGATGAGGCAGGTCGACTGATCCGTTCCGCTGAAAAGTGGCCGGACAACACCTGGAGCACGATGGTGTACACCCGCAATGAGGATGGCACCGTAAAAACCGTAGAGGCCACCGGCTCCGCCGGCCAGGTGACGAAAGCCTACGACTATGACCAATGGGGCAATTGCACCAGCAGTCGGGTCCAAAAACAGGCCCCCGGCGTGGAGGAGGCCTCTGCCACTGCCACGTGGGAGCTGCATTATTTCGCCGACGGCGCCCCCGAGGAATTACGGAATGAGATTATGAATCTAAAATGGGAATAAGACGCCTATAACAACAGCCGACCTGAACCCCGTGGTGCAGGTCGGCTGCTTCTTTTTTTATTTCTCGCTGACCAGTTCCGCTATGCTCTTGCGCTTTTTCTCCCGGGGCTTGTCGGCGGGATAGCCCACCGTCACCACCAGCCGCACCGGATGGTCCAGGGCGCAGATGTCCCGTATCTTTGGATCGTCCAGCCAACCGAGGATGCAGGTGCCCAGCCCCTGGGCCGTCGCCTCGGCGGTGAGATAGGCCGCCGCAATGCCGATGTCAATGGAGCGATAGTCGTTGCCCTTGACCTTGGCGCCCAGGGCGGCGGTCTTGACGTAGGGCTGTTCCGAGATGACCACCAGCACCGGCGCATGGGCAGCGAATTGGTTCATCCCCATGCCCATGGTGGCCTTTGCCACCCTTTTGGCGGTCTCGCCCCGACATACGGTCAGGTGATAGGGCTGCCCGTTGCAGGCGGAGGGGGCCAGACGCACCGCCTCGCACAGGGCGTCCAGTTTTTCCTGCTCCACAGGTCGGGCGGGGTCATAGGCGCGGCAGGACTGCCGTGCACGGGCGATCTCCAAAAAATTCATCGATTCCACCTCCGTTTTTTCCAATTATACCATAAATTAGTCTACCCTGCAAGAAGAAGGACGGCTTGACCGCCAATGAATTTATGCTATAATAGATCTGTTGTACATAAACAGAAAGCGAGGACTCAAACAATGAATATGACCGTAGCCATTATTCTGTTTGCCGTCACCTACGTGCTGATGATCGCCTTTGGCAAGTACCGTCCGTGGATCGCCTTGGTCTCCGGCGTGGTGTTTATCACCACGATGCTGGTGGGTGGCGTGACCATCCCCGAGGCAGTGGGGGTGCTGGACTTTAACGTGCTGCTGATGATCGCCGGCACCATGGGTCTGGTGCAGATGTTTATTGATTCCCAGATGCCCAACCGTCTGGCGGATATCGTGATGCGCTGGGTGCCCAACGTGTGCTGGGCGGCGGTGGCGCTGAGCCTGTTCTCCGGCATTATCTCCGCCTTTGTGGATAACGTGGCCACCGTGCTGATGGTGGCACCCGTGGCGCTGGCCATCTGTAAAAAGCTGAATACCAACCCCGTCCCCTTCATTATCGCCATTGCGGTATCCTCCAACCTGCAGGGTGCCGCCACTCTGGTGGGCGATACCACCGCTATTATGCTGGGCTCGGCGCTGGATATGAGCTTTTTGGATTTCTTCTGGTATTATGGCAAGCTCTCCATCTTCTTTGCGGTGGAGCTGGGCGCGGTGCTGTCCGCAATGATCGTGTGGTGGCTGTTCCGCAAGGAAAAGTCTCCCGTGGAGAAGGTGGCACAGCTGACCCCCGTCACCGATTACGTCCCCACCGTGCTGCTGGTGGGCACCATCGGCCTGCTGGCGGCGGCCTCCTTTGCCCCCGAGAGTTGGAATCTCCCTGCGGAGATCAACGGTCTTATCGCCTGCGGTATGCTGGTGATCGGCCTGATCTATAACGTGATCCGCTATCGCAAGGCGGACGCTCTGGTGGGCCCCCTGAAGGCCATTGATTTTGAGACTCTGGGCCTGCTGATCGGTCTGTTTATGATGATCGGCGGCATCCAGTATTACGGTGTCATTGATGCTCTGGCCGAGCTGCTGGCTAAGCTGGGCGGCGGCAACCTGTTCCTGCTGTACACCGTCATCGTGTGGGCCTCGGTGCTGGTCTCCGCCTTTATCGACAATATCCCCTACGTGGCCACCATGATTCCGGTCATCGGCGGTCTGGCGGCCTCGATGGGCGCCTCTATGGGCATTGATCCCGTGCTGGTGGGTATCCCGCTGTACTTCGGTCTGCTGTCCGGTGCTACGCTGGGCGGCAACTGCACCCCCATCGGCGCCTCCGCCAACATTGCCGGTATCGGCATCCTACGCAAGAACGGCTATGAGGTGAAGAACGCCGACTTCTTCAAGATCGGTATTCCCTTTACCTTTGCCGCCATCGTGCCTGCCTATATTTACATCTGGCTGGTCTTCGGCGTATAATCCGTGACATCAAAAGAGGAGACTGCAAACGCAGGCGGGCTTTTTTTTTTTATGGTCTTTTTTTTCTCCCTCCAAAAAGGGGG
>JAZQFG010000045.1:0-10616 GCA_045539375.1 Acutalibacteraceae bacterium | reverse complement strand
CGGGGCCAAAAGCCAGGGCATCAAGCAGCTCATGGCGGGTGGCGGCATCATCGTGCTGGGTACTACCCTGATCCCCCTGCTGTCTACCCTGTTTTAAGGGCAGCGGCCTATGGGTATTCTCACCGAATGGATCACGGAATGGCTCAAAGAGCTGTTGATCTCGGGGATCATGGACAACCTCGAGGGGCTGTTTGACACGGTGAATACCCGGGTCGGGGAAATATCCGTACAGGTGGGAACGACCCCGGCGGCATGGAACGCCGGGGTTTTCTCCCTGATACGGCAGCTTTCCGAAACGGTCATTTTGCCGATTGCCGGACTGATCCTAACCTTTGTCGCAACCTATGAGCTGATCCAGATGATCCTGGAAAAGAACAATATGCACGAGTTCGACGTGGCGAATATCTACAAGTGGGTATTCAAAACGACTTGTGCCATCCTCATTCTCTCCAACACCTTTAATATTGTCATGGCGGTTTTTGACGTTTCCCAAAGCGTGATCGCAAGCTCGGCGGGAATTATCGGCGGCAGTACCGATGTCACCCCGGATATGCTGGACACGCTGGAGGCCAGTCTGGAGGCGATGGAACTTGGCCCTCTGCTGGGGCTGTTCCTGCAATCCTTTGTCATTAAGCTGACCATGTTTGCCCTGAATATATTTATTTTCGTGATCGTGTATGGCCGTATGGTGGAGATCTATCTGCTGACCAGTCTGGCCCCGATCCCCGTGGCCACCCTCACCAACCGGGAGGCCGGACAGATGGGCCAGAATTATCTCCGCTCCCTGTTTGCCGTGGGCTTTCAAGGTATGCTGATCCTTGTATGCGTGGCCATCTATGCGGTGCTCGTTCAGGGCATTGCCACAGGCGGTGATCCTATCGGGGCCATTTGGGGCTGTATCGGCTATACCGTCCTGCTGTGCTTTATCCTGATGAAAACCGGAACAATCGCAAAAAGCGTATTCAACGCCCATTGAGAAAGGACAGGTGATCCATGCAAGACAACTTCACTTCTGGTCACGGTGGCCAGAACATTACCCCGGAGGGCCTGTACCTGATGGATGGGATCGAGGGACTGCGCTCCTTGCCCCGTCATTCTGTGGATATGCTTTTGACCGATCCGCCCTACGGCACGACCCGGAATTATTGGGATGTTCCCTTGCCCCTGCCGGAGCTGTGGGAGGCGGTGCGCTGGGCGGTGAAGCCCGAGGGCGCGGTGCTTCTGTTTGCCCAATGTCCCTATGACAAGGTGCTGGGCGCGTCCAACCTCCCCATGCTCCGCTATGAGTGGGTGTGGTACAAGAGCCGATGCACCGGGTTTCTCAACGCCCGCCGCGCTCCGCTGAAAAAGACGGAGAACATTCTGGTGTTCTATCAGAAGTCCCCGGCTTACTACCCACAATTTGAGCAGGGAGAGCCGTACAAGAAAATCCACCCCCGCAGCGGTCACAGTCCCAATTATGGAGCCTTTGAACGTATCAGCGGCGAGTCGGACGGGCGGCGGTTCCCCGGCAATGTGCTGGCGTTCCCCACGGTGGCGAATACCGTTCATCCCACGCAGAAGCCCGTGGAGCTGTGCGAATATCTCATTAAAACCTACACCCGCGAGGGACAGGTGGTAGCGGATATTTGTGCCGGGAGCGGCACAACGGCCATCGCCGCTCTGAACACGGGCCGTCGCTTTATCGGTTTTGAGAACGCCCCGGCCTTTTACGGCCCGGCGGCTGAACGTATCCAGCGGGCGCGGGAGGCCGTTGCCCGCGGCGAGAAAGGAGTGTAATCATCGGAAGATATTCTATCATCTACGCCGATCCCCCTTGGCGGTATTCCCAAAAGGGCTTGCAGGGGGCGGCGGAGCACCATTACCCCACAATGGGGATTGACGATCTGTGCGCGTTACCCGTGGCCGAGCTTGCGGCCCCGGACAGCGCACTCTTTTTATGGGCTACGTTCCCCCAGCTCCCGGAGGCCCTGCGGCTGATCCGCGAGTGGGGCTTCACCTACAAGAGCGTCGCTTTCGTCTGGCTGAAGAAAAACCGCAAAGCGGATAGCTGGTTTTACGGGCTGGGCTTTTGGACGAGGGGCAATGCCGAGGTCTGCCTGCTGGCAACCAAGGGCCACCCCAAACGTCAGGCGGCAAACGTCCACCAGTTCATTATTTCCCCCATCGAGGCCCACAGCAAAAAGCCCGACGAAGCCCGCGACAAGATCGTGGCCCTCATGGGTGATCTGCCCCGTGTGGAGCTGTTCGCAAGGCAGACCCCGCCCGGATGGGACGTATGGGGCAACGAGGTGGAGTCCACGGTTCCCGGCTTCTGGTCACGGTGGCCAGAGGATGGCGGAAAGGAGGACGAGTCATGCCGTATGTGAACGTCCCTAACGATCTGTCCAAGATCAAGACGAAAATCGCCTTTAACCTCACCAAGCGCCAGTTGATCTGTTTCGGCGGCGCGGCGGTGGTGGGCATCCCTGTGTATCTGCTGACCCGCAGCACACTTGGAAATACCGGGTCGATGTTCCTGATGATCGCGCTCATGCTCCCGGCCTTTTTCATGGCGATGTATGAGCGGGACGGCCTGCCTTTTGAAAAGGTGGTGCGGAACATCCTCCGGGCCAAGTTCACCCGCCCCGGCGTGAGGCCCTATCAGACGCAGAACATTTACGCCCCATTTGCGGGAAAGGAGGATGCTTTTGACCAGAAGCCCCAAGAAAAGAAAAAGCCTGATTCGGGCCGGTAATCGCCCGGCCACCATATCAGCCCAGCAGACCGTCCCCTATGTGCGGATGCTCCCGGACGGCATTTGTCAGCTCCCCAACGGTCTGTTCACAAAAACCGTGGAATACGAGGACATCAATTACTCCGTGGCTTCGGCGGAGGATCAGACGGCCATCTTCGGGGGCTGGAGTTCGTTCCTCAACTACTTTGACAGCTCCTTGCCGTTCCAGCTCTCCTTTATCAATCGCCGCTCCCGCTCCGGGGGCCGCTATAAGGTGAATATCCAGCCCGCCGAGGACGAGTACAACAGCGTCCGGGCCGAGTTCACCGGGATGCTGAAAAACCAGATTGCCAAAAGCAACAACGGTATTGAGCGATCCAAGTACATCACTTTCGGTATCCCCGCTGAGAACGTGGCCGCCGCCCGCCCCCGGCTGGAGCGTGTGGAGGCCGATGTTATGGGCAACTTTAAGCGGCTGGGGGTGCAGTCCCAGCCCCTCGACGGACGGGAGCGTCTGGCCCTGCTCCACGGTCAGCTCCACCCCAGCAGCCGGGAGCCGTTCCGCTTCAAGTGGGCCGACATCGCCCATACCGGGCTGGGGACGAAAGATTTTATCGTCCCGGACAGCTTCGACTTCCGACAGTCCCGGCTGTTCCGCGTGGGCCAGACGTGGGGCGCGGCGTCCTACTTGCAGATCATGGCGTCGGAAATGTCGGACAAGCTCCTGTTAGAGATTTTGGAATTGGACGCAGAGCTGACCGTCACCATGCACATTCAGACGGTGGATCAGGTCAAGGCCATTAAGACGGTCAAGGGCAAAATCTCCGACATCGACAAAATGAAGGTGGAGGAACAGCGCAAGGCCACCCGCGCTGGGTACGATCCCGATATTCTCCCGCCAGACCTCGTTACCTTTTCCAAGGACGCGGCAGACCTGCTGGCCGAGCTCCAGTCCCGAAATGAGCGAATGTTCCTCCTGACGTTCCTGATCGTCAACACCGCCCCCACGCGGGAGCGGTTGGAAAACGATATTTTCACGGTGGGCGGCATCGCGCAGAAGTATAACTGTGCTTTGAAGCGGCTGGACTGGCAGCAGGAGCAGGGCTATATGTCCTCGCTGGCGCTGGGCTATAACGGCGTTGAAATCCAGCGGGGCATGACCACCAGCTCCACGGCCATCTTTATTCCCTTTATGACGCGGGAGCTTCGCATGGATGGGCCATCCCTCTATTACGGCATGAACGCCCTTTCCCATAACGTCATCATGGCTGACCGCAAAAAACTGAAATCCGCCAACGGAATGTACCTCGGCTCGACGGGTAGTGGTAAGAGCTTCGCCGCCAAGCGGGAGCTGCTCAATGTGTTTCTGACAATTCCGCAGGATCGGATTCTGGTGGTAGATCCGATGGGAGAATATGCCCCGCTGGTGCGGCGGCTGGGCGGTCAGGTGATCGAGATTGCCCCGGACAGCCCGAACCACATTTCCCCGATGGATCTGCAAATGAGCGTCAACGACGAGGACAGCCCCCTTTCCATGAAAGCGGACTTCCTGCTGTCCCTGTGCGAGCTGATCGTGGGCGGCAAGGAGGGCTTGCAGCCCATTGAGAAAACCGTGATTGACCGCTGTGTGCGTCAGGTGTACCGGGAGATCGCGCTGGGGCTGGAAACGGCCAAGCCGCCCCTGCTCCAAGATTTGTACGAGGAGCTGCTGAAACAGCCCGAACCCGAGGCCAAGCGGATCGCCACGGCATTGGAGCTTTACTGCACAGGCTCCCTCAACCTGTTCAATCACCCCACCAACGTCAACCTCAATTCCCGCGTGGTGTGCTTCGTGCTGAAAGGCATGGGTGAAAACCTCCGCAAGATCGCCATGCACATCACCAACGATTTTGTCACTTCGGCGGTCAATGCCAACTACAAAAACGGCGTTTCGACGTGGTGCTACTTCGACGAGTTCCATATTCTTCTGCGCGATCCGCTGACCGCCAGCTACTTCGTGGCCGTCTGGAAGATGCTTCGCAAAAAGGGCTGTGTGCCGTCGGCCCTGACGCAGAACGTCAAAGACCTGTTGGCCAGCCGGGAGATCGAGAACATTCTGGACAACACGGACTTTATGATCCTCTTGTCACAGGCTCAAAGCGACCGGGCCATCCTCGCCAAGCAGATCGGCATATCAGAGCACCAGCTTTCCTATATCACGCAGTCCAATTCCGGTGAGGGCCTGCTGTTCTATGGGAGCGTGACGATTCCGTTTGCAGACCGTTTCCCCCGAGGAGAGATTTACAATCTGCTGACCACCAAGCCGGAGGACGCCGCCAATGGAAAACAGACAGAGTAGACCGGGCGGTGCTTCTGGTCACGGTGGCCAGAAGTTTCATCAGGACAGCGAACAGGCCAAGCTCCACAAATCCAAGCTCCGCATGGAGAGCCGGGAGGAAAAGCTGGGCAAGGCCCGTGATCGGCTGGTCGCACAGAAGCCGCCCAAGAAACCCGGCCCCGTGAAGCGGGCAGGCCGGGTGGCCGGGGCCGAGGCCCATGCCTTTGTGCATGGGAAAATCTATCAGGAGGAGCATGACAACGTAGGCGTGGAGGGCGGTCACTTTGTCGAGCGTTCCGGGGAGGCTGCCCTCCACTATGGTAAACGCAAGGTGAAACAGGCCGTCCGGGAGCACCCGGCCAAGGCTGCCGCCCGCGCCGAGTCCCGGTATATCAAGGCCACGGCGGATTACAACGCCCGCAAGTTTGCCCAAGAACAGCCCGAGACCGCTAAAAGCGCCGCCAGGATGTGGCATAAGCACAAGCTGAAGCGGGAGTATCAGAAGCGGGCGCGGGAAACCGCCAAGCAGAGCGCCAAGGCTGCCGAAAAAACGGCAGTCACCACGGAAAAGCTGGCCGCCCAAACGGTGGCCTTTGCCAAGCGGCATCCCGTGGGATCGCTCCTTGCGCTGGGCTGTGTGCTCCTGCTTCTGCTGATGCAGTCGTGTATGTCCTCGATGGTGACGGTGGGCAACGGCCTTGTGGGTGCGGTGGCCGCCAGCACCTACAAGGCGGAGGATGCGGATATGCTGGGGGCCGAGGCCGACTATTGCGGTCTGGAGGACGAGCTTCAAGACTACCTCGACACCTACGATTCCACCCACGATTACGATGAATACCACTTTGACCTCGATGATATTGAGCACGACCCCTATGTGCTGATCTCCATGATCTCCGCACTCCATGAGGGGGCGTGGACGCTGGACGAGGTGCAGGGAACGCTCCAAGACCTCTTTGACCGCCAGTACATTCTGACCGAAGAAGTGGTGACGGAGCAGCGGTACTACATCGAAACGGACACATGGGTGGACGAGGACGGTGTGACCCACACGGACAGCTACCGGGTGTACTACGATTATTTCATCTGCACCGTCACGCTGGAAAACTTCAACCTTTCCCATGTGCCGATCTATATGATGACCGAGGAACAGCTCTCTATGTACGCCCTGTATATGTCCACGCTGGGCAACCGGCCCGACCTGTTTCCGTCCTCTCCCTATGTGGGCAAGTACGTCACAAACGGCCCTACGGAGCATGAAGTCCCGGAGTCGTATCTGACCGACGAAACCTTTGCCGCCATTCTGGAGGAAGCCGAGAAGTATATCGCGTTCCCCTATGTGTGGGGCGGCTATCAGCCCAGCACGTCCTTTGACTGCTCTGGGTTCGTCAGTTATGTCTACAACCAATGCGGCTGGGACTTCGGACGGCTGGGGGCGCAGGGCCTTTACAACATCTGCTCCCGGACAAGCAGCCCCCGGCCCGGCGATCTGGTGTTCTTCACCGGAACGTATGATACCCCCGGCGTCTCTCATGTGGGCATCTATGTGGGGGACGGCTGGATGCTCCATTGCGGAGATCCCATCCAGTACGCCAACCTGAACACAAGCTATTGGCAGTCGCATTTGTACGCCTACGGGCGATTACCGTAAAGGAGGATTTGATACATGGCAATTACAAAAAGCGCAAAAATTCAGGCCGAGATTGAAAAGGTCAAGGCCAAGATCGTGGAACAGCAGACCCGGCTGAAAGAACTGGAACAGAAGAAGCTGGAGGTCGAAAACAGCGAGATCGTGGACATCGTGCGCGGTATGAGCGTTTCGCTGGAGGAGCTGCCGCTGGTGCTCCAGCAGCTCCGGGGCGCTTCTGGTCACGGTGGCCAGAAGCCCGCACCCGTGGAGGAGGTGACGGAATGAGAAAGTTTCGGATGCTGGCAGCCACCCTCTGTGCCGCCGTTCTGATGTGCGGCTTCTCCGTGACGGCCTACGCCGGGGGCGGTGACGAGTACATGGAGGACACGGGCGGCGTAGAGCTTTGGGAGGGACTTGACCCTGCCGAGGAGCTGCCAGTGGAAACGCCCGATTCCGAGCCGAAACCCTTTACTCCCTCCGGGACGGGGACGGTGGTGGACAATGCCACAGACGAGGATGGCAAGGAGTTTTTCACCATTATGACCCCCGCCGAGAATGTCTTTTATCTGGTTATTGACCGCCAACGGGAAACGGAAAATGTGTTTTTCCTAAACGCCGTCACCGAGGCTGATCTGCTGGCCCTCGCAGAAATGCCCGCCGAACCTACACCCCCTGCGCCTGCGCCTGAACCTGCGAACGATCCCGAACCTACCGAGGAACCGGAGCCTGAACAGCCCAAGGCCACGGGCGGGGCCGGGATGCTTCTGCTTGCGCTGGCCGTGGTTGGCATCGGCGGCGGGGCCGGGTGGTACTTCAAAATCTATCGTCCCAAAAAGCAAAGGGCCGCTGAGTCCGAGGAGAACTACGGCGGCGAATACGATGCCTTTGACGGCGCGGCCTATGACGAAATCGATCCCGAGGACGATACCCCGCCTTGGGACGAGGACGGCGAGGAATGAGCCGGGAGCTGCCCCGCGAGGAAAAGGCCACGATCCGCAAGCTGGTGACAAAGTGGTGCGCCAACTATGACAAAGAATGCGGCTGCCTGCCGCTGGACTGTGATTTCTATATGCTGGGCAAGTGCTGGACGGGGGCCTTTTGCCGCTACTTCCGGGAGGCCGTTCTGCCCCTTGATCCTGTGCTGGAGGCCGCACTGACGCAAGACGGCCCGGCCCCGGAAACCCGGATTTGCCCCGTCTGCGGCAGGGTCTTTCTCCCGGATAGGCGCACACGCTACTGCTCCTCGGCCTGTGCCAAAGCCGCGAGGCTGAAAAAACAGCGGGGATATATGCGGAAATACCGGGGCTGATGTGTGAGCATTTGCCCTCGAAAAAGCCCGAGATTACAGGGCTTTCCGGGGCCGCTTTTGGGGTGGGCCGTATGTTTTCATGGCCCGCCCCATTTTGGCCCGATACTGCTAACATTTTGAAAGGAGACAACCGTGGAGAAAAACGCTGGCTATACCATACGGCGATCCGTTCTCTTTGAGGGCGGGAGCGGTTTTGCGCTGGGTGAAAACCTAAAGGCACCGGCTCCGTTTGTGACATGGCAATTCAATGACACGGACAGGGGCCGTTCCTACTTTTGGGGCCATTACTACGCGGACAAGGCCGCAGCTGAGCTGGATTTCAATTCCCGTGTGGCTGACCACAAGCGGCTGTACGGACAGCGGGAGGTCACGCCCTGGCCCATTGCCCAGCAGATGCAGGAGGCAGCAAAGCTGGCCGAGGCTGACCGGGGCCAGACGGCTCCGAAAAGGAACGTCCCCGACAAGGGGGACAGATAGGAGGTATCATGGAACACACCAAAAACGCCGAGCTGTCTGTGGAGCAGAACTACAACCACATTGACGGCCTGATCAACAATCTGCCCATTCAACCCCCGGAACGGGAAAAGCCGCTGGACAAGGTAAAGGAGCCGCCCCGCCCCAAGCGGAGCCGGGAGCGTGAGGATCGTTGACCAAGAAGCGCGTCCGCAATGTGCCGATCAATATATGGGTGCGCCCTGACGAGCTGGACACCATTCAGGAGCGCATGGCCGAGGCTGGCATCCGCAACATGAGCGCCTATATCCGAAAAATGGCGCTGGGCGGTTATGTGCTCCACGTTGACCTTTCCCCGGTCAAGGAGCTGGTTTCCCTCCAGCGGCGCTGTGCAAACAATCTCAATCAGGCGGCGATCCACGCCAACAGCTACGGCGGCTTTTACCCGGACGAGCTGAAACAGCTTCAAAAGGACTATGCCGACCTGTGGGGGCCGCTGTCCGATCTGCTGGCCCAGCTCTCCGCCATTCTGACGCTCTGACACAAGGGGAACGGCCCCACGCCGTTCCCCGGCTGTCCCTACTTCTGGTCACGGTGGCCAGAGGCAGGGAGAACCGGGACATCCTTGAGTGCCGATTTTTTCAGAGTTATAATAGACATATACAGGAAATAGGAGGTAAAACCAATGCGGATCATTCTAAAAATCATCGCCGCTCCTTTCGTGCTGGTGCTGACCCTGCTTGTGGCTGCGCTCTCGTTCCTGCTGAGTCTTTCCGCTGGCGTTCTGTCGATCCTCGCTTCTCTGCTGGGCATCCTGAGTGCGCTGATTATTGTTTGGGAGGGCGATATGCAAACGGGCGTCGCCGGGCTGATCATGGCCTTTGCCATTTCGCCCTTTGGTCTGCCGGCTCTTGCCGTGTGGCTACTGGGCAAGCTGGACGAGCTCAACTATGCCTTGCGGGGCTTCATCACAGGCTAATACTTCTGGTCACGGTGGCCAGAAGATGCAGAAACGGCGGCTGACCACAGCCGCCGTTTGTCATATAGAGAGGAGGGCCGCTCACGGCCACAACTTATATCAAACCTCATAAGCAGGCCGCCAAGCGGACGGCCCTGCAAAGTCTGAAAGACCGTTTTGACTACGGCCTGAACCCGGAGAAGCTGGGGGCGGTGTCCTCCTACCTATGCGATCCCGCCACGGCGCACGCCGAGTTTATGGTGGTGAAAAATCAGTATGAGGGTGAAACAGACCGCAAGGCCGAGCGCGGTGCGCTGTGCTACCAGATCCGTCAGGCGTTCCCGCAGGGCGAGGTGACGGTGGAGGAGGCCAACCGCATCGGCTACGAAACAGCGATGCGCTGGACAAAGGGAAAATATCAATTCTTCGTTTGCACTCACATAGACAAGGGTCATATTCACAACCACATTTACTACAACTCCACGGCCTATGACCGATCCCGAAAGTTCCGCAACTTCATCGGCTCCACCTTTGCCCTGCGGCGGCTCTCTGACCGGGTGTGTCTGGAGCACAATCTGTCCGTCATTGCAAATCCCAAGTTCCACAGCAAGGGCCGCTTTCTGCATTACGGGCAATGGCTGGGCGGGGATCAAAAGCTCTCCTATAAGGAGCAGATACGCCTTGCTATTGATGAGGCCCTGACCGAGCGCCCCGCCGATCTTCCCGACTTCCTGCGGCGCATGGAACAGGCGGGTATTGAGGTGAAGCGCGGGCGGGGCGGCGTGACTTCATTCCGAGTGCCAGGACAGGAGCGGGCAACCCGTTTCCGGGCATCCACGCTGGGGGACGGCTACGGCCCGGAGGACGTTCAGGCTGTCATTGACGGCAAGGCTCCCACCCGCAAGGCCGAGCCCAGGCGTGGCTCCCGTCCCGCACCCCAGCGGGTCAATCTGCTGATTGACATTCAGGAGCGCATGAGCCACGGCAAAGGCCCGGCCTATAAGCGGTGGGCCAAGGTCTACAATTTGAAGCAGATGGCCGCAGCTCTGCAATTCTTGAAAGAAAATGATCTGATGGAATACGACGAGCTGGCGGCCAAGACTGAGGCGGCCACGGATCGCTTTCATGCGCTGGCCGGAGAGATCCAGCAGACCGAGGCCGAGCTGTCCAAGGTATCCGATCTCATGGCCGCCGTGGTGGACTACGCCAAGACCCGGCCTGTGTAAGTCGGATCGT